>CAZHCI010000110.1:2592-8804 GCA_964530905.1 uncultured bacterium
CGGTCCGAGGACCGGTTGCGAACCGACGGCGCGATGGTATCACGCGATTCTCATCGTGCGGTGCGGGGTTTCGCGCATCGAAGCGCGCACGAGCGCATCCACGCGCGTCGAGGCGCGTCGAGGCGCAGCCGCGTGCGTCGCGGCCGCACGGACCTAGCGGTGCACGGACCGAGCGGTGCACGGACCGAGCGGCGCGCGCGGGGCGGTCAGCGTCCGAGCAGGTAGCGCACCACGTCCGCCGCCGTGTAGCTCTCGGACGCGGTGATCGACGGCAGGAACCGCCCGAGGTGGGTGAGGTCGTCGCCGCTGGTGACCAGGGGACGCTCGACCTCGCCGCCCTTCTGGACCTGAGCCCGCCCGACGTCCGCGAGCAGCGCGTTGCACAGGCACTTGCGGCCGACGGTGTCCTCGACCGTGCCGCCCTTCCGGACGTACGCGTCGACCGGCTCGGAGGCGCAGCGGTAGCCCAGCTCGCCCGTGGGCGTCCGGTACACCTCGCGCAGGTAGCCGAGGTCGCACACCCGCCCCCGCTCCTCGTACCGGTCCGCCTCGGAGTTCGTGCCCTCCAGCGAGACGACCTTGAACGGGAAGCCCGTCGGCGAGGCGCGTGGGTCGGTCCGCACCGTCGCCCGGCCCGACCGGACCCGCTCGCGCACGTCGCGCTTGATCTCCTCGGTCAGTCCGGACTCGTCGCAGAACGCGAACAGCGTGCCGACCTGGATCCCGGTGGCGCCCAGCTCCAGCGCTTCGCGCAGCCCCTCGGGCGAGCCGGTGCCGCCGGCCAGCCAGAACGGCAGGCCGATCTCACGGAGCTTGTCCAAGTCGACGACGTCCCGCTCGCCGTACACCGGCTGGCCGAGCTCGTCGAACGTCTTGCCGCCCCGCGGCGGAGCGTTGTGCCCCCCTGCGGTGGGCCCCTCGACGATGAACCCCTCGATCGAGCCGGACGCGCGCTTGATCAGCATGCTGGCCAGCGAGTGCGAGGCGACGATCGGCAGGAAGCCGGGCCTGCGAAGCGGGGGACGCTCGTCGCCGCCGAACTCGGCGGGGTCGAACACGGTATCGACCGGAGGGGCGCCGCGCTCGGCGTTGACCACGTCGATGCGGAGCGACGACGGTTCGTTCCGCGCCATCCGGTCCAACGCTCCGGGAATCGCCATCGGAATGCCGGCGCCCATCAGGATCCAGTCCACGCCCGCCAGCATCGCTCCGTACAGGCTGGGGAGGGTCGCGAGCTGGATCTTCGTCAGGAGGTTCATGCCGACCGGTCGGTCGTGCCCCTCCTTGGCGAGGAACGTCTCGACGAACGTCCCGAGCATGAGGGCGCCGTGCTGCAGCCGGCTTCCTTCGACCGTCGCGAGGGGCAGCCGCAGGTACGGCTCGCCGGGCTCGCGTCCGCCGGGCCGGAAGTAGCGGTCCATCAGGCTCGACGCGACGTCCCGGACCGGGAAGCGCTCGACGGCGCGGCGGACGTGCCCGCCCGGGTCGCCGTCCTGCAGGCGCCTCACCAGCACGGTATCGATGCCCGTTCCGGACACGACGCCCAGCTGGCCCAGCTGCGACACGGCGCGGGCCAGTCTCCAGCCGGATACGGCGACGCCCATGCCGCCTTGGATGATCGTCGGGGGGGTGTTCACCGTTCCGCCTCCACGGAGGAACGGTACCCGATCGTGCGACCGACCGCCGTGCGGGGTCGCACGTACGCTCCTCGCCACCGAGCGTACCGGTCCCGTCGGTCGCTTCGCCTCACGGTGACGACACGCTCGCGGCCCGGCACGTCGCTGCGCCGGGCCGTGGGATCGAGCGGAGCAAGGGCTCCAGGATCAGTCTCCCGGCGCCGCACCTTCGTTTCGCGGCGAGCCCGACCGTGCGGGCGGCAGGTCGCGGGCGGTGGACGCCGGCTCGCCGGCGAAGCGGTGCCGCTCGAACCGGTAGAACGCCGCGGGAACGACGAACAGCGTCAGGAAGGTCGACGACACCACGCCGCCCACGATCACCAGCCCCAGCGGCTTGCGGAACTCCGAGCCTTCGCCCAGGCCCAGGAGCAGCGGCACGCTGATGATCACGACGGTCAGCGCCGTCATCAGGATCGGTCGCAGCCGCAGGCGCCCGGCCCGCACCAGGGCGCGCTCCAGCGTCTCGTCCTCCTCGAGCCCGGTGATCACCACGTCGAGGAGGAGGATGGCGTTCTTCGTCACCAGGCCGATCAGGATCACGACCCCCAGCACGCTGATGACGTCCAGCGCGCTGCCGGTCAGGAAGAACAGCCAGAACGCGCCGACCAGCGCCAGCGGCACGGTCGCGAGGAGGTAGAGGGGGTACTTGAAGCTGTTGAACTGGCTCGCGATCACCAGGTAGTTCAGCGCGATCGCGAGCAGGAACGCCAGCGGACCGTAGAACACCAGGTCGCCCAGCAGGTCGGGACCCACGCCGGTGCCGACCGTGACGCGCTCGTCGGTGACGCCCGCGGCGGCGAACGCTTCCTCGATCTCGCTGCGGACCTGGAACTGCCCCGGTGCGCCGTCGACGATGTCGCCCGTCAGCGTGGCGACGTACGCCTGGTTGGCGCGGTCGATCGCGACCGGCCCGGCTTGGACGCGGAAGCGGCCCAGCTCGGAGAGCGGCAGCCAGCTCTGGAGCGCGGGGGCGTAGATCGGGAGGCTGAGAAGCGTCTGCTCGTCGGCGATGAAGCGGGGATCGGCGCGGACCACGATGCCGACGTTCTCGCCGCCGGCCTCGAGATCGCCGGCCCGCGTGCCGACGTTGTACGTCCGGAGCGTCGCGCCGATCTCGGCCGCCGTCAGCCCGGTTCCCGCCAGGGCGGTCCGGTCGAGGTCGAACACCCGCTCGGTCACGGAGCCCTCGAGCGACGAGGCGACGTTGCGGAGCGACGGGCTGTCGCGCATCACGCGGCGGGCCGCCTCGTCGCGCTCGCGGAGCAGGTCCAGGTCGCTGGCCTGCAGGCTGAGCGACAGGCCCGTCTCGACCGGAACCGCGCCTCCGTCGTCGCTGCCTACGGTCGCGTCGGCCTCCG
This sequence comes from uncultured bacterium, assembly GCA_964530905.1. Classification (GTDB taxonomy): domain Bacteria; phylum Deinococcota; class Deinococci; order Deinococcales; family Trueperaceae; genus SLSQ01. The sequence continues at coordinate 5,627 of CAZHCI010000110.1, forward strand.
GCGCGACGTCCGCCAGCAGCTCGGCGACGCGGGGCCGGAGCTCGTCGGCGACCTCGAACGACGAGCTGCGTCGCTGCTCCAGCGACACGAGCTCCAGCGTGATGGTCGCCAGCTGGGCGTTGTCGGTCCCGAGCAGGCCGCCGCTGCCGATCGTGGCGACGACGTTCTCGACGGCGGGGTGGTCGGCGACGGCGCGCTCGACCGTGGCCGAGACGACGTCGGTCCGCTCCAGCGGCGTTCCGGGCGGCATCTCGATCCTCACCGCGACCGCGCCGGCGTCGACCGGGGAGATGAAGTTGAACTGGATGCGAGGCACGACCCATCCCAGACTGGCGACCAGCGCGACCGCGACGAGCAGCACGGTCGTGCTGGCGCGCGGCGTCAGGATCGCCTTCAGGGCCACGGCGTAGCGCTCGCGGAGCCAGCGGACGCCGGCGTCGGTCCCCTCGTGCGCGTTGCGCAGCGTGGCGCCGAGCGCCGCCGCCAGGGTGCGCGTCGGCACGCCGACGGCGAGCAGCAGCCAGGGGAGCGCCGCGGCGACCGCCAGGCCGAGGGCCCCGAGCGCCAGCGCGCCGATGGCGCCCGCCTCCAGGCCCAGCGCGGTGGCGAGGGCGCCGCCCCGGGCGCCGTCGACCGCTCCGGCGCCGGCGAGGACGACCCCGGCCAGCGCCAGCCAGCGACGCCGGTACTGGCGTGCGCTCCATCGCACGTCGGCACGGATCCTGGTCGCCGAGGCGCGGACGCTGGACCAGGAGGGCGGCAGCGGGTCGGGCAGGTACGCCAGCCGGACGGTGAGGAAGAACATCGCCTCGAGGTAGCTGACGAAGATCGTCGCCGCCAGCGACAGGCCGAACTGGCTGAAGAACTGGCCGATCAGTCCGGGCAGGAACGCGATCGGGATGAACACCGCCAGCAGCGACAGGGTCGCGCTGAGCACGGCGACGGACACTTCGCCCGCGCCCTTGAACACGGCGTCCACGGCGCTCGCGCCGTTCCGCCTCCAGCGCTCGACGTTCTCGGCGATGACGATCGAGTCGTCCACGACCAGACCGACGGCGACGGTGATGGCCAGCAGGGTGACGGTGTTGAAGGTGAACCCCAACAGACCGAAGATCGCCACCGCGCCCAGCAGCGTGATCGGGATCGCCAGCACGACGCTGAACGTCGATCCGAGTCGACCGACGAACAGCAGCACCACCAGCGCCACCGCCAGGATCGCCAGCCCGGTCTCGCGCAAGGTGTCGAACACGGAGCTCTCGACGAACACCGAGGTGTCGCCGACGACGGTGGCGGAGACCCCCTCGGGGAGCTCCAGGTCGCCGAGGCGGGACTTGAGCGCACGGGCGGTCGAGACGGCGTTCGCGCCCGAGACCTTGCGGACCTCGAGCAGCACGACCGGCTCGTTGTTCAGGCGGGTGAACGCGCTGGGCTCGGCGATCGTGTCCTGGATCCGGGCGACGTCGCGCACGAGCAGGCCGCGCGCGGGGTCGACCACCATCTCGGCGACGTCGTCGGCGGACTCGGGCCGATCACGGACCGAGAGCAGGATCCGCTCGCCACCGACCGTCAGGGTGCCGGCGGGCAGCGTCGCGGAGCCGGCGCCGATCGCCGACGCGATCTGGCCGGCGCTCAGACCGTACGACCTCAGCGCCGCGGGGTCGACCAGCACCTGGATCTCGCGGGCGATCGGACCGACGACCGCGACGTCGGCGACGCCGTCGACCTGCTGCAGGGCCGGCTCGATCGTCTCCTCGGCCATCGCCTCGATCCGGTCGAGCGTCATGCCGGTGCCGCGGACGGCCAGCGACAGGATCGGCTGGTCGCCCGGATCGAACTTCTGCACGACGGGCGTCGAGGCGTCGTCGGGGAGGTCGTCGACGATGCCGTCGACGCGCTGCTTGACGTCGATCGCGGCCTGGTCGACGTCGACCGACGAGGCGAACTGGGCGATGACGAAGCTGAACCCCTCGCCGCTGAAGCTGCTGACGTCGGTCACGCCGGGGACCGTGGCGATGGCGTCCTCGATCGGCTCGCTGAGCTGTTCCGCGGTCTCCTGCGAGCCGGCGCCGGCGTACGTCGTGTTCACCGCGACGATCGGAATGTCGAACTCGGGGAGGAGGTCGATGCCAAGCCTCGTCCCCGCCGACAGGCCGAAGAACGCCACGGCGAGGAAGATGGCGATCGCGAACACGTAGCGACGGACGAAGAAGCGGATCAGCGGGTTCATGGCTGGGTCCGGACCCGCGTTCCGATGCGGACGTCCAGCGGTCGGGGGTGGATCACCTGGTCGGTCTCGTCGACGCCGTCGACGGCCGCCCTCGCGCCGGCTTCGCCCAGCACGTCGACGGGGACGCGCGTGGCGACGCCGTCCTGGTTCAGGTAGACCCAGGTGGCGCCGGCCTCGCTGGCGATCGCGCCGGAGGGCACCAGCGCGCCGTCGGCCAAGGCGATGTCGTAGCGGACCTCGGCCAGCGCGCCGGTCGGGATGAGACGACTCTCCTCGCCGTCGATGCGGGCGGTGAGCTCGACGAGACGGGGCTGCTGCGTGGGTCTGGCAGAGGAGACGAGGGTGCCGACCACGTCGCGGCCGGCGTAGCGGAGGGCCACCTCGCCCTGCTCCAGCAGGCGCGCGGCGTCCTCGGGTGGCACGTCGAACACGGCTTCGCGACCGAGCAGGCTCTGCATCCGGAAGGCCGGCTGACCGGCGCCGGCGAACTCGCCCTCCTCGAGGAAGAGCTCGACGACCTCGCCCGGGAACGGTGCGCGGATCTCGGTCTCGCTCAGCGCGTCCTGCGCCTGCCGCGCCTGGACCCGGGCCTGTTGCAGCTGAAGCTCGAGCAGGGCGAGGTCCTCGCCTTCGCTCCGCTCGGCGCGGGCGACGGCGTCCTGGGCCTGTCCCAGCGTGGCTTCGGCCTGTTCCAGCTGGGTCTCGAGCGCGCTCAGGTCGGAGCGGGACGCGCCTCCCGCTGCGACGAGGGCGCGGACCTCCGCGACCCGGTCGCGCAGCGTGCGGACGTTGGACTCGGCCGCGCGGAGCGAGTCCCGCGCTTGCGAGGCCCCCTCCTCGCTGGCACGACGGGCGCGCTCCACGTCGATCTCGGCCTGGCGCACGGCCAGGCGCGCGCTGTCGGCCTGCAAGGCGGCGGCGTCGTCGTCCAGGCGTATCACCAGCTCGCCC
>CAZHCI010000110.1:8814-9156 GCA_964530905.1 uncultured bacterium
GCTTCGACCGTTCGAGCCGGGGCGGCATGCCGCTGCCTACCTCCAGCTCGGCGCCCTGCCCCGGCGCCAGCTCGCCCTCCTCGACCTCGTCACCGGGCCTGGCGAGGATCTCGGCCACGCGCGCCGAGGCGCCGCTGGCCACGCTGGCCTCCCGCAGCGCGCGGATCCGCGCGCTGGCCGAGCGGCTCGCGCGCAGCGTCCCGATCTCGGGGGTCACGGTCCCGACCCGTCGCGCGTCGTCCGCCGCGGTGGCGACGGGCTCCGCGCCGCTGGAGGCCGGGGCGTCGGTGGCGTCCTGCCCGCCGCCGCAGCCGGCGAGGAGCAGCAGGGCGACGACGGCGA
>CAZHCI010000111.1:0-9121 GCA_964530905.1 uncultured bacterium
CGAACGCGCCCAGCACGGACGCCTGAAGCTCGGCCCCCACGTCGCGAAGCCCGGGCGACGGGTAGGGCGCGACGAAGCTCGCCTCGAACAGCGACGCGCGGCGTGCCGGGAGCGATGCGCCGCGCACGAGCCGGTAGCGCTCCAGGCGGCGCGTGCGGGTGCGGATGTTCGTTCTGCCGTTCCGGCCGTGCGTACGCTCGTAGGTGTTCTCGACGAGCTCCAACGTGACGCTGGCGCGCTCGACCTTCGCGTACGGCACCAGGCGCGCGTCGGCGACGAGGGTCCGACCGGCCGCGGCGCGGTCGGGCACGTCCAAGGCCACCTCGTGCAGCAGCCGCTCCGTCGCGGCCCGGTTCACGGCCGCGAGCGTCGCGGCGGCGGACAGCGCGACCTGGGTCGCCTGGGCCGGCTGGGCCAGCGCCAGCCATGGAGCGGTCTCGGGCCGGATCAGCAGCAGCGCGCCCAGCGCCAGGCCGGCGCCGTGCAGCAGCGACAGCCAGCCGGCCGGACGCTCGAACCACCCCGGCTGCGGCGGCAGGTCCAGCGGCGGGTTCTCCAGCCAGCGCCGCGCGACGCCGCAACGGTCGCAGGTGAGTCCGTCGCGGTTGACGTAGTCGCACGCCGAGCAGGTCCAGCCGGAGGAGCGCGCCGCAGGCGCGACGGCGTCGAGTCCCATGGTCGAAGCATAGCCCTGCGGCGGGCGGCGCTTCCCGGCAGTCGCACGCGAGCGGGTACCATGCCGGCATGAACGCCGACACCCCCACGATCGACTTGGCACGCGCCCTGGTCCGGGCTCCGAGCCCGTCGGGCAGCGAAGGGCCGGCGGCCCAGGTGCTGCTCGGCGCCTTCCACCGACTCGGCTTCGACCGGGCCTGGCTCGACGAGGCCGGCAACGCCATCGGCGTGTTCGAGCGCGGCGAGGGCCCGACGGTGATGCTGAACGGGCATCTCGACACGGTGCCCATCGGGGACCCGTCGCTGTGGCCGCACCCTCCGCTGGAGGGCGAGATCGCCGACGGTCGGCTGTGGGGACGCGGCGCGTCGGACATGAAGGGCAGCCTGGCCTGCATGGCGGTGGCGGCCGCCGCCGCGGCGCAGCACGGGTTCCAGGGCACGCTCTCGGTGACCGGCGTCGTGCAGGAGGAGGTCGGCGGACTGGGGGCCCGTTGGCTGGGCGAGACCTCGAGCCCGGACGTGATCGTGCTGGGCGAGCCCAGCAAGCTGGCGCTCAAGCTGGGGCATCGCGGCCGCGTCGAGGTCGACGTGCACCTGCCCGGAACGATCGCGCACGCCGCGAAGCCCGAGCTGGGCGAGAACGCGCTGTACCGGGCGTCGCGCTGGCTGGCCCAGCTCGAGCAGCTCGAGCTTCCCAGCGGCGGGCCGCTGAACGGCTCGACCGCCACGCCGACGCGCCTGGTGAGCCATCCGACGGACGGCGCGAACGTCGTCCCGGGCGAGGCGGTGATCACCGTGGACTACCGCAACCTGCCCAGCGACCCGCCCGACGACGTGCTCGCGCGGCTGCAGGCGCTGGATCCGGGCGCGACGCTGGTGGTGTCCGAGGAGGACGCGGTCAGCGAGTCGGGAACGGTCCGGCTGACCTTTCCGCGCGTGAACCCGGCCTACCTGGCGCCGGGCGAGAACCGCTGGGCGAACGCGACGCGCGAGGCGCTGCGCGAGATCCTGCCGCGGCACGGCGTGGCGTTCGAGGAAGGGACCTGGTGGTTCGCGACGGACGCGCCGTTCCTGGCCGCGAGCGGCGCGGTCGTCGTGGGGTTCGGGCCGGGCGAGGAGGAGCTGGCGCACACGACGCGCGAGAGCGTTCGCCTGGACGCGCTCGAGACCGCGACCGAGGTGTACCGCGACCTGGCGCTGGCCCTGCTGGCGGGGGCGTCGTGACGCCGGACGGGCTGAAGGGCGCGGTGGTGACGCTGAACGGCGATCGGTGGACCGTCGTCGACGTCGCTCCCGCCGAGCCGCTGGCCGAGATGGTCGCCGCCATCCTCGAGGACGAAGGGATCCTCTCCGTGGTGCGCGGCGCCGATCCGCTGGACGACGTGTACAGCCACCTGGGTGGATCCCGGGTCGGCACGACGGTGGTGCTGGTCCCCGAGGCCGAGGCCGAGCGGGCGTTCGAGATCATCGCGGAGACCGTGACCGACTACCAGGGCGAGGAGCTCGACGCGCTCCTGGCGGCGGGCACCTACCCGTCCGACGACGCCGCCGCCGACGAGGACGACGAAGAGGACGACGACGCGGACGACGGGGAGGACCGGCGCCGACCGTGAGGGGAGCCGCCGCCGCCACGCTGCACCGGCGCGCGGCCACGATCAGTCTGGCCGGCGCGATCGTGGTGCTGGGACTCAAGACCACCGCCTGGGGCTTGACCGGGTCGGTCGGCCTGGCGTCGGACGCCGCGGAGTCGATCGTGAACCTGATCGCCGCGACCACCCTGGTCGTCGCGATCCGACTGGCGCGGACGCCGCCCGACTACCAGCATCCGTACGGACACGAGAAGATCGAGGACCTCTCGAGCGCGTTCGAGGCCGGCCTGATCCTGCTCGCCGCGACGCTGATCGCCGCCTCGGCGATCGGACGGCTGATCGATCCCGTGGCGCTGGACCGGGTGGGCGTGGGCTTGGCCGTGTCCGGGGTGTCGGCGGCGCTGAACGGCGGGCTGGCCGCCTGGCTGTGGCGTCAGGGCGAGAGGCTGGACTCGGCCGCGCTGAGGGCGAACGCCCGGCATCTGCGCACCGACGTGTGGACGTCGGCGGGAGTGCTGATCGGGGTGGCGTCGGTCGCCGCGACCGGGATCGAGCGGCTCGACCCGATCCTCGCCCTGCTCGTCGCGGCGCATATCGGCCGCGAGGGGGTTCGCGTGCTGGGCGGAGCGATCAGCCGACTGATGGACGAGCGGCTGCCCCCGGACGAGGAGCGACGGATTCTCGAGGCGCTGGACGCCGATCCGCGCATCCTGGGCTTCCATCGACTCCGGAGCCGGCGCTCGGGCCGGTCCCGCTTCGTCGAGGTCGACGTGTTCGTCGACCCCGAGTCGACGGTGCGGGCCGCGCACGACGTCGTCGTCGATCTCGAGGACGCCGTCCACCGCATGCTGCCGAACCTGGTGACGACGGTGCACGTCGAGCCGTTCGAGCGCGGGCGGCGGGAGGGGCCGACCGAGCCACGCGACGAGTACGCCTGACGACGAGGTCGATCGTGGGCGACCGCGCGCCGCTACCCACCCCGGTTCACGAAAGCGGCTTCAGGTTCGCCTCGATCCGCTGTCGGTGCGGCTCCAGGAACGGCGGAAGCACGACCGTCTCGCCGAGGTGCTCGGGGTCCTCGTCCACCGCGAAGCCCGGACCGTCGGTGGCCAGCTCGAACAGGAGCCCGTTCGCGTCGCGAACGTACAAGCTGCGGAACCAGAAGCGGTCGACCGGCCCGCTGTTCGGAACGCCGGCCTGGAGCAGGCGTTCCGCCCAGGCGTCGTACGCCTCGTCGGCGATGCGGAACGCGACGTGGTGAACGCCGCCCGCGCCGGGACGGGCCGGCTCGGCCTCGGGCGCGACCTCGAGCTGCAGCTCGGCGTGCGGTCCGCCGTCGCCCATCGCGAGCACCCGCACCTCGCGACCGCCATCGTCGAAGCTGCGGTCGTGGCGCATGCCGAGCACGCGCTGCAGCAGCGTCTCGGTCGCGACCGGATCGCGCACGGTGGCCCGGATCGGTCCCAAGCCGCGGAGCTGATGCGTGACCGGAACGGTCGAGCCGCGCCACGGCAGCGGCGGATCGCCGGCGCCGCCGTCGTCGACGAGCGCCAGCCGTTGGCCTTCGGGGTCCTCGAACGGCAACGTCCAGCGCCCGTCCTGTTCCGTGGGCGGGCGCGTCGCGACGCCGTGCTCACGCAGTCGCGCCTCCCACCAGGCCAGCGAATCGCTCCCGGCGACGCGCAGCGACGTCCGCGTGAAGGTGTGCGCGCCGCGACGCTCCCGCGGCACGTCCCAGTCGAAGAACGTCAGGTCGGTGCCGGGCGAGCCGGCGCCGTCGGCGTAGAACAGGTGGTACGCCGACACGTCGTCCTGGTTCACGCTCCGCTTGACCAGGCGCATGCCCAGGACCTCGGTGTAGAAGCGCAGGTTGCCGCGAATGTCCGCCGAAACGGCCGTCAGGTGATGGATGCCATGAGGTTCCATTCGTCCCTCCCTCTCGGCCCTAGGTTCGCCCGGGGCGACCGCTCGCACCGACAGCGGGCCTACGGAGTCGGATCGTGAGCGGGAAACCTTCGCGACAGGCGGTCGCTGTCCGCGTCGCCGAACCGCAGCGGCGCGTCGGCCCAGGCGCCGGCGTAGTCGACGCCGATGCGCGGTCCGACCGCCACGCGGGCCGGCGCGGCGCCGTCCACGATCCGGATCCGGCCGGTCGTCAGGTCCGACCGGTCGTCGCCGAGCCCGATCTCGAGCGCGGCGCTCGTCAACCCGGGTCCATGCGTGCGGGCCTCGAAGTTCAGCGGCTCCACCGCGCGGATCAGGACCGCGTGCGGATCGCCCGCGTCGGACGCGACGACGTTGAACAGCCGGTGGATGCCGTAGATGAGGTACACGTACGCCGTGCCCGGAGGGCCGTACAGGCTCTCGGTCCGGCGCGTGCGGCCGCGCGAGGCGTGGCACGCGAGGTCGGCCTCGCCCAGGTACGCCTCGGTCTCGACGATGCGAGCCCTCCGCGGCGCCTCGTCGGCCGCGGAGCTCTCACCGTGAACCTCGAGGACGCAGCCCAGCAGGCGCTTCGCGACGACGTCGGCGTCGCGGGCGTACGCCTCGCGTGGCAGCGGCTTGGGCGCGGTGCGGACGGACGCCACGTCAGCCGAGGTGCGGGGCCAGCGGAACGACGTCGACGGGGTCGCCTTGCGCGAGCTCGGTCGAGGGCGGGACGATCGCCAACGCGTCCGCCGCGGCCAGAGTGCGCACCACGCCCGAGTTCTGGTCGCCGGCGTGGCGGGCGATCAGGCGCTGGCCCTCGCGGCTCAGCACGACGCGCAGCAGCGTCGTCTTCGGGCCTGCCGAGCGGAGCGGAGCTCCCGCGTGCGCCGGCAGGCGGCGCGCGTACGGTAGCGGGGCGTCTCGGCCCGACGCCCGGTCCAGCCACGCCCTCGCCAGCACCAGGAACGTCACCGACGCCGAGACGGGGTTTCCCGGGAGCGCCAGCCACGGCCGCCCGTGCAGGTGCGCGAACGTCGCCGGCCCGCCGGGCTTGAGCAGCACCTTGCGGAACGACAGCCGCCCGTGCTCGCGCAGCAGGTCGCGCACGCGGTCGTAGCGGCCCATCGAGATCCCGCCGCAGGTGAGCAGGAGGTCGAAGCGGGGCGCCGCGTCGAGGGCGGCCTCGAGCGCGCCGAGGTCGTCCCGGACCGGGGGAAGCGACAGCGGCTCCGCCCCGGCGGCCCGCACCAAGGCGGCCAACGCCGGACCGTTCGCGTCGAACACGTCGCCCGGGCCCAGCGTCCCTCCGGGCGGCACGACCTCGTCGCCACCCGTCAGGAGCGCCACGCGGAGCGGAGCACGGACCGGCAGCTCAGCGTGCCCCATCGCCGCGGCCAGGGCGATCGCAGCGGCGTCCAGGCGTCGGCCGGCGCTCAGGCCGATCTCGCCGGCCCGGACGTCCTGGCCCCGGGGACGGACCGCGCCTGCGGACGCCGGCTCGAAGACGGTGACGTGGTCGCCCTCGTCCCGGAGCCGCTCGACCGGCACGATCGCGTCGGCGCCGTCGGGCACGGCGGCCCCGGTCTGGATGCGGGCCGCCTCGCCAGGACCGACACGGCCCCGGAACGGGCGTCCGGCCGCCGACTCGCCCACGATCCGCAACCGGACCGGCGCGTCCTCGCGGGCTCCGGACGCGTCGTCGGCGCGGCAGGCGATCCCGTCGAGCGAGGCGTCGTCCACGTTGGGGTGGTCGCAGGTCGCCGCGAGGTCGCGGGCCAGGACGCGACCCGTCGCGCGGCCCAGCGGAACCGTCTCAGGCGCGTCCGCGCGAGCGGCGAACGCTCGGCGACCGTCCTGCTCGAGCAGCATGATCGCCGTGTCGAGGGGGACGGGACGGTCGTCCCAGGCGCCGGCGGTCGTCGCGTCGTCCATGGCGAGCATGCTATCAGCGACGCGGTCAGGGTCGCGACGCGAGGGTGGCACGCTCGGCGCCCCTGCTCGAGGCGGGTGCGTGGCGGAGGTCCGCGTTTCGACGGGAGCCCGGGCACCCCCGGGCCGGCCTTCGCGCCCGACGCTCAGTCGTCGTCCGGATCGAGCGGTCCCGCCGTCACGCCGGGAGGCAAGCCGTCGATCACGCGCATGCCGCGACCGTCCCAGCCGGCGTACGAGAAGAACCGTCCCGGTCGCCGGTCGCCCAGGTAGGCGAGCAGCGGCTCGCGCAGCGGCGGGATCGGGATCGTGCGCTCGATCTCGTCGGCCGGCACGAAGCGGGCCTCGACGATGAAGCCGTCGGGATCCCGGGGGTTGAGCAGACCGTCGTAGTCGGCGACGAACGCGAAGCTGATCGCGCGGTCGTTGCGGCGCCGGTCCTCGACGTGGACGGCGTACGCGAGGTGCTGGATGCGCGTGACGGCGAGGCCGGTCTCCTCGTACACCTCCCGGCTCAACGCGTCCAGCGTGGACTCGTACCGCTCGACGACGCCGCCGGGCAGCGTCCACCGTACGTTTCCGTGTCCTTGCCAGTCGTTGCCGACGAGCAACACCCGTCCTCGCGCGTCGAGGAGGATCGCTGCGGCAACGACGAACTCACGCCGAGCCACCGGTCCGCTCGGCCGCTCGGGGGTCCGACGTGCGCTCGTCGGCGGTGGCGAGCCGCGTGAGTCGTTCGGCCTGCTCGGCCTCGGCCAGCGCGCCGACGAGCTCGTCCAGGTCGCCGGCGAGCACCTGGGCCAGGTTCCGCGTGGTGAAGCCGATCCGGTGATCGGTGACGCGCGATTGCGGCACGTTGTAGGTCCGGACCTTCTCCGAGCGGTCGCCGGTCCCGATCTGGACGAGCCTCGCCTCGCGCGCCTCGGCTTCGGCGCGGGCACGCTCGCGTTCCAGCAGGCGGGCGCGCAGCACCGCGAGCGCCTTCTCCTTGTTCTTGAGCTGGCTCTTGCCGTCCTGGCAGGTGACGACGATCTCGTCGTCGCTGCCCGGTCGGTAGGTCAGGCGCACCGCGCTGTCGGTCGTGTTCACCGATTGACCTCCCGGCCCGGACGAGCGGTACACGTCCACCCGGTAGTCGGCGGGGGAGAGGTCGACGTCGACGTCCTCGGCCTCGGGCAGCACCGCGACCGTGACGGTGCTGGTGTGGATCCGTCCTTGCGTCTCCGTCTCGGGCACGCGCTGCACGCGGTGGACGCCCGACTCGTACTTGAGTCGCGAGTACGCTCCGCGACCCCGCACCTCGGCCGACACCTTGGAGAGGCCGCCGACCTCCGTCGGAGCGGAGTCGAGAAGCTCGACGGCGAAGCCTTCGTGCTCGGCGAAGCGCCGGTACATCTCGAGCATCTCGCGGGCGAACAGCGACGCCTCGTCGCCCCCCGCGGCCGCGCGGATCTCGAGGATCACGTTCTTGTGATCGAACGGATCCTTGGGGATCAGCAGGCGCTGAAGGCTCGCCTCGAGCGCCTCGCGCTGCGGCTCCAAGTCGTCGAGCTCCTCGCGTGCGATCTCGGCGAACTCGGGGTCGCGCCTGAGCTCTTGGGCCTGATCGATCGCCGAGAGGATGCCCCGATACCTCCGGTAGGCCTCGACGATCGGTTTGAGATCGCCGTAGCGCTGCGTGACGCTCCGGTAGCGGGCCGCGTCGGCCAGCACCTCCGGATCGCCGAGCGTGCGCTCGAGCGTCTCGAACTCGTCTCGGATTCGTTCCAGCGTGGAGATCATTGCGGTCAGCATAGCGTGTCGTTCGCGAGCCGCCGGCCGCGCCTGCGTCGTGCTCCGTCGTGCCTCAGCGAAGCGGTGCCAAGCGGCCTGCCACGAGGTGCCCCATCGTGAGTCCTTGCGCCAACGCCGCCTGGGTCGCGTCCATCTCCAGGTCGTACCGTCCTGCGGCCAGCGTCGTCTCGGGGAGCGCGACCAGCGCGTCGCGGAGCGCCAGCCTGAAGCCCCGCAGATCCGCGGGGTCGACGCCGTAGCCGGCCGCCTGCTCGAACGCGCGGCCCAGCAGGACCAGCGCGTCGTGCATGGTCGCGCCGTCGGCCAGGTACGCCCGACTCTCGAGGCGACCGTCGCCCAGACCGCGGGCGTCGAAGAGCCAGCTGGCCGCGGGGTCGTCGGCGTCCACGGAGCTCGGCAACGACGCCGGCGAGACGGGGACCCGGACCTCGCCCGAGAGGCCGCTGGGCAGGCCGCCCGCCAGCGGATCCAAGAGCGCCGCGCGCAGGTAGACCGGTCCGTGCCAGCCTCGTTCCCGGAGCCCCCGAACGGCCAAGGCGGTGTCGGCGCGCAGCCCCCAGACGACGATCGTTCCGGGCTCCCGGGTGGCGACCCGGAGCGCTTCGGGCGTGAGCACCGTGGCGCCTGCCGGATAGCGGGCCTCGGCGACGAGCTGCAGCTCGGGCACGCCCAGGAAGCTCCGGAGCCGCTCGACGGCGGTATCGCCGAACGAGCCTTCGAGCGTCATGATCCCCAGCCGGCTCACGCCGCGCGCGTACGCGTCGCGTACCACCGCCTGGAGCTGCGTGGCTTCGTCGGCCGCCAGTACGAACTGCCAGCCGGCCGCCTCGTCGACCCCGCCGGCGGTGGGCGAGAGCAGCGGAACGCCGGCGCGGGCGGCCACGGGAGCTACCTGACTCGTGGCCGCCGGGGTGCTGCAGCACACCAGCGCGTGGGCGCCCGCCTCGATCGCGTCGCGTGCCGCGCGTGCGGCGCGGACCGGCGTTCCGGCGTCGCTCACGACCCGGACGTCGAGCTCGCGGCCGTAGATCCCGCCGAGGCTCGCGCGCCTCGCGGCCCACGCTTCGGCGACGCGGCGCTCGAGCAGCCCGCGGGGCGCGGCCGCACCGAGGTCGGACACGATCACGGTCAGGCGGTACGGCTCCGGCCGGGCCGGCGCTTGCGCCCGGGCGGTAGGGCCGACGGCGAGCACGATCAGGGCCAGC
>CAZHCI010000112.1:0-1995 GCA_964530905.1 uncultured bacterium
GACAGGTACCGCTCGGTGTAGAGCACCTTGACGAACGCGGCGATCGGGACCGCGACGATCGCCAAGAAGATCCCGCCGAGCGCGAAGCCGCCGATGACGGTGAGCATCACCGTCACGGGTTGAAGATGCGTCGACTTGGCCATGATCAGCGGCGTGAGCAGCTGGGAGTCGACCTGGTTCGCGGCGACGAAGACCACGATCACGAGCAGCACCGCCCACCACCCTTCGGCCAGCGCGATGATCAGCGCGGGGATGACGGCCACCACTCCGATCAGGGGGATCAGGTTCAATACGCCGGCGAGCAGCCCGATCAGACCGGCCAGCGGCAGTCCGATCAGCGTGAGTCCCACAGTGATCATCACGCCCACGACCAGCGCGATGAGCAGCTGGCCTCGGATGTACCCGCCGGCCACCTCGTCCATCGTTCTGGCCAGCTTCGCCACCTCGTCCTGGTACGGCTCGGGCACGGCGCGCAGCGCGGCGGCGTTGAAGCGGTGAAAGCTGTACGAGAGGTAGATCGCGACGACCAGCGCCACGAGCATGGCGAACGCGCCGGTGACGGTGCCGCTCACCATGTTGTACAGGCCGGTCCCGATCGCCTCGGCGTGCGGCGCCAGCACCTGGCCGGCCTCGCGCAGCAGATCGCCCAGGGTCGTCAGCGGGCCGGCGATCGCGTCGTACACCGGGCCGGGCAGCAGGCGCTCCAGGTTCTCGGGCGCATCCTCCACCCACGCGAAGGCCCGCTCGGTCAGCGTGAGGCCACCCTCGACCTCGGTCACGACGCCGCGGATCGCGACCGCGGCGAATCCGACCAGCAGCCCGGCGACCCCGACCACGAACGTCACGACGATCGCGACCCCCACGACGCGCGGAACGCGACGTGTCTCGAGCCAGTCGATCAGGGGATTGACCAGGTACGCCACGCCCCAGCCGGCCAGGAAGATCGCGCTGGCCGGCTGCACCGCGACGAACAGCCGCACCGCCAAGTACGCGGTCGCCAACGCGGCCGCGACCCTGGCGTAAGGATTCGCCCAGACCGTCCGTATCGCGTCGCGCATGGCGCTCAGGCTCCCGGGCTCAGCTGTCGCGTGGTCGTCTCGAGCCGTCGGCTCGGGCCGTCGTATCGACGCTCAGGGCCGCCGCCGCGAGCGGCCCGGGCCGGTCCCGGCCAGGCGACGAAGCGCGGGCACGACCATCGGGACCAGGGCCGGCAGCGCTCGCTTGCGGGCGACGCCCAGCGCCAAACCGGCCACCAGGGCCACGCCCACGCCCAGCAAGGGACGGCTACGGATGCTCAGGGCGGCTCGGTCGACCGGGCCCGGCAGGGCGTCGGCCTGGGCAGCGAGATGCGCCAGCCGGGCCTTGGCCGCCTCCACCCGCGCGTTCACAGCGTCTTCGTTCGTCGCACGATCAGCCATAGGACACCTCCCAACACCGCCCAGGCGACCAGCCCGACGATCAGCGCGGACAGCGAGCTGGACAGCTGCGCTGCCAGCGCCAGGTAGAGCGCCCACAGCAGGAATCCGCTGGCGGCGATCAGGCCCGCCCCGACCACGGTCGCGACGACGGCCAGCAGCGCGCCGGCGACGAGGACCTTTCGGAGGGCCAGCTGCAAGCGCTGGCCCTCCGCCTCGAACAGCTCGACGAACGCGGTCAGCAGCGCCACGAGGTGCTGCAGCACGGCCTACCCCTTCCGGTTCAGGAGGATCCCGATGACGACGCCGATCCCGAGGGCCACGCCGGTCGACATGAACGGGCGTTCCTTGATCGTGCCCATCGCGTCGGTCATCGCGTCCTCGCCGGCGTCCACCGCGCCCTTGCCGGCGTTCTGCAGCTGGTCCATGATCTTCTGCGCTTCGGCCTCGAGGGCCGCGAGCGCCTTGCTCGCCGCCTCCTGGACGCTCTGGGACGCTTCGGCCCCTGCGTTGCCGGCGTGGGACGCGGTCTTCTCCATGTCCTTCCGGAGCGTTTCGAGGTCCTTCTTCAGGGTTTCGA
>CAZHCI010000112.1:2095-9102 GCA_964530905.1 uncultured bacterium
GGATCGTCGGGCCGAGCGACGCGGCGGCCGTCCGCGCGGTCGGGACCACCTGGTATCCTTCCGGGCATGACTCCGCCCACCACCGACCGCGCTCCCTCCCCGCCGGACGTCGGTCGCGACGAGGACCTGTTCGCGCTGATCGATGCCGAAGCGCAGCGTCAGCGCGACGGTCTGGAGCTGATCGCCTCCGAGAACTTCACCTCCGCCGCCGTTCGCGAGGCGACCGGCAGCGTGCTCACGAACAAGTACGCCGAGGGGTACCCCGGACGCCGCTACTACGGCGGCTGCGACGTCGTCGACGAGGTCGAGCGGCTGGCCATCGCCCGCCTGAAGGAGCTGTTCGGGGCGACGTGGGCCAACGTGCAGCCGCACTCGGGCTCGGGCGCGAACCTCGCGGTCTACCGGGCGCTGCTCGATCCGGGCGACACCGTGATGGGCATGGACCTCGATCACGGCGGGCACCTGACGCACGGCAGCCCGGTGAACTTCTCGGGCCAGGACTACCGCATCGTCGGCTACCCCGTCGATCCCGTCAGCGAGCGCCTGGACATGGAGCACGTCCGCGCCCTGGCGCTGGAGCACCGCCCCAAGATGATCATCGCGGGCGCCAGCGCGTACAGCCGCATCCTCGACTTCACGACCTTCCGCGCGATCGCAGACGAGGTCGGCGCGATCCTGCTGGCGGACGTCGCGCACATCGCGGGGCTCATCGCCGGCGGCGTGCACCCCGCTCCGCTGCCGCACGCGCACGTGGTGAGCAGCACCACCCACAAGACGTTGCGCGGCCCCCGCAGCGGCGTGATCTTCGGCAACGACGCCGAGATGGGCAAGAAGATCGACCGTCAGATCTTCCCGGGCACGCAGGGCGGCCCGCTGATGCACGTCGTCGCGGCGAAGGCGGTCGCGTTCCGCGAGGCGCTGCAGCCCGGCTTCCGCGACTACGCCAAGCGGGTCGTGGACGACGCCTCGGCCCTCGCGGACGCGCTGCAGGAACGGGGCCTGCGGGTCGTGTCGGGCGGAACGGACAACCACTGCTTCGTGCTGGACATGCGGCCGCGCGGCCTGACGGGCAAGGCGGCCGACGCGCGCCTGGGCCGGGCGGGCATCACGGTGTCGAAGAGCATGGTGCCGGGCGATCCGGAGAAGCCGTGGATCACCTCGGGCGTCCGGATGGGCACGGCGGCGCTGGCGACGCGCGCGTTCGAGCCGCAAGAGATGCCCACCGTCGCCGACCTGATCGTCCGGGCGCTGGAGCTGGACGACGACGCGCCCGCAGGCGCCGTGGCCGCGCTGCGGACCGAGGTGCGCGAGCTGGCCCGCCGCCACCCGATGCCATGACGACGCGGATCCGCTGGCGCCCACGCGCCGACGCGACCGCATTCGCGCTCCCGCCCCGCCGCGGCAGAGGGTAGCGGCGAGCGCCGTGTACGCCCTTCGTCAGGCTCTGCGCGCCATCCGCGCCAACTGGGTCGCCTCGGTCGCCACGATCACGACGATGACGCTGTCGCTGACGATCCTGGCGGGCTTCAGCCTGGTCAGCCTGAACCTGAACGAAGTGCTGCGCGAGCTCCAGACCGAGCTCGAGGTGTCGGCGTTCCTCACCCGCGACGCGGACCCGAACCTGCTGATGCGCACGGTGCGCGACTGGAACGCGGTCGCGACCGCCGACTTCACCGGCCGCGATCAGGTGCTCTCCGAGCTGGTCGCCGACCTGCCGTCGCTTAGGCAGGCGGCGGCGCTGGTCGAGAACCCGCTGCCGGACACGATCTCGCTGCGGCTGTTCGACCCGTCCCAGACGCCCGAGATCCGCGCCCGCCTGCTGGCGCTGCCCGGCGTCGCCGACGTCGAGGACGGCTCGGAGGCGGTCGAGACGTTCCTGGCGGTGAACGACGCGTTGCGGGTCGGCGGCTCGATCCTGATCGTGGTGCTGCTGGGCAGCGCGCTGTTCGCGATCGTGAACTCGATCCGGGCGGCGATCACCGCCCGCCGCCGCGAGATCGAGGTCATGCGGCTGGTGGGCGCCACGCGCGGCTTCATCCGCGCGCCGTTCCTGATCGAAGGGTTCCTGCTGGGCCTGTTCAGCGCCGTCGCGACGCTGGCGCTGGTCATTCCCGGCTACCAGTACATCGTCGCCCGGCTGGCCCCTCAGGTGCCGTTCGTGCCGTTCGTGCGCGATCCGCTGCTGCTGGGGCAGGTGGCGCTGCTGTTGAGCGCGCTGTCGATCCTGGTGGGGCTCGTCGGCTCGGCGATCGCCGTGTCGCAGCACCTGCGCGAGGAGGTCTAGGTGCGGCGTGGCGGACGGCCGGACCGATCGCGCCGCGCAGACGCGGGGCGCCGGACGCCGGCGCCTTGGGGCGCGCGTTCGGTCGCCGCCGCGTGGACGGCGCTGGCGCTGATCGCGGCGTCCCTCGTGGCGCTGCCGCCGGCGTCCGCCCAGGTGGACACCTCGGTCCGTGACGCGCTGGAGCGTCAGGCCGGCGAGTACCAGTCGCTGCTGCAGGACCGGCGCGACGAGATCGCCCGGATCGAGCAGGAGCTGGGCCAGACCCGCAGCGTGCTCGAGGCGCGCATCGCCGAGCGGGACGCGGTCAGCGCCCGCATCGGCGAGCTGACCGCGGAGGAGCGCCGGATCGAGGCCAGGATCGAGGAGCTCGAGGCGGAGCGGGCCCAGACGGAAGCCGCGATCGCGAGCGAGGAGCGCGAGCTCGAGGCGCTGAAGGGGAGGATCCAGGCGCTGCTGCTGAACCTTCACCGCCAACGAGCGGGGCGTGCCGTGAACGCGCTGACCGGTGCCGAGAGCCTGCACGACCTGCGCGTCAAGAACGTCTACCTGAGCCTGCTCTCCCGCCAGGACGTGGCGCTGGTCGAGCAGGTGGACGCGCAGATCGCCTCGCTGAGCGAGCTGCGTGCCCGCCTGGAGACGCAGCTGACCGAGCTGGCCACCTCGCGCGACCGTCTCGTGGCGGCCCGCGCCGAGCAGGAGCAGGCCCGCGCCCAGCTTCAGGAGCTGATCGAGGACCTGGACGCGACCGAAGCCGGCCAGGAGGCCCAGCGGGCCGAGCTGCTGCGGGCGCAGCAGCGCCTGGAGGCCGAGCTGGCCGACACCGAGGCGCGGCTCCAGCGCGAGGTCGCGCGGCTGCGCGAGGAGGAGCGGCAGCTGCGGGAGCAGGCCGAGGCGTTCGTCGACGACCGGGCGCGCCGCGAGCGTCTGGAGGCCGAGGCGGACCGGACCCGCGAGCGGATCCTGGCGCTCACCTCGCCGCAGGAGCCGAACGCGTCCGGCTTCGTGGGACCGTTGGACGGCGGCCGCCTGATCAGCGGCTACGGCGAGGCGAACAACTCGTTCGTCGCGTTGCGCGCGTCGCAGGACGACGCGGCGGTGTACGCCGTGCAGGACGGCGTCGTGATCGCGGCCCAGTCGATCGGCGCGAACGACGGCTGGATGGTGGCGATTCGTCACGACGCGGAGCTGGCCACGGTGTACACGAACCTGCGCGAGCCCCCGCTGGAGGTGGGCGACCGGGTGAGCCGCGGCCAGGTGATCGGCTACCTGGGCGGCGGAACGTTGCCGCCCCCCGACGTGCTGCGGCTGTACGCGCGCCTGAACCAGAACGGCCGCGAGGCGTTCGTCGATCCGCTGCCGCTGTTGGGGCTCTGATCGACCGCCCGGTCCGAGGTTCGTCTCGTTTCGGTCGGGCACCCATACCTCTCCGGGACGCTACGCCCGTATACTCCGCACCATGACCTGTCCGACGTGCGGCACGCTGAACCCTGCCGGCATGCGCTACTGCGGCATGTGCGGGCGCGCGCTGGACGGAACCTCCGCCAGCCGCGAGCGGCGGCGCGTCAGCGTGGTGTTCGTCGACATCGCCGCGTTCAGCGACCTGACGCGCGACCAGGATCCCGAGGATCTCCGGGACCTCGCCGACGAGGTGCTGACCGTCGTGGCGGGCGTGATCGAGGACTACGACGGCTACGTCGACGCGTTCCGGGGCGACGGTCTGATCGCTCTGTTCGGCGCTCCGCACTCGCATCCCGACGATCCCGAGCGCGCCGTCCGGGCGGCTGCGGCGTCGCTTCGTGCGATCGAGCGCGTCGGCGCGGGCCGCGGCACGCCGCTGCGCGGCAGGGCGGGCGTGAACACCGGGGTGGTGATCGCGGGGGCGATCGGCTCGGGCCGGGTACGCGACTACACCGTGATGGGCAGCGCCGTGAACCTCGCGGCGCGCCTGGAGGCGGCCGCACCGCCGGGCCAGGTCTGGGTGGGGCCCGAGACGTTCCGCGCGGTCCGCCACCGGCTGTCGTTCGAGACGACCGACGAGCTCACGCTGCTCGGGTTTCCCGACGTCCGGCGCGCCTACCAGCTGGTGCGCGACGACGACGCGCGGTCGACCGACCCGTACGCGCATCTCGCGTTCGTGGGGCGCAGCGCCGAGCTGTCGCGGTTGCGGGCGGCTCGCGAGCGGGTCGCCGCCAGCGGGCGTGCGCACGAGCTCTGGGTCGTCGGCGACGCGGGCGCCGGCAAGAGCCGCCTGATCCGCGAGGCGTTCCCCGACGATGCCGCGTACGGCGACGTCGGTGGTGGCGTCGGCCGTGGCATCGGTGGCGTCGGCGACGGAGGCGTCGGTAGCGTCGACGGCGACGAGCGAGGCGAGGTCGGGCCGGGCACCGAGCGTGTCCTGTGGCTGCGGGTGCCGGTGGGCGCCCAGCCGCCCTGGCCCCAGCTGGCCCAGGCCGTGTTCGGCATCGACGAGGCGGCGCAGTCGCCCGCCTCCCGGCAGCGCATCGAGCGCGAGCTGGCCGAGCTGCTTCCGGACGAGCCGCGCTGGTGGGGAGCGATCCTGGCGAGCCTGAACCTGGTCGACGAGCGGCCGTGGCGCCGTCTGGACCGTCGCGGCACCGACCGTGCCGCGCTGGCGTGGGCCGATCTGCTGGCGGCGCGCGCCCGGGCGGCGCGCGCCCGGGCGGAGCGAGGCGAGCCGGAACGGGTCGAGACCGAGCGAGGCCCGCCCGGGCGACCGCATGCCTGGGTGCTGGTCGTGGACGACGATCCTCACAATCCGGAGTTGGACGCCTTCCTCCGCTTGGTCCGCGAGGTGCACGCTCCGATCCTGGTGGTTCGTGCGGGCCGTGCACGCAACGTTCCGGGCCGTGCGGACCGGATCACCGTGGCCCCTCTGTCCACCGAGGACAGCTTGGCCGTGGTGCGGCAGCTGATCGAGCCGCCGATGGAGACCGCGGCCCGGACGCTGGTCTCGCAGCTGGGCGGCGTGCCTGCGCACCTGATCGAGCTGGGCAGGGCGCTGTCGCATCAGGAGGAGGGCGCGGTGTCGACCTCGCTGGCCGGCCTGCTGCAGGCGCGGCTCGACCGCCTCGATCCGCCGGCCCGGACGCTCTTGGCGCACGCGTCGTTGACCGGCGAGCGGGTCTGGGACGGCCTGCTCAGGGAGCTCGCTCCGAACCGGCGCGGGAGGCTGATCGAGGATCTGGTTCGCGACAAGCTGCTGGTGCCCGAGCCCGGCTCGTCGCTGCCGGGGCAACGCGAGTACCGGTTCCAGAGCGAGCTGCTGCGCCGCGCGGTGATGCGCATGGTGCCGTTCGCCGAGCGCCCGCCGGTCCATGTGCGGATCGGCACGTGGCTGGAGGTGCACGCCCCGCTGGCGTTCTCCGAGGCGATCGGTCAGCAGTTCGCGGAGGGCGGCGCCGTCGAGGCCGCCTACGCGCACTGGATGGCGGCGACCGACCTGTACGGCCGGGAGGCGGAGGCGGACCAGGTCGACCGCCTGTACGGCCGCATCTTTAGCCTGGACGTCGACGCTGAGCTCCGGGCTCAGGCCGCGTTGGCGTGGGCGCAGCAGCGGTTGGAGTCTGGCGACGTCGCGGGCGCCGCGGAAGCGGTCGCGATCGCGCAGCCGTGGATCGAGACCTGCGCGGCGGAGCCGTGCGAGCGGTTACGGGCCATCGCGGAACGGCTCGAGGGCGAGATCGGGCGCGCCCAGCGCGACGGCACGTCGCCCGTCGACGCGGTCGACGCCTTCGGTGGCGGTGCGGACGACGTCCGCATGGACACTTGAGTCAGGACGGCGCGACGAGGGCCGTACCTGGAGGAGGGCTGCGGGAGGACCGTCGCTGCACGACCTTTTCTGCAGGATCGTTGCTGACTGACGGGCGAGCCTGATGCGATCCGGAAACGACGAGAACGAGCGGACGGTCAGGCGTCCACGGCGTGCGTACCGAGCCGCCGAACGACGACCCGCAGCCGACCGTGCGGTCCCGTCGGTCGCGATGTCGTTGCGTGCCGTGCATGCGCTGCTGGTCGCGTCGAGGCCGGTCCCCCCGCCGCCGGCGAGGCGAACACCGGACTCGCGCTCCGAACGGGGATCGGCGGGATCCGCGTAGCCGGTCCGCGTGGCGCCCGTGGGATTCGGCGATCGCGTGGGGCCTGAGCGCCACCGCTTGCGAGATGCCGAGCCAGCGTCCGCGCGACCGGGCGCCGCGCTTCGAGCGCGTCGTGCAGCCAGGCGGCCAGCGTCCCGATCACGATGATCGACGCGAAGGCCAGGGCGAGCTGAACGAGCGTGGTCACGGCGTCTCCTTATCCATGCGCGAACGGGTCCGGGTACGGGCCTCGAGCGCGTCCTCGAACAACCCCGGTCGGCCGGTCCTTGGACCGGTACGCAGCGACGAAGCGCGCTGCCGAGGCTCCCTGCGGCTCTCTTCGAATGTACTACCTTAATTGCTAAGGCGTCAAGTGCCAGGCGTCGGACGACGCTCACCCCTCGTGCTACCCTCCTGCGCGTATGGCCACCGTGACCCTTTGGCTCCTCGTCCTGGCGGGCGTGCTCGTCGGCGCCCTGCTGGGCGGCGGGATCGCGCTGTTCGTCCTCCGCCGCGGCGGGCCGGGCGCCGGCTCGCTCCGCCACGAGTTCGACGACTATCGCCGCGAGGTGGCCGAGCACTACGCCGAGACCGCGCGCCGCGTCGACGCGCTCACCCATGCGTACAAG
>CAZHCI010000113.1:0-8947 GCA_964530905.1 uncultured bacterium
GCCGAGGACCAGCGGATCGCGTCCGCCGCGGGAGGACGATTCGAGCAGCGCGAACACCACCCCGCCCAGCCCGGTCGTCACCAGCACCGCGCCCGCGACGTCGATCCGGCCGCCACCCCTCCCGCCCCGGCTCTCGGGGATCCTCGCCATCGCGATGGCGACGACGCCGAGCGCCAGCGGCACGTTCATGAAGAAGATCCAGCGCCACGAGACGGTGTCGATCAGCCAGCCACCGACGACGGGGCCCGCGGCGGACATCAACGCCGAGAACCCCGACCACAGGCCGATCGCCCGGCCGCGCGCGTTCTCGGGGTGCGTCGCGTTCACCAGCGCCAGGCTGCCGGGCGTGAGCAGCGCGCAGACCCAGACGATCGCCCAGCGCTCCGCCGGTCAGCAGCAGCGCGGCCAGGAACAGCGTGTACGCGTTCACGACCCACTGCACGTCGACGACGGTGGCGCCCAGCGAGTCCTGCAGAGCGGGGAGCGCCACGTTCACCGTGGAGCCGTCCAGGAACACCATGCCCGACCCGAGGATCGCCGCGATCAGCACCCAGCGGCGACCGGCTGGCCCCAAGGGGCGATCGGGGCCGGCCATGGCGCTTTGCGTAGACCCGCTCAGTCGCCTGCCCGGTCGCTGCTGGGCTCGCGCCGCAGCGGAACGGTCCGCCATGCCGTCCGCCACCAGGGCGTGCGGGGATCGGGCTCGCGCTCACCCGCGGCGGTCGCCTCGCCGTCGGATGCGTTCGCGACGTCGCCCTCGGCGATCTTCGCCACGCCCCGCTCGGCGCCGACGACCGGGACCAGCAGGTCCATGGCCGGCCGGCCCTGCCCGGACGCCAGCTCCAGCCGCGCCGTGGCGGTCCCGTCTCGCAGCTCCAGCTCGACCCGGTCTCGCTGACCGCGCTCGTGCGCCCGGGTGAGCCCGTCGTCCCAGTGGAGGGCGCCGCGAAGCGTGCCGTTCCCGTCGGGTAGGCCGATCCAGTGCACGCCTCCTCCCTCGCCCCACGGGACGCCACCGCGCATCAGCGCCGAGGCGTCGGCAGGGCCTGCTCCGCCCGTCCACTCCTCCGGCGCCCGCACGATCGGCACGGCGTGGCCCTCGCGCAGGAACCAGACCGGAACGCCCAGCGGCGCCTCGGCGACGACGTCCGCGTCGCCGTCGTGGACTCGGCCGGAGGCCAGCTCCAGCCACCGACCGGGCGGCAGGCGTACGGTCCGCGTCGTGGCGCCCGGCTCGACGACCGGCGCGACCAGCAGGGCGGGCCCCAGCATGTGGACCAGGTCCTCGCGGTGTCCCGGGCGCCAGCGCGGGAAGTCGTACGCCAGCGGCCGCACGATCGGCTCCGACGTCGTCGCCGCGCGCCACGCCAGGGTGTACAGGTACGGAACGAGTCGCTCCCTCAGCTGCAGCAGCGCCCGGACCCGGTCCAGCGCCTCCGGGTGGCTCCACGGCTCGGTCACGGTGCCGTCGTCGTTCCACGAGTGGATCACGAAGCGCGGCATCGCGACGCCGTGCTCGATCCACCGGACCAGCAGCTCGGCGTCCGGCATCGGGCCCGCGAACCCGCCCACGTCGTGACCGAACGAGGTCCAGCCGGTCAGCGACAGGTTCAGACCCATCGGCACGTTGAAGCGCAGCGTCGTCCAGTCGGTGTGGTTGTCGCCCGTCCAGGTCTGGGCGTACCGCCACGTTCCCAGCATGCCCGAGCGGGTCAGCGTCCAGTCGCGCCCTTCTGGACGGTGCGCACGGTGCGCGTCGCGGCTGGCCCGGTTCATGAGCTGGGTCAGGACCGGGCGCAGCCCGCGCGCCGGTCCGGCGTGCGTGCGAGCGTCCTCGTCCCAGATCTGGAACTCGTTGTTGTCGTTCCACGCGATGTCGATCCCCACCTCGAGGATCCGGTCGCGGACCCGCTCCTGCCACCAGGCGTACGCCTCTGGATGGCTGAAGTCCAGGTAGCCGCCCTCGCCGCCCCAGAATCGCGACAGGTACGGCGCGTCGCTCTCGGCCTCGCGCACCAGCAGCCCCCGCCGGGCCAGCTCGTCGAACGACGGGTGCGTCGTCAGCAGCGCCGGCTTCAGGTTCGCGATCGTGCGGAGGCCCGCCTCGGACAGCGGCCGGACGGCGTCGTGCGGATCGGGAACGCGGCGGCGATTCCACTCGAACACGTAGCGCAGCCCGTCGTCGCCCAGCGAGTATCCACTGGAGAGGTGCAGCGCGGTGCACGGGATGCGGTGGCGCCCTAGCTGGCGCACGAACCCGCGGAACGCCTGGGCCGGGTCCTCCGCGTCGGTGTAGTGCATCGTCGACGCCAGGTAGCCCAGCGTCCAGCGTGGAGGGACCGGCGGGCGCCCCGTCAGGTCGTGGATCCGCCGCGCCAGGGTCGGCAGGTCCGGACCGGCCAGGAACCAGGCGTCCAGCGCCTCCTCGTGGACGCGCAGGTGGCGGTACGGGCCCTGGTAGTTGTCGACCTCGGCGCCCAGGTCGAACACCGTCTCGGCGCCGGTGTCGAGCAGCAGCGCGCTGGCGCGACCGTCGGGCGTCAGCGTCGTCAGCAGCGGGAGGTGCTTGTACAGCGGATCGCCGCTCCGGGCGTCGTACGCCAGCGCGTCCAGCGGCCGTAGGCGGAAGCGCCGCCGCGAGCGGTCCAGCGCGCCCGACGCTTCGCCCAGGCCGTAGAGGACCTCGTCGTCGTGCCGGGTCCAGTGCCAGGTGACGCCTCGTCCGGGCAGGTGTCCGTGCGCGCCGGTGGGCAGGTCGCGCCACAGCACGGCGCCGTCTGGCCGGCTGATCGTGAACGCCAGCGGCGTCAGGTCGATCCGGACGTGCAGCGCCTCGGTGCGCAGCGTGACGGCCGACGCGTCCCGGTCGACGTCGAACCCGGGACGAGGGAAGCGACCCAGGTCGTCGCGCTCGCGACCCCCGACGGGAACGTCGCCGTCCTCGTCGACGATGGTCCAGGTGCGCGTCTGGACCGGCTTGCCGGTTGGCTGCACCTCGATGCGCACCAGGTCGTGGTCGGCGACGGTGACGACGGCGCGGGCCGGGCCCCCTCGCGCGCAGCGCAGCGTGAGGCGGCCGGCCTCCACCCCGTCCAGGCGCATCGAGGCGGTCGGCAACGCCGCGCCGTGGATGCCGTGCGCGTCCGGACCGTCAGGAATCGGTGGACTCGCGTTCGTCATGCCTGTGCACCTCCAGCGCGTGCCCTCGCGTGATCAGCGTCGCTCGGCCGCCGCCGACGAGCACGTTCCGCAGCACGCTGTCGCCCCACGGCGGGCGGATCGGCCGGCGGTTCGGCCGCAGGCCGTAGCCGCCCGTCAACACGGCGGCGGCCGGCATCGAGCTCCAGCCGGTCGCGGGCGACCCGGCCGGCCAGGGCGGCGACTGGTACTCCGTCGGCGTGGTCCGGCCGTGCGCCAGCCCCACCTCCCACCAGCGCGTGAGCGGGTAGCGCCAGCCGTCCATGCCGCGAACGAGCCGCTGCTCGGCGTAGACGCCGTCCCAGTACGGCCAGTCGCCGCCGTCGTGGTAGCGGTAGGGGAATCGGGCCTTGCCGCGACGGCGGACCCAGCTCGGATAGGTCGGACGCAGGCACGATACGCCCCAGTCGCCGAACGGCTGCGTGGGGTCGTGGCGCGTCTCGAGCCGTGCACGGATGGCGGCCAGCGTGGCGCGGGCCTGCGCCTCGTCCGCCAGTCCGAACCGGAGCGCGGTCAGGGTGTCGATGGCCAGCGTGCCGGGCTCGCGTCCGCCGGTCTCGACGAACTCGCGGTAGTGCCCACGTGCGTCGTCCCAGAGGACGCTCGTGGCGGCGTCCCGCATGCGCTGGGCCGCGGCGCGCCAGCCGTCGGCGCGTTCGGGTCGCACGCCGGTCCAGGCGTCGGCCGCGGCCCTGAGCGCGCCGTACGCCAGCCCTACGTCGTACGTCACCGCTCCGGAGCGGACCACGTTGTCGGCCCAGTCGCGATCGTGGCGCGGCTTGACCGGCAGGCCGCGCGCGTCCGAGCCGCGAACGATGCCGTCGGCGATCCAGCCGACCCGGTCGAGGATCGTCGCGCCGGCCTCGCCCTCGTGCAGAAGCTCGGGCCGGCCGGTCCAGGCGACCGCGTCGCGGGCCAGCAGCACGAACAGCGACGGCGAGTCGGCGTGGTCGGGCCACCAGGCGTCGTCCCCCGGATGGTCGTGCGCCAGCGTCGGATCGGCCGCCCGGCGGGCCCTCCAGGCGCGCATGCCCGCATCCGACGTCCGCACCACGGCGCTGGGCGCGGTGCCGTCGGGCTCGATCCCGTGGGCGAGGAGTCGAAGCTGGTCCGCGGCACGCTCGGGCTCCAGCGGCAGTAGCGCCTGGACCGTCCAGTAGGCGTCCCGATAGTAGCTGCGTGCCGGCAGCGCGTAGGCGTGCCCGGCGGCGTAGCCCGCGAACGCGCCGCCCGCGAGCTCCTTGCGGGCCGCCTGCGCGTTCGCGATGCCGTGCACGACCAGGCTGCGGAGGAGCGGATCGTCGACCTCGAAGCGACCCTGCAGCTCGGAGATCCATGCCTCGTGGCGCAGCCCGGGCGCGTCCGGATCGTCGCGCAGGCGCGCCAGCACGGGATCGACCTCGCTCCGGTCCTGGCCCGCGACGATCCAGGCGCGGGCCTCGCCGGCGGGAAGCCTCAGCGCCCGATCGGCCCACCTGGCGCCGGGCGCCCAGAGGCGCAGCGCGGCCCAGGGAGCGTCGACCCGCCAGCCGTCCTCGGTGCGACGCCGCTGGGGCCCGGGACCGTCGGTGAGGCCGTCGGGAGGCCTGCGAACGTCCTGCGGCAGCAGCGCCGTGTCGGCGCCCCACAGGCGCAGCTCGATGACGGGCAGGTCCTGCAGCGCCGTCACGGCGACCTCGCCGCCGGGCCACGAGAAGCTCAGGCGTCCGGGCTCCACGACCGCCTGCGCGTCGCTGGGAACCGGCCGGTGCAGGCGCACGCCTCCGATGCGGCCGCCGCCCCAGACGAACACGTCGCGCACGCCGCGGCCGTCGGCGTGCGCCAGGAGGCGCGGCCCGGCCAAGGCCAGCGTGGTGGCGCCGCGGCCCACCAGCGCGCCGTCCTCGCGCGGCTCGCACGCGGCCGCCGCGGCGCCGGTCTCGGGGCCGGTCTCGGGGCCGGTCTCGGGGCCGGTCTCGGGGCCGGTGGCGGGAGGGGCCGCCTCCCCGTCGGGCTCGCTCACTGCTTCACGCCGCTGCTGGCGATTCCGGTGGTGATGAAACGCTGCAGGAACGCGAACACCAGCGTGATCGGCAGCAGCGTGAGCACGGTCATCGCCAGCACGTAGTGCCACTGGACGTTCAGCTCGCCCTGGAACGCGTTCAGTCCGACCTGCAGCGTGAACAGCTCGCTGCGGGTGAGCACGATCAACGGCCAGAGGAAGTCGTTCCAACGCCACATCACGCTGAAGATGGCCAGCACCGCCATCGCCGGCGCGGAGAGCGGCAGCACGATCTGCCAGTACAGGCGCCACTCCGACGCTCCGTCGATGCGGCCGGCGTCCAGGAGCTGGTCGGGAATCGTGAGCATGTACTGCCGGAGCAGGAACACCCCCGTCGGCGTCGCGGCGCCGGGAATGATCACGCCCCACAGGTTGTTCACCCAGCCCACCTGGGTGATCACCAGGTAGACGGGCACCAGGATCACGCTGATCGGAATCATCAACGTCCCGATGATGAGCAGGAACACCGCGTTGCGACCCGCGAACTTGTACTTCGAGAGCGCGAACGCCGCCATGCTGTTCACCAGCAGCGTGATGATCGTCGCGACGACGGTGACGACGACGCTGTTGCGCAGGTAGGTCAGGAAGTTGAACCGCTCCAGCGGGACGGTGTAGTTCTCGGTCGCGAGCCGCAGCACGCGGACCGGCTCGCGCTGCTCGATCCCCACCGTGGTCCGCTCGTCGGGATCGTCCGGATCGACCATCTGGGCTTGCAGGCCGACCCGCCGGATCTGCGCCAGCTGCCGGGTCGTGCCGTCCTCGAGCGTCACGTCGTACAGCAGGAGCGGCCTCTCGAAGCCGGGAACCTCCACCGTCTCCTGGGAGTAGGGCAGGAAGGTGGGCGGGAACTCGAGCAGGCCGGCGGGCGTCTTGAACGAGGAGGCGACGAGCCAGACGACCGGTCCGAACATGACGATCACGCCGACCGCCAGGTAGGCGTACGACAGCACGTCCGTCGCGTGCACGCCGCCGTTCCGTCCGCGGCGCCTGGTGAAGAGGGCTCTGAGGTCACGCAAGGTGGGACTCGCTTCCTCGGCTGAGCCGCAGCTGGACGAGCGTGGCGATCAGCAGCACCACGCCCAACGTGACCGAGGCGGACGCCGCCAGCCCGAAGCGCTGGATCTGGCTGGCGAAGCCGACCTCGTAGATGTACTGCACCATGAGCAAGGTGGCGCTACCCGGACCGCCGCCGGTGAGCACGTAGACCAGGTCGAACATCTGCACCGCGCGGATCAGCGCCAGCACCAGCACCACGATCACGTTGGGCATCAGCAGCGGCAGGGTGATGTGACGGAACGACAGGACGGGGCCGCTGCCGTCGATCTGCGCGGCCTCGTACAGCTCGGCCGGGATCGACTGCAGGCCCGCCAGCAGGATCAGGGTGTGGAAGCCCATGTTCGCCCAGATCGTCACCACGATCACCCAGAACATGGCCCACTCGCTGTTCAGCAGGAACAGGATCCGCTCCTGCCCCAACGAGACGAGGATGCCGTTCAGCAGCCCGTCGCGCTGCAAGATCCATTTCCAGACCAGCGCGACCACCACCGGCGAGAGCAGGACGGGATAGAAGTACACGCTCCGGAAGAACCCTCGAAACCGGATCTTGGCGTTCAGGACCAAGGCGGTGACGAGGGCGAAGAAGACCAGGCCGACGACGTGGAACGCGACGAACGTGCCGGTGTTGAACACGGCCCGCCAGAACAGGTCCTCGCGGCAGCTGGAGGGCTCGAGATAGTCGGTGCAGGTATAGATCTGCTCGAAGTTCTGCGTGCCGACGAACGGCCGGTTCTGCGGATAGAGCTGCGTGCCTCCCGTGAAGGCGTAGTAGAAGTTCATCGCCATCGGGAAGAGGATGAAGATTCCGAAGATAGCGAGGTTGGGCAGCAGGAACACCCAGGCCATGCGGCGGACCCCGATGAGTCGCTGCACCGGCTCGATCACCCAGCCGAGCACCGTCATGACCGCGGCGACGGCGCCGAACGCGATCTTCCCGGGGAGTTCGTTGAGCTTGTTGCGGGAAGCGCCGTGCATGGCGTCGTCCTCCAGTTCGGTCAGGGACGCGGGCGGGCCCCGACCGTCGTCCGGTCGGGGCCCCACCGCGGTCGCCCAGGGTTACTGCGTTTCGGCGATCTGCTCGTCGATGTCGGACTGCATGCGCTCGATCGCTTGATCGAGCGACAGCTCCCCGACGAAGACCTGCGTCAGGCGGTCACGAATCGCGTCGAAGACCACCCGGTTGAACGGGTAGCCCTGAAGCTGGTACGCGGTCGGATGCAGGTCGGGCACCTCGGCCGCGAACGTGCTCAACGCGTCGCGGGTCGCCTGCAGATCGGCGTCGAACTCCACGCCGCTCTCGGCCAGACCCAGGTGGCCCGGGATGAACAGCGTGCGGCCGTAGAACTCGGCGAGCTGC
The DNA here is from genome assembly GCA_964530905.1 of uncultured bacterium. Lineage (GTDB taxonomy): Bacteria > Deinococcota > Deinococci > Deinococcales > Trueperaceae > SLSQ01. The sequence continues at coordinate 7,653 of CAZHCI010000113.1, forward strand.
TCCTCCTGCGCCAGGAAGTCCAGCACGCGGGCGACCTCTTCGGGATGGTCGGTATCGGCGATGCCGACCAGGGCGGCGCCGCCGGGCATGCCGGTGCAGGCGGCGGGCCCGCACGGGTTCGAGACGGCCTGCCAGTCGAACGCGTCGCCGATCAGCTCGGCGAACTGCCCGATCTGCCAGCTGCCGGACATGTAGAACACGACCTGCGCGTTCACGAACTGCTCGTTGCCGGCCACGTAGCTGCCGGCCGAGCCGATCCACACGTCGGGGATCATGGTGCCGTCGGCGTGCCACTCGACCATCAGCTCGGCCATCCGGCGGAAGCCTTCGTCGTCGATGGCGGGGTAGCCGTCCTCGTCGAAGAGCTCGGCGCCCATGCTGATCGCAGGCCCGGCCAGGCGGTGACCGGTGCGGTCCATCGCCATGGCGTACGGCGTGCCGGTGGCCTCCGCGACGTCACGGGCGATCTGCGCCCATTCGGGCCAGGTGGTGTCGGGTCCGGGAACCTCGATGCCGGCCTGCTCGAACAGCGTGGCGTTCACGTACGGGCCGGTGACCGTCAGCTGCGTCATGAAGCCCGGGATCGCGTCGGAGCCCTCGGGCCGCATCCAGTCCAGGAACGGTCCGAAGTTCACGTCCCAGTACGCGGCGTCGTCGACGTGCGGGCGAAGGTCGATGAAGAACTCCGACAGGCCGCCGAGGTCGGTGACGCGTGCCAGGTCGGGGCCCTGCTCGGACGCCAGCTGCAGCGGAAGCGACTGCAGGATGCCGCTGGAGTACGGAACGACGTCCATCACCACGGTGACGTCGGGGTTGGCGGCCTCGAAGCGGTCGAGGAGGTCGCGCATCACCTGGCTCTCGGAGCCGTCGTCGTACCAGGTCATGCGCAGCTCGACCTGCGCGAGGGCGCTTCCTGCAGCGACCGTGAGGACCGCGAGCAGGATGGCGAGGAAGCGGGGTGCGGTTCGGGTCATACGTACCTCCAGGGGCGAGCTCGACGCCATGGGGATGGCCCACCGGGGACGGTCCATGGCCCGCTCCCCGGGGCAGCGACCCACGCCGGCCACGAGGCTGGACCCGTCGGGTCGCAAGCCGTCCGTCGTGCGTCGTTGCGTTACGTCGAGTATCGGCCCCTGCCGAGGGCACGTCAAGGACGCGCGCCTCCGGATCGGTGCACCGCTTCGGTACACCGATCCGGAGGCGCGCGTGGCGTCGCCGGGCAGGCCGACCGTGCCGACCTCACGCCCGTCGTCAGATCGAGCGGGTCAGCCCGCCGTCCACGCGGATCGCCTGCC
>CAZHCI010000114.1:0-2853 GCA_964530905.1 uncultured bacterium
TGCCCAGCAGCATCACCGCGCACGAGCCCGGCTACATCGACCGGGACGCCGAGCTGATCGTCGGCCTGCAGACCGACGCCCCGCTCAAGCGGGCCATCTTCCCCAACGGCGGCTTCCGCATGGTCGAGGCGGGCCTCACCGCCTACGGCTACGAGGTCGATCCCGTCCTCCGCGACATCTTCACGAAGTACCGCAAGAGCCACAACGACGGCGTCTTCGACGCCTACACGCCCGAGATCCTGGCGGCCCGCCGCTCCGGCATCGTCACCGGCCTGCCCGACGCCTACGGCCGAGGCCGCATCATCGGCGACTACCGGCGCGTGGCGCTCTACGGCGTCGACCGTCTGATCGAGGCGAAGAAAGCGGAGAAGGCGAGCCTGGACGCCGCCCACGCCACCGACGCCGTCATCCGCGATCGCGAGGAGCTGTCCGAGCAGATCCGCGCCCTGCACGAGCTGAAGGAGATGGCCGCCGCCTACGGCTACGACGTCTCCGGTCCGGCCGCGACGGCGCGCGAGGCGATCCAGTGGCTCTACTTCGCGTACCTGGCCGCCGTCAAGGAGCAGAACGGCGCGGCCATGTCGCTGGGCCGCACCTCGACCTTCCTGGACGTCTACCTCCAGCGCGACGTCGACGCGGGCCGCCTCAGCGAAACCCAGGCGCAGGAGCTGATCGACGACTTCGTGATCAAGCTGCGCATCGTGCGCTTCCTCCGCACCAAGGAGTACGACGCCCTCTTCTCGGGCGACCCGACCTGGGTCACCGAGGTGATCGGCGGCGTGGGCCTCGACGGACGGCCGCTGGTGACGAAGACCAGCTTCCGCTTCCTGCAGACGCTGCGGACCCTGGGTCCGGCGCCCGAGCCCAACCTGACCGTGTTCTGGTCGCCCGCCCTGCCCGACGGCTTCAAGCGCTTCTGCGCCGAGCTCTCCATCGAGACCAGCTCCATCCAGTACGAGAGCGACGAGCTGATGCGCCCCACCTACGGGGACGACACCGGCATCGCCTGCTGCGTCTCGGCGATGGAGATCGGCCAGCAGATGCAGTTCTTCGGGGCGCGCGTCAACCTGGCCAAGTGCCTGCTCTACGCCCTCAACGGCGGTCGCGACGAGATCACGGGCGCCCAGGTGGGCCCGGCGATGGAGCCTCTGCAAGGCGAGGTGCTGGACCCGGCCGAGGTCCGCGCGCGCTTCGACGGCATGATGGACTGGCTGGCGGACGTGTACGCAGGCGCCATGAACGTGATCCACTACATGCACGACAAGTACGCCTACGAGCGGATCGAGATGGCGCTCCACGACTACGACCCGAAGCGCACGATGGCGTTCGGCGTGGCCGGCCTCTCGGTCGTCGCCGACAGCCTGTCGGCCATCACGCACGCCCAGGTGCGGCCCATCCGCGACGAGAGCGGCCTGATCGTCGACTTCGAGACGACCGGCGACTTCCCGACCTTCGGCAACAACGACGACCGCGTCGACGCGGTCGCCTCGGACGTCCTGGCGACGTTCATGGAGAAGCTGCGCCAGCGGCCCACCTACAGGGACGCCGTCCACACGCAGTCGGTCCTGACGATCACCTCCAACGTGGTGTACGGCAAGTACACCGGCAACACGCCGGACGGCCGTCGCCGCGGCGAGCCGTTCGCGCCGGGCGCCAACCCGATGCACGGCCGCGACGAGCACGGCTTCCTCGCGTCCGCGCTCTCGGTCGCCAAGCTGCCCTACGAGCACGCCCAGGACGGCATCTCGTTCACGGCCAGCCTGGTGCCGGACGGCCTGGGCGCGACGCGCGACGAGCGCGTCAGCAACCTCTCCAACGTCCTCGACGCCTACTTCACCGAGAGCGGCTTCCACGTCAACATCAACGTCCTCGACCGCGAGACGCTGCTCGACGCGATGGACCACCCGGAGAACTACCCGCAGCTGACGATCCGCGTGTCGGGCTACGCCGTCAACTTCGTCAAGCTCACGCGCGAGCAGCAGCTGGACGTCGTCAACCGCACGTACCACGGACGGATGTAGCCGGCCTCGTGAAGAGCGTCTGCCCCGCCCTCGCCCCCGAGCCCGCCACGGCGCCACGCACCCGCGTGAGCGCCACGGCGTCGGGCGAGGCGGGCTACGTGCATTCGTTCCAGACCGGCTCGGCGGTGGACGGGCCGGGCCTGCGCTTCGTGCTGTGGACGTCGGGCTGCCTGATGCGCTGCCTCTACTGCCACAACCCCGACACGTGGGACCTGAAGCACGGCCGGCCCCTCACGCTGGAGGAGATGATGGCCGAGATCAAGAAGTACGAGCGCGTCCTGAAGATCACGGGCGGCGGCGTCACCGTGAGCGGCGGCGAGCCGCTGGTGCAGGCGCCGTTCGTGACGCGGCTCCTGCGCGCCTGCAAGGAGCGCGGCCTCCATACGGTGCTCGACACGAACGGCTACCTCGGCGACCGCATCACGGACGACGGGCTGAACGACGTCGACCTGGTGCTGCTCGACATCAAGTCGTTCGACGCGGCCACGCACCAGCACGTCACCGGCATGGGCGTCGACAGCGTGCTGCGGTTCGCGCGGCGCCTCTCCGACGCCGGCAAGCCCGCCTGGATCCGCTTCGTCCTGGTTCCCGGCCTCACCGACGCGCCCGACAACGTCGACCGCCTCGCCGGCTTCGCCTCGACGCTCGACAACATCGAGCGCGTCGAGGTCCTCCCGTTTCACCAGATGGGCGCCGACAAGTGGAGCCTCCTGGGCCGTCCCTACCCCCTCGCCGACACCGCACCCCCCGACCCGGCGCTGATCGCTCGCGTCGAATCCCAGTTCGCGGCGCACGGGCTGCCCGTTCGCTAGCCGGAGCTCCCCATGACCGT
>CAZHCI010000114.1:2953-8939 GCA_964530905.1 uncultured bacterium
CCGCCGTCGTCATCCACCTCTCCATCGGGTCGGCCTACACGTACAGCGTGTTCAAGCGGCCCCTGGCCGACGCCCTCGGCTGGAGCAGCACGGAGACGTCCCTCGCCTTCACGGTCGCCATCTTCTTCCTGGGGCTCTCCGCCGCCGTGTTCGGACCGTTCGTCGAGCGACGCGGCCCCCGTACGTCGGCGCTCGTCGCCGCCGTGCTCTTCGCCGGGGGCCACGCCCTCGCGGGCGCCGCCGTGGCCGCCGGGAGCCTCTGGCTGTTCTACGTCGGCTACGGCGTCGTGGGCGGCATCGGGCTGGGCATCGGCTACATCTCGCCCGTCTCGACGCTGGTGCAGTGGTTCCCCGACCGGCGCGGCATGGCCACCGGCATGGCCGTGCTGGGCTTCGGCGCGGGCGCCCTCGTCGCCAGCCCCATCGCGGCGCGGCTGATCCAATCGGTCGGCATAGCGCAGACCTTCCTCGTCCTGGGCGCCGTGTTCCTGGTCCTGATGGCCTCCGGCGCGAGCTACATCGCCAAGCCGCCGGCGGGCTGGACGCCCGCAGCGGCGGCGAGCGGGAAGAAGCGGACACGCGCGACCGAGGACCTGGGCCAGCTCACCGCGCGGGAGGCCTTGCGCACGCCCCGCTTCTGGATGCTCTGGGTGATGATGTTCATCAACATCTCGGCGGGCATCATGCTGATCTCGGTGGCCTCGCCGCTGGCGCAGGAGCAGATCGGCATGACCGCCGTCGCGGCCGCGGCGATGGTCGGGCTGATGGGCCTCTTCAACGGCGCCGGGCGCATCGGCTGGGCCTCGATCTCCGACTACCTGGGGCGAGAGAACGTCTTCATCCTCTTCTTCGCCGTACAGCTCGTCGCGTTCCTGCTGCTGCCCGTGACGTCCAACGCGCTCCTCTTCCAGGTCCTGCTGTTCACCGTGCTGACGATGTACGGCGGCGGCTTCGCGTCCCTCCCCGCCTTCATCGGCGACCTGTTCGGGACGCGGCAGCTGGCCGCCATCCACGGCCTGCTGCTCACCGCCTGGTCGATGGCGGGCATCGTGGGACCGATGGCGGTCGCCCTCGTCCGAGACCGGACGGGCAGCTACGAGCCGTCGTTCTACCTCTTCGCCGGGCTGCTGCTGCTGGCCCTGGTGACGTCGCTGGCCATGGCGGCCAACCTGCGAAGCATCCGGCGGCGGAACGGCCAGTCATCCGCGAAGGGGCCGCTCGTGGAGGCGTGAGGGCGTAGGTCGCGACGCGGCGCTGACGCCGAAAAATGCCTCCGACGCGGACAGGTTTCGGCCCATGTGGGCACAGAAGCGCCCAGGTGTCTCGATACTTCCGGCAATGGATCTGCCTGCCCCGTGTACCGCCTTGCGCACAGACAGTGTCGGCTCCTTGCTCGCCACGCTTGCGGGAACGACGTGTCCGTCACTCGGCTTCACGCCTAGCCAGGAAGCGACGGAAGCCTTCAGGCGACCGTACGGGAATGCGTCCTGCCATCTCCAGCAGATGCTGGTCGCCGGACACGATGACGGCCCGCGCTTCCTCCGCGATCGCAACGACGAAGTCGTCGTTCGGATCCGCCGTGCGTAGCGACGGGGGGCGGACGGGCTCGTCGACGATCGTAGCGCCCTCCGTCACGAGCGCAAGGAACGCCTGTGCCTCGGCCTCGCTCACTCTCGACCGGATCTTCGGGTAGGCGAGAACCCGTCGAAGCTCCGCGAGGAGAAGAGACGAGACGACCACGTCGCACGCGCCTTCGAGCCACAGGCGAACCAGCTCGGCGGGAGCTCCGCTGCGAGACAGGACGGCCGCGACGAGGACGTTCGTATCGAGGACGCACCTCACGTCTTCTTGGTGCGCCTCACGCTGTCTTGCGCCTCGAGGGCGACGGCCATCGCCTCGTCCTCGGTCATGTCGTTGCGATCCCAGAGCCGCTCGAGCAGATCGAACCCCAAATCCCTACGCAACGCGGCTTCGATGACGTCGCTGTCGCGCTTGCCGGTGCGGGCGGCGCGAACGCGCACGGCCTTCCAGACCTCTTCGTCGATCGTAAGCGTCGTACGGATCTTCGTCATAGGCGCATCATAGCATCATGATGAGACGCGCGGCGAGCCGCGGGGCGGCGGCCGTGCCCCACGCCGCAGGCGCCCTGAGCACGGAGTAGACTGGGACATGCACCGTCTCCGACGGGGTTCCACGCGTTCCCACGAACGGTTCAACCGTGCGATGGCCGCCTGGCGACTCGGACGGACGCTCCGCCCTGGCGAGGTGGTGCACCACGTGAACGGCGACAGGCTGGATCACCACCCCGACAATCTGGCGGTCGTGTCCAGTCAGAGGGGGCACATGCTGCTGCATCACTACCTGTGGCGGCAGGAGGCGGGCGTGCAGCACCTGTTCGGCCTGGAGGAGACGCTGGCCCTGCAGGGCGAGTACGTGCTGTGGCCCAAGAGGCTCCGGTGACTCGACCGGCCCTGGCCGGCATGCGGCTGCCCTGACCGGGGGACGTTCGCCCCTTGCTTCCCTGTGCATGGGTTCCTACGTTCGATCCGGCCCGGCCGGTCGCCAGCGCACGGAGCGGCTGCCGGCCAACGATGCCTGGGCTCGAAGGGAACCCCGACATGGACGACACCATGAACGACACCATGAACGACACCATGGTTCGCCGCGTCGGCGTCACCGCCGGAATCGCCGCCGCCGTCCTGAGCATCCTGTGGTTCGTGACCTTCCAAGCGAAGGACGCGATCGCGCCCGTCCCGGACTGGCGTGACGTGGAAGCGTACGCAGCGGCGCTCTCGCCCTGGCGGGCGCTGTACATCTATCCTTCACTGCTGCTGGCCGTCGCCTACCTCGCCCTCTTGGCCGCCGTGCACGTCCGCGTCGAGGGCCCGAGACGCATGTGGAGCCTGCTGGCCATGGCGATCGGCATCGTCTACGCCACGATGGCCAGCATCAACTACACCATCCAGGCCGTCGCGGTCCGGTGGAGCGTCGCGGCGGGAGAGACGGCCGGGATCGAGATGTTCCTCCCCGACAACACCAACTCCGTCTTCGGAGCGCTGTCCATGTCGTACGTCTACATGGCGCTGTCGATGGCGGCCCTCGCCCTCGTCTTCCGTCACGGACGCCTGGAGCGCGTGATCCGCTGGCTGTTGCTCGCACAGCTCGTGAGCGCCGTGGGGCAGACGGCCAGCACCATGTTCGGGGCGGGCGACCTCGTGCTCATCGCCACCGGGCTCGTCTGGGTCGTCGGAGCGCCCATCGCGTTCGTCCTCATGGCTCGCTGGTTCACGCAGGCGCCCAGCACGGCGGCGCGCTCGGCGGCATCTGGGGCGACGGCGAGGGCCGGCGCGTGATCCGGATCGCGCTGGGCGTGATCTTGGCGCTGCACGGCCTGGTGCACGTCTGGTTCGTGGCGCTCGCGACGCGCCTGGTCGCGTTCGAGCCTGAGATGGGCTGGACAGGTCGTTCATGGCTGCTCACGCCCATCCTGGGCGAGGCGACGACGCGCGTGGTCGCCACGGTGCTCCTTTCCGTCGCCGCGGCAGCGTTCGTCGTCGGTGGCGCTGCCGTCATCGGTCAAGCGTCCTGGTGGCGGCCCGCCCTGATCGTCGCGGCCATCGTGTCCTCCGTCGTGCTGCTCGTCGTCTGGGATGGCGGTACCGACATGCTGGTCCAGAAGGGCCTGATCGGCATCGGGATCAACCTGCTGGTGCTGATCGTCGCGCTCAGATAGACGCCGAGCTCTGCGGCTTCCTCTGGCGGGCGAGCCCGACACCGACCCGCCCGCCCGGTCTTCGTCGTGGCAGTACTGGTCGTCGTCGCGTGACGCGTCCTCGCCGTGCCGAATGTCCCTGGGCCGGCGATGCGCCCCCACCTAGCCTGATGGCAGTAGCGTCGTCCTACCCCTGCGTGCCCCGGGGGCAGGGCGGCTCGTCGTGCCGCATCGCCGACTGGATCGCGGCCGAGGCTCCAGGGCACGTTCTTCCGATGTCCGCGCGCGGCTCGACGTCGGGAGCGAGGAGAAGCAATCGTGCCGAAGCAGCCCATCGAGAGACGCCTACAGGAGGCCGTCGAAGGCCTCGCCGGTCGTCCGAACGTCCCCCACGCGATGCTTTCGGTGGAAGCCGTCGACGGTGCGTTCGCGTGGTCGGGTGCGGCAGGAGCCGCGGATCCGGCGGGCGTCGCCCCGACACCGTCGACGCCGTTCTGGATCGCGAGCGTCACGAAGCTCTACACCGCCACCGTCGTGTTCCAGCTGGCCGAGCAGGGCCGCCTCGTGCTGGACGAATCGATGACCGCGTACCTCCCCGACGCCCGGACGCGCGGCCTGCATCGCATGGATGGCGTCGACCGCAGCGACGCCGTGACGCTCCGTCACCTTCTGACCCACGCGTCGGGCCTTCCCGACTACCTGGAGGACAAGCCCCGCGACGGTGGGCCGAGCCTGCTCGAACGCGTCGTCGACCAAGGCGACGTGGCCTGGACGATCGACGACGTCGTCGAGATCGTCCGGAACGATCTCGAGCCTCACTTCCCTCCTCAGCCCCTGGCCGAGGGAAAGCGCCGGATCCGGTACTCCGACACCAACTACCAGCTGCTGATCGCCATCGTCGAGTCGGTCACGGGCAAGCACCTCCCGGAGGTGTTCACGGAGGCGATCTACGACCGCATCGGCGTCTCGGAGACCTGGCATCCCGGAACGCGCGGAGCGTCCGCCGACGCACGCGTGGCCCGCGTGCACCAGGGCTCGCGTCCCCTCGACGTACCGCTCGCCATGAGCTCGTTCCTCGACCTGTACAGCACCGTCGGCGCCATGACGGCATTCCTTCGCGCCCTCGTGCGCGGCCACCTGTTCGACGACCCCGCCACCCTCGATGCGATGCGCTCCGGGTGGACCGCCTTCCCGTTCTCGCTGAACCCCACGACCACCTCGCTCACCTGGCCGATCGAGTACGGGCGCGGCATGATGCGCATGACCATGCCACGGATCTTCTCTCCCTTCCGCGCCGTACCTTCGATGGAGGGGCACACCGGCGTGAGCGGGTCGTGGCTGTTCCACAGCCCCGAGCTCGACGCGATCGTTGCCGGCACCGTCGACCAGATGACCGCGGGCGCGGTGCCGTTCCGGTTCGTGCCCAAGCTTCTCGCGATGCTCGAGTCCGAACTGAAGCCGGGCGCGGTGGGCTGAAGGATCAGGTTCCAGGCTGTACGGCCGCGCCGCCTAGCGATCGTGGTCCTAAAGCCAGCTGGACACGAGCGCCAGGAGGTCAGGGTGGAGGTCAGGGCGGAGCTCTGGGTCGATGGCGTCGTACGCGTCGCCGTGGACGCCGGGGTGGCCGTACCGCCAGCGGGGTTCAGTCAGGTCCGGCTTTCGCCCGGCTTGTGCGCCTCGGCCGAGTCGAGGTAGCTCACAAGTCCAGGTCCAAGGCCACGAAGAGCCCTCCCCCCACGGCTTTCAGCGCCTCGGCCGACAGGATGCCGGCCCGCTCGACGAACTTGCTGCGGTCGAGGGTGGTCACCTGGTGACAGAGCGCGATCGAGTCGCGCTGCAGGCCGCCCTCCCCCGCTCCGAGGGGGACGACGGTGAGGCCGCGCTTCACTTGGCGCTTCGAGGTGCTGACGGGCACGACGATGATGCTGCGCCACGTCTCGACCTCGTTGAGGCCGTCGTGCGAGATCACGATGGCGGGGCGTCTCTCCTGCTGCTCACTGCCGGATCCGGGGTGAAGGTCGACCCACCAGACCTCGCCCCGCTTCAACGGGGCGACTCCGCGAGCGTGTCGGCGGCGGCTTCCTCGAACTCCTGGTCGAGATCGAGCTCGGTGCCGGCGTTCTCCCGGGCGAAGGCGCGGAGCTCTTCAGCGACCTGCTCTCGGCGCCGACGCTCCAGCCACTCCGCGATCGCTTCCCGGGCCAGCACGGTGGTCGGGGTGCCTGTCTCCTCGGCTTCGCGCTTGAGCTCGGCGTGCAGGTCCGGCGGGAGCGG
>CAZHCI010000115.1:0-5801 GCA_964530905.1 uncultured bacterium
GCCCGCATGGAGATCCCCCACGATGTGCTCCGCGATGACGATAGCGCCCGTGTCGAGGTGCGCTGCAGACCGCGGGGACGACCTCGATGCCGCGCTGCGCGAACGCCTTGCCCGCCAGGAAGCCGGCCTCCAAAGGCAGTTCCAGGCGGGTGATTGCGTCTTGGGGCCCCGCATCAAGCGCATGATCTCGTCGGTGCTCGAGCGCGTCGTCGCGCGACCGCGCCCCGTACCCTTCGACCCGCGCGTTCGGTCTGGCCCAGGGCAAGAAGCCGCGGTCGCCGCGAGCCATTGCGTGTAGCGCAGCGGACGCCTGGAGCGGCTCACTGGGCGCACACTGAACGCACATCAACGACGCTGCGCACAGCGCCTGGCCCGCTTGGGGTCGTCCGTGTCGATGCCGCCAGCGTTGCTCGACGGCAGCATCAGGGTCGCAGCATCCAAGATCGCCACCGCTCCAACTTCTCGCTGGAAACCGTCCCCGCGCGGTGCGCAAGGAGGGGGCTCTTCATGGTCAAGGCCTACATCATCGGTGGCGTCGTGGGCGCCATCCTCGTCATCATCATCGGCTTCGTCTGGGGTGGTTGGGTGATCCAGTCGACGTCCGAGCGATTGGGTGCCGAACGTGTCGAGTCCGCACTCGTCAGCGCCCTGACCCCGATCTGCGTCGACCGCGCCGTGGAGGAGCCAGAGCGCTTCGACGAACTCGCCGACATCACCAACGCGTTCGAACGCAGGCGCTTCGTCGAGGACGCTGGCTGGGCCACACCCCCTGACAGCGACTCGCCCCATCGAGGCATAGCCACGGCCTGCGCGGCCGCCCTCGCCGTGGCGGCGCAATCGCGGCCGTGAGCCGCGATCGGAGCACCGCGGGTTGAGCGCTGGCTGCAACCCTTCGGAGTGACGCGCTCCGTCGGACGCACGAGTGCGTCGCTTCTGTCAAGGTTGCCCGAAGTGGCGCTTCTTGCGCCACCGAGGTCGTCGACGAGCATGTCGTCGTTGCCGAGCGAGTCCGCATGCGACGATGGGCCCATGCGTCTCCTCCAGCGCCTGATCGGTATCGTCCGTCGCCCCATGGCCGAGCGCGGCGCGCGCGGCAAGGGGCTCGAGCGGCTCGCCGCCGAGCTCGAGGCCTCGGCGGCGAGCATGGACGCCCGCCTGGCGAGCGCCGGCGACACGCCCGGCAACCGCGACGCGATCGCCCACTGGGTGGGGATCGAGCGTTGGGGTCAGCGACGCCTGCGCGTCGCGCTCGGCGAGCCGTTCGTCGAGGACGGCCACCACCCCTACCGCCCCGACGAGGCCGCCGGGGTTGCCGCGCTGCGTCGCGCGTTCGCGGAGACGCGGGCCGAGACGGTCGCGCTGGTCGGTCGCCTGCGCGAGGCGGGGGTCGATCCGGCCACCGTCGTGCGGCACAACGACCTCGGGGACCTGACGATCGCCGGCTGGCTGGCCTACCTGCTGCAGCACCCCGAACAGGAGTCACGGGCGCGGCTGCGCGGTTGAGCGTCGGCCTCGGCACGCGCTGTCAGGTGGCCGTAAGCCACTGCGACTACACTGAGGCAATCGCGAAGCCACGGCGCTTCGTAGAGATGTTCGATGGCGGCGACGAAGCCTGCCCCGTACTTGGGCGCTTGGAGCAGGTGGAGCCAGTAGCGCAACCGGCCATCGCAGGAGCGAATCGTCGTCGTGCCGACTCGGCACGGGGCGGGCGTCCTCGGTGGAGCAAGCAGCCATCCCGAGGAGGCACCATGTTCCGTTCCGCAGCACCACGACCGAACGACGAACGTTGGACACGCCAGCGACGCCGCACCGCGGCCGCGATCGGGGCGGGAGCCGCGGCGATGCTCCTTGGTGGCTGCGGCGTCGTCGCGGCCTTCGTACCGCCCCTGTCGGTGGGAGATCCGCTCGCAGTGGACGGCCAGATCGTCACCGCCACGCTCCAGGACGGCGCCATCCAGACCCAGGACACCACGCACCTCGATGCCGTCCGCACGTTCGACGTGCCTGACCTCGAGGCGAACCTGCACGGTTTCAGCCTCGCGAGCTTTCACACCAATGCTGGAATGGCGACCGACGTTGCGTTGAGCGGCCCCGCGGGCGCCACGGCGCCCGAGTACCCCGAGCGCATCACGGTCACGCGTGCCCTGATCGACGCGCAGCTGTGGGACGAAGTGAACGGCAGCGTCGCGTTCACCCTGGACCTCGCGCTCGCACTGCCCTTCGAGCGAACGGCGTGCTCGCTGGAGGCGTGCACCTACGTGTACGCCGGGACCGATCCGCTGGCCGACGTGCTGGACCTGGAGATCACGGACCGCTCCACGCTCGAGACGCTCGTCTCCATCCTCGTCTTGCGCGAGACCGAGACGCCGAACCATGGAGCCTTCCGTGTGGCCGTCGAGGTCGAGGCCGATACGTCCCTCAGCGGTTACGTCGTGACCTTCCAGCTGACGTCGGAGGGGAGCACCAACCGCCTGGGGGGCTGAGCAGCAGCCTCGATCGGCACGCGGGTATCGGCCGCGGCTTCTCGCCGCGGCCGATCCTGGTGACGGCGCCGACGCCGAGACGATGGACGACTTCGGCGCCGTGCCGAGCGGGGAGGTCGTCACCTACGCGCCGGCCACCGCCTGCGGATGGTCGTCGCGCACCATGTCGAGGTCGGCCGCCTTCGCGTTGGCCTCGACCTGCTCGACGTTCTTGCAGCCGGGGATCACGCAGCTGACGGCGGGGTGCTGCAGGCACCACGCCAGCGCCCACGTCGCCATGTCCACCCCCAAGGGCACCTCCTCGTGGCGGATCCGCTCGGCTTCCTCGAGCTTGCTCTGCACGTCCGACGGGTCGTGCCGTGAACGCACGTCGCTCGGCTCGTCGAAGGTGGCGTCGGGCCTGTACTTGCCGCTCAGGTAGCCGCTGGCCAGCGGCACGCGGGCCAGCACGCCCAGGTCGTCGCGTTCGCAGATGGGGAAGACGTCCTGCTCGGGCGTGCGGTCCAGCCGGTTGTAGACCACCTGGATCGCCTCGGCCCCCACATTGCGCGCGCGGCTCGTCTGATGGACGTCGTCGTTCTTGCCGATCGAGATGCCGAGGTGGCGGATGCGGCCCGCCCGTACCTGGTCGGCCAGTGCCGACCACAGCTCCGGATCGTCGAACGCTTCCCGCGAGCCGGAGTGGAACTGGTAGAGGTCCACGTGATCGGTTCGGAGCGCTTCGAGCGAGGCGTCGAGCTGCCGAAGGACCTCGTCCGCCGACCACAGCTGATCGCGCTGGAACTCGCCCAGGTAGCGGTGCCCGAACTTGGTGGCGACGAACCACTCGTCGCGGCGGCCCTCGATGGCCTCGCCGATCAGCCGCTCGGAGACGTGGTCGCCGTAGCACTCGGCCGTGTCCAGGAGGTTGATGCCCAGCTCTCGGGCGCGGTCCAGGATGTCGCGAACCTCGGCGACCTCGTAGTCGCGGCCCCACTCGCCTCCGAACTGCCAGGTGCCGATCCCCACGACGGAGACGGGCAGCTCGGTCGAGCCCAAGCGTCGGTACTTCATAGTGGCCTCCTCTTCCCGGGGTGGGGCGTGACGCGAATCGCGCCCACGTGCCGTGCATCGAGGGTACCGCGCACTCGGCTTGTGGCGGCCGAGGAGGTCGTCGCATGCGGGGTTCGCGTTCGTTCCGTCGCCTGTGGGTGAGCGAGGTGGGTGACGTCGATCCGGGAGCGGACCAAGCCGTCGGTTCGGTCCGTTCCCGGTCCCCCGCGACGTCCCATGGCGGGTTGTGGACGACGCGCGCCCATAGCTCGCTCGTCACGGCGCTCGAAAGCCGCTAGCGAGCTTCGTTTCTCCGTGGTGCGGGGTCGTTCGTGTCGATCCGCCGGATCTTCTCGAGGCTCTGCTGGACGCCCTCGTCCCTAGCAGCCACTTCGAGATCGTAGTGGTCCTGGAGGTTGAGCCAGAATCGTGCGGAGGTGCCGAAGAACCGGCTCAGACGCAATGCGGTATCTGTCGTGACGGTCTGCTCGCCACGCGTGATCCGGTAGATTCGCATGTGATCCACGCCGAGCTCGGCGGCCAACGAATAGGCCGAGAGGCCATGCGGCTCCATGAACTCTTCCTGGAGGATCACGCCCGGATGGACGGGCGGATACATCTCCTTCCGTTCGCTCTCGGTCATCTGTGCCCTCGCTCTCTCGCCCGATGCGAAGCCCTAGCCGTGATCATCGACGATCTCCACGTCGTACGCGTTTCCGTCGTGCCATCGGAAACAGATGCGCCACTGATCGTTGATCCATATGGCGTATTGCCCGGTTCGGTCCCCTTCCAGCGGGTGCAATCGGTTCCCCGGCGGCACGTTCGTGTCCTCGAGAGAGGTCGCCGCGTGGAGCGTCAAGAGCTTCCTATGCGCTCGCCTGTGAATGTCCGGCGGGAGGCGACGTACGCGCTTGCGCTCGAAGACCGCTTGCGCGTCTCTTCCCGCGAAGGACTGAATCACACGTGAAACCTTAGCGTAGGGCGCTATGTAGCGTCAAGCGCTATACGTGCCACTGGGTGACTCGATCGGCTGATTCGAGCGTCGAGGGTCGCTGCGCCTCCCAGGAGGAGCGGACGCGACAGCAGCCGGGTCGCACCTGGCGCACGAGATTGGATGGTCGCCCACGGCGAGACCACCCGGCCACGGCTACCTTGAATCGTGGAAGCTCGCCCGCGCGTCCCCGTCGACGAGTTGACGCTACGGCCGGACCTCGCCGCCGCGTTCCCGCCGACGCGCGCGGCTGCGCTCGAGCGGGCGCACTCGGTCGACGGCCCCGCGTACGCGCGGACGCGGAACCATCTGCGCGGCGCGGTGTCGCGTCTCTCCCCCTACCTGACGCACGGATTGGTGAGCGTTCCCGACGTCCTGGCGATCGTCGCGCCGGACGCTGCCGGGAAGTTCGCGCAAGAACTCGCCTGGCGCGAGTTCTTCGGGCTCGTCTACGAACACGAAGGGCGCGCGATCTTCGCGGATCGGTTCGGTCCACAGCCGCGCCGGAGCGCCGCTGCCCACCCGCGCCGCCTGCCCCGAGCGATCGCCAACGGGCACACGGGGATCGATGCGCTCGACGACGCCGTCAGGGCGTTGGTGGACGACGGCTACGTCCACAACCACGCGCGCATGTGGCTCGCCAGCGTCACCTGTCACGTGGCGGGCGCCGACTGGCGTGCCGGTGCAGCCTGGTTCTTCTTCCACCTGCTCGACGGCGATCTGGCCTCCAACACGCTGTCGTGGCAGTGGGTCGCGGGCACGGGCTCGCACAAGCCCTACCTCGCGGACCAGGCGAACCTCGACCGGTTCTCCGACCGCGCGCAGCGCGGCACCTTCCTCGACCGACCGGCCTCCGAGCTCCTGGAGGGACCGGTGCCCGATGCCCTCGCCGAGTCGGTGGATCTCGACCTGCCCATGACGCTCCCCGACCTCCCAGCTCCGACCCTCGACCCGGACAGGCCGCTCCTCGCGTACCACCCGTGGGCCCTCGATCCGACGTGGCGAGCCGACGAGGACGCCGAGCGTTGGCTGCTGCTCGAACCGGCGCTGTTCGCCCGGCACCCATGGAGCCGCGACCGGCTCGCGTGGGTCCTGACCGCCGCGCTCGAGGTGCCCGGCCTGCGCGTCGCCGTCGCGGACGCGCGCACGCTCCTCGCGGAACGCGTCGCGGCGGCCGCACGCGGCGACGCCGCCGCGGTGCGGCACCGCACCCACCCGGCCGTGGCGCACTGGCCGGGGGCCGGCGATCCACCCCCGCGCGCCTTCGCAAACCGCTGGACGCACGCCTCGGCGCC
>CAZHCI010000115.1:5901-7437 GCA_964530905.1 uncultured bacterium
GGCTTCGTCGGCAGCGCGGTCAGGCCGGATCTGCAAGCCGCCGGGTGGCGCGTTCGCGGTCTCACGCGTGACGCCGCACGAGCGGCCCAGCACGCGCCCGGCCTCGACTGGGTCGAGGGCGACGTCGGTGACCGTGATTCGATGGCCAGCGCGCTCGAGGGCGTGCAGGCGGCTCTGTACCTGGTGCACGGCATCCGCGAAGGCGCCGGCTACCACGAGCGCGAGGTCGCGGCCGCCGCTGGCTTCGCCGCGGCCGCTGCCGAGGCCGGGGTCCAGCGGATCGTGTACCTCGGGGGCGTGGCGCCGACCGGTCCGGGCACCGAGCACCTGCGGAGCCGGGTCGAGGTGGGCGAGACGCTGCGGGCCGGGCCGGTTTCGACGATCGAGCTGCGCGCCAGCATGATCGTGGGTCACGGCAGCCTGAGCTGGCTCATCGTCCGCGACCTGGCGGCGCGGCTGCCGGTGATGATCCTGCCGCGCTGGCTCCGCTCGCGCACGGAGCCCGTCGCGATCGACGACATCGTCGTGGCGCTCGTGCGGGCGCTGGACCTGCCGATCGAGGCGAACGCCTGGTTCGACGTGCCGGGACCCGAGATTCTCTCCGGCAAGGAGTTCCTGGACCGCACCGCGGTGCTGATGGGCCTGGGCGCGCCGCTGAGCATCGACGTCCCCTTCTTGAGCCCGCGCTTGTCCTCGCTGTGGATCCGGATGGTGACGCGCGCCGACTGGTCGGTCGCCCGCGAGGTGGTGATCGGCCTCACCGAGGACCTGCTGGCGCGCAATGATGACTTCTGGTCGCGGATCGATCACCCGCAGCGCGTGGGTTTCGACGAGGCGGCGCGCCGAGCGCTGGCCGCGGAACGAGGATCGCGACCCGCGCAGGGATTCTGGGCGCTCGTCGAGCGGGCGCGAGGGGTCGGATCGGGGTGACGCCCGGCGGCCAGGGCGGCTGAAGCGCGCTCGACCCCCTGAGCGGGGCCGAGCATCGGCTACGCGGAGCGTCATGCACAGCGATCGCACCCCACGTCTCGCCAGCTGGATCGTGGCCGGAACCGGCGCGCTCTGGGGCGTGTACTGGTTTCCGGTGCGGCGCCTCGCGGAGATCGCCCTGCCGGGCGCCTGGGGCGCCCTGGCGATCGTCGCCGCTGCCGGGGTTCTCCTGGCGCCGCTAGCGCTGCGACGACGCCATGAGCTGGTGGGCGCCGATCGTTGGGCCCTCGCCTCGGTCGCCCTGGGCGGCGTCGCCTTCGTGCTCTACTCCGTCGGATTCGTCTACGGCCGGGTCGCGATCGTCATCCTGCTGTTCTTCCTGACGCCGGTATGGAGCACGCTGATCGCACGCTACGTCATGGGGTGGCACCTGCCGCGGCTGCGTGCCGCCGCCATCGCCGTAGGCGTGGCCGGCCTCGTCGTGATGTTGGCCGGCGACGGCGGATCGCCCGTGCCGAGCGGCCCGGGAGAGTGGCTGGCCCTGCTGTCGGGCATCCTCTGGTCGATCGCGACGACCGGGATCCGAACGAAGTCCACGTTGAGCCC
>CAZHCI010000115.1:7537-8710 GCA_964530905.1 uncultured bacterium
CGGAAGACGCGGCCGGCGACCGCGACCGTGATGTACGGCGGTCGTCGGTGCCACGCCGAGGGACAAGAGGCCGAGGGGCACGGACCGGGACGACACCGGTCGACCCCGGCGAGCCGGGGACGGCGGCCGACACTTCCGGCGTGCCTGCGTACGGTTTCCTCCACGGACCCCGTGCAAGCATGACCTCCGATGGAGCCCTTCCCCGGCCTCGAGCACCAACCGTTCTCCCAGGGTGAGGGCCCGGCGACAGCGGTGCTGGTGCATGGCTTCCCGGGCACGCCGGCAGAGGTGCGGCCGCTCGCCGCGGCGCTCGTCTCGATCGGGTGGCGGGTGCACGCGCCGCTGCTCGCGGGATTCGGCCCGGATTGGAACACGCTGCGCGAGCGTCGCTGGACCGAGTGGCGCGATGCGGTCGCGGGCTCGCTCGCAACCGCCGCCACGGCGGGTGCGCCCGTCATGGTGATCGGGTTCTCGATGGGGGGCGCGCTCGCGATCGCGGCGCTCGAGGCGGGCGCGCCCGCCGACGCCGCGGTGCTGATCGCTCCCTTCATCCGCTTCAGCGACCGTCGCACACTCCTGCTCCCGCTGCTGCGCCGGGTCGTCGCCGATGTGCGCCCCTACGAACGTGCCGATCTCGACGACCCATCGCTGCAGCGCGAGCTCACCGAAAAGCTGGGCGACGTCGACCTCGACGACCCCGCCACGCGCGAGCGGGTGCGGAACGAGGTGCGCCTCCCTACCGCGGCGCTCGACGAACTGCGCCGCGCCGGCCGTCACGCCTGGCGCGTCGCGCCGTCCCTGCCCCCGCGACCGACCCTGGTCGTGCAGGGACTGCAGGACACCACCGTGGAGCCGGAGACGACCGTTGCCCTCCTGCGCCGGCTTCGCGGCTCGCCCCTGCGCCTCATGCTCGACGGCGCCGACCACCGCGTGCTGAAGCCGGGCGCGACCGGCCACGACGAACTCTTGCGCGCGCTGCAGCGCTTCGGCCACAGGCAACTCGGTCGGCTCGGTTGACGACCGGTGCTCGCCGGTGCTCGAGATCACGAAGCGGGCATCGGTACCGCCCCTGCACCCTGTGCCGGCCCTCGCGATGTGCCGTCGGTACCTGCCTTCGATCGGCCTTCCGTCTACCCTCCGAACGTGTCACCGGTGACCGGGTGGCGGACGACC
>CAZHCI010000116.1:0-8653 GCA_964530905.1 uncultured bacterium
CGGCGTCCTTGCCGGGCGTGCGGCGGGGTCGGCTGGTGGTGGCCATCTAGCTCCACTCCTCGGCGTGGATCGCCTCGTACAGCTCGCGAATCCCGGTGGCCTGCACGGCGCCGCCGCCGCCGCGTCTGGCGTTGTCGGCTCCCGCCGCCACGCCCCAGCGAAGCGCGTCGGCGACGTCGCGGCCCTGGCCTCGGGCCCAGAGGAAGGCGCCCAGCAGGCAGTCGCCCGAGCCGACCGGATTCGTGCTCACGACCTCGGGCGCGCGCACCCGCCAGCGCTCGTCGGCCAGGTAGGCGGCGCCCTCCGCACCGAGGCTCAGCAGGACCGGAACGCCGCGAGCGTCGTGGTACGCGACCGCGTCGTCGATCGAGGCCGAGGGGCGTCCCAGCAACGCCGCGAGCTCGGCGCGGTTGGGCGCGATCATGGCGGCGCCGGCCGACACGGCGGCGGCCAGGGCGGACCCGCTCATGTCGACGACCGGGGGCTCGGGCAGGCCCGCGACCAGCCGCCCGAAGGCGTCGTCGTCGATGCCGGGGGGGAGGCTGCCGGCGAGGATCGCCGTGCCGGCGGGCAGGCGTCCGAGCAGGCGCTGCCAAGCGTGCTGCGGCACCTCCGGCCCGGCCTCGTTGATCTCGGTGGGGTGCGCGCCGTCGTCCAGCAGGGCGTGGCACTCCCGGGTCTCGCCGGCAACCTCCTCGAACACGCCGGCGATCCCTTCGCCCTGCAGCAGATCGCGGAACTTCGCGCCGTTGCGTCCCGCCACGAAGCCGGCGACGACGACGTCCCCGTCCAGCGCGCGCACCGTGCGGGCCAGGTTGACGCCCTTGCCGCCGGCCAGCTCGCGCAGGTCGCGGACGCGGTGGAGCGCGCCGCGGCGCAACGGCCGGTCCAGCCGGAGCGTCCGGTCCACCGCCAGGTTCGGCGTGATCGCGACGAGGGGGGCGGCGGAGGGCATCGCTAGCGGCGGTCCGGCTCGAGGCGAGGACTCATCCGGACCCTCCACGGTCGCGCGGCGCTCCAGGCGCGTCGGCGAGGATCACGTGCAGCCCTTCCTCCTCCAGCGTGCGGAGCGAGTCGGCGTCGATGCCGCGGTCGGTGATCAGGTTCGGCACGGTCTTGAGCGGCGCGAATCGCGCGAGGGTCTTGCGGCCGACCTTGCTGTGGTCCGCCACGACGAAGGTCCGCTCCGACACCGCGTGGAACGCGCGCGCGACGGTCGCCTCGGGACGGTCCCGCATCGAGAAGCCGAAGTCGGGGGTGATGCCGCTGCACCCCACGAAGCAGAGGTCCAGGCGGTGCTCGTGCAGCGTGGCGGTGGCCATCTCGCCGACCAGCTCGTACGAGTACGCGTTCATGCTGCCGCCGGTCACGATCACGCGGGTCTTGCCGTGGTTGTACAGCTCGATCGCCGCGTTGACCGCGTTCGTGACGACGGTGATGTCCTTCGCCCGCAGCCACCTGGCCAGCTCGGTGCACGTCGTGCCGCCGGACAGGCCGACCACCATCCCCGGCTCCACCATGGACGCGGCGGTCGCCGCGACGGAGCGCTTCGAGGTGGCCTGCCGGTCGGCGGCCTCCGCGAAGTCGGCCAGGTAGTGGACGGTCGACCGGATGCGTGCGCCGCCCCAGGTCCGCTCGACGAGCCCCCGTCGCTCCAACGCGGCCAGGTCGCGGCGGACGGTGGCCAGAGAGACGCTCACCTCGCGGGCGATGTCGTCCGCGGCGAGCTCGCGGTGGTGCATCACGAGCGAGTGCACCGCTTCCCGTCGTTGCCGACTGGTCATCGTGATCTCGCTATCGTCATTTGATCGAAGTGTAGACGTATTCGCGCATCATTCGCATTAGAATCTGATCGAGATACGACATAACGAGCAAGATCCGAGGCGAACGGGAGCACGACAGCGGTAGAGTCGAGCATGTCGCGAACCGCCGGAACGCTCCTGGAGCGAGCACGGCGCGACGGTCACGCGCTGGCCGCCGTGAACGCCGTGAACCTGGAGACCGCCGAGGCGATCGTCGTGGCCGCGGAGCGCGAGCGTGCCCCGGTGATCGTGCAGATCTCCGAGAACGCCGCCCGCTACAGTCGACTGTCGCGCCTCGCCGCGTTCGCGCGGGTGCTCAGGAGCGAGGCCACGGTCCCCGTGATCCTGCACTTCGATCACGCCGAGAGCCTCGACAGCGCGCGCCGAGCGCTGGACGAACGGTTCGACTCGGTCATGCTGGAGGACCGGCTCGACCGGCGAGACGACTACCGCCGCGACCTGAACGCCTTGGCCGAGGAGGCGCACGCGCGCGGCGCCGTCGTCGAGGCGGAGCTCGAGGCCGTCCGGAAAGGCGACCGGGCGTCCGGAGGCCACCTGGCGCCCGACGCGGTGCGCGCGTTCGTGCACGACACCGCCTGCGATACGCTCGCGATCGACATCGGCACCGAGCACAAGCAGACACGCAAGGAGGCGCACCTCGACCTGGAACGGCTTCGGGTCGTCGCGGGCGCCGTGCCGCACCCGCTGGTCCTGCACGGATCGTCCGGCGTTCCCGACGACGAGCTCCGCAAGGCCGTCGCCGGCGGCGTCGCCAAGGTCAACATCGCGACGGCGCTGTCGCTGGCGTTCACGCGCGGGGTTCGCGAGGTCCTGACCGACCCCGACGCGTACGATCCCCGTGGCTACCTGGCGGCCGCGCGCGAGCGGATGGCGGCCGAGGTGCAGCGGTACATCCGGCTCCTCGGCGGCTCCGGGCAGGCCGACCGGCCAGGCTAGCGGCCGCGCGCGAACGGGAGGAGCGAGCGATGAGGGCGTACGACCTGCTCGTCGTCGGCGAGATCAACCCCGACCTGGTGCTGCGCGGCGACGACGTCGTTCCGCGCTTCGGACAGGCGGAGAAGATGGTGGACGCGGCCGACCTCACGATCGGCTCGTCGTCCGCGATCATGGCGTGCGCCGCGGCGCGGCTGGGCCTGCGGACCGCGTTCGTGGGCGTGGTCGGCGACGACGCCTTCGGCCGCTTCATGCTGGACGCGATGACGGAGCGCGGGATCGACATGCGCTCGTGCATCGTCGACGACGCGCTGGCCACCGGCGTCAGCGTCATCCTGTCGCAGGGCGACGACCGCGCGATCCTGACGCACCTAGGCGCGATCTCGGCCCTCCGGGCCGATCAGGTCGACCGCGCGCTGCTGCGCGAGGCGCGGCACATGCACGTCGGGGGGTACTTCCTGCTGGACGCCCTGCGGCCCGGTCTCGCCGAGCTGTTCCGTGAGGCCAGGCGGGAGGGGCTCGGAACCTCGCTGGACACGAACTGGGATCCGCGCGATCGCTGGAACGACGAGCTGGCCTCCGTTCTGGCGCAGACCGACGTGCTGTTCCCCAACGCCGAGGAGGCGCGGCGCATCGCTGGCCGGTCGAGCCTCGACGAAGCGATCGACGCGCTCGGCGACGTCGTGCCCACCGTCGCGGTCAAGCTGGGGGCCGCCGGAGGTCGCGCTGCGCGCGACGGCCGGCAGGCGTCGGCGCCGTCGCTCGCCATCGAGCTGGTGGACACCACCGGGGCCGGCGACACCTTCGACGCGGGCTTCCTGTACGGCCACCTGAACGGCTGGACGCTGGACGACGCGCTCCGGCTGGCCTGCGCGTGCGGCTCCCTGTCGACCCGTGCCGCGGGTGGCACGGAGGCGCAACCCACCCTGGAGGAGGCGCGGGCGGCGATGGCGGACCTGGACGCCTGACGAGCACCGAGCATCGGATCGCACGCCTCCCGCTCGGGCGCATGCGGCGGCGACCGAGCGTCGCCGCGTCGCGCGGCCGCGAAACCGAGGCCCCGGGCGACGTCGCCCGGGGCCTCCTCCCTTCGCTGAAATGGGGCGTCAGGGCGTCGTCTGCACCGTGAAGTCCACGTTGATCGTGTACTCGCAGGTTCCGTCGACGACGTTCTGAGAGAAGCTCGAGGAGCTCGTGATGGTTCCCGGCACGTCGCGCGTGAGGTTCAGGAAGCACGAGCCGAACTCGCCGCTTGCGCCGTCGCGTTCGCTGGCGGTGGCGCTCAGTCGGATCGAGCGGGCCACCGGCTTGTAGAACGTCACGTCCCATGCCTCGTACGACTCGCCGTCCGACGCGCCGAAGCTGCCGGACCTCGTGAGGGGATCCTCGGGCTCCTGCGTCACGGTCAGCGAGTACCTGAAGTCGCCGTCGCCACCGGCAGGATCGGCGTCGCCGTCGCTCTGCACGTCGAACCGGATCGTGAGCGTGACCATCTGGTCGGGCACGAGCGGATCGAGGCACCCCTCCAAGACGGCGCAGATGTCGCCCTCGAAGTGGTCGGGAATCGCGTCTCCGTCCGTGTCGGACAGCGTCGGGTCGGTGCCGAGCCTGCGCTCGTCCCGGTCGTCCAATTCGTCCGCGTCGCTGTTGGCCCGGGTCGGGTCGGAGGCGACCTGGTACGGGTCCTGGCCCTCGACGGTGACGGTGTACGGCTGCAGCTCGACGTCGTCGTTCAGGAGGTCGCCGTCGGTGTCGGAGCGGGTCGGATCGGTGCCGTACGGCAGCCCGGAGCCGCTGGGCGGATCGTAGCTGCACGCCGTGGCGCCCGACGTCAGGCTTCCACAGGTCGTCAGGAAGGCGTCCGGATCGAACGCCGGAGCGTACGGCAGGCTGGCGAAGGTGGCGAGGTCGAACTCGTCGTAGTCGCCCAGGCCGTCACCGTCGGTATCGCGGACGAGGGGGTTCGAGCCGATCAGGTACTCGAGCAGGTCGGGCAGGCCGTCGCCGTCGCTGTCGGGCTCGTAGATCGAGGAGCCGACCTCCTGCTCCTGCGCGTCGCTGAGGCCGTCACGGTCGGTGTCGATGAAGTCGCCGGCGTCGGCGGTCTGGGGATGCGACCCCTGACGGACCTCGAAGCCGTCCTGCATGCCGTCGCCGTCCGTGTCGGGATCCAGCGGATCGGTGACCCACGCCTCGCTGACGCCGGCGCAGCTTCCGCCCGTGCGGAGCTCGGCGCAGAACTTGTCGGTCAGGTCGCTGAACGCCAGGTCGCCGCGGAAGCGCAGGCGGTAGCCGTACACCTCGTCGAAGTCGGAGAGGCCGTCCTCGTCCGTGTCGCGCTGACGGGGATCGGTGCCCAGCTGTCGCTCCAGGTCGTCCGACAGACCGTCGGCGTCGGAGTCGGGCAGCCGCGGCGAGGGGTACGCGCGGTACGCCGTCTTGCCGCGCGCCTGCACCAGCCAGCCCGTCTCGACCTCGTCGTAGTCCGAGATCGTGTCGCAGGTGTAGGAGGGGCGCTCCAGCGGCAGCGTGGCCGTCGCGTCGGTCTGGAACAGATCGAACGGGTACCCCTCGTCGGGGCAGGTGCCGCTCTCGTCGCCGTCGCTGTGCACCCGCTGGTCGTCGCTGCCGTGGGTGTACTCCTCGCGTGCGGACAGGCCGTCCTCGTCCTCGTCCCGGATGTAGGCCAGCGTGTACGTCTGACCGGCCCGGAGGATCAGGTCCTCGAACGGCGTGCTCTCGACCCGCTGCCCGTCGCCCAGCGCGTCCACGACGGCGCGCGAGTAGAACAGCACCCACGCCCGGTGGTCCGCGGCGGCGGTCTCCAGGCCGTCCACCGAGAACAGCACCTCGACGCCGGCGCCGCCGCCTAAGTCGTCGTACGCGACGTCGGCCACGGTGTAGGCCACGCCCAGGCGTTCCATCGCCTCGCGCATCGAGATGCCCACGGTGCGGCCGTCCTCGTCGAACAGGATGCGGTCGCCGTCGTCGACGACGCCGTTCCCGTCGTTGTCGCACGAGTCGGCGCCCGGGTCGTCGCTGCACAGCGCGTCGATCTGCCCATCGCCGTTCGTGTCGGCGAACGGCGCGATGCGGCCGGCGACGGTCGAGATCCGCTCTCGGATCACCTCGCCGTTGCCGGGGTCGATCACGATGCCGGCCGTGACGTCGTACGTCTCTTGCGAGCTGTACGCGAAGTTGCGACCCTCCTCGTCCTGAAGGTCGTAGTTCGCGACCTTGAACACCAGGCCGCGCGGCGACTTGAGCAGCTGCTCGACGGTGCGGGGGAACACGTCGCGGTTCTCGAACACGATCGGTCCGACGTCCGGCACGAACGGACCGAGGTTGTAGGTCGGCGAGGCGCCGCCCGCGGCTTGGACGCCCGGCACCAGCGTGGCGACGGGCGTGAGCCGGTTGGGATCGACCGGATCCTGCCAGAGGGCGGTGACCTCGAGGTTCGTGGTCGAGAACGCCACGTCGCTGATGCTGCCGATGTCCAGGGCGACCTGGACGCTGGCGTCCTCGATCGTCCGGCTCACCTCGCTGGACGACGCGAACGAGTTGCCGCGGGCGATCGACTCGTTGTACGCCTCGTTGGAGCTGGTCGCCGACGCCGACGACACGCTGGTCGTGTACTCCTCGGCCTGCGACTGCTCGGCGCCGACCGTCACGCTGGCGCTGCCGGCGAAGGTGGGGAACTCGAACTCGGCGCCGACCTCCTGGCTGAACCCCATCGAGCTGCTCAGGGTGTTCGTGTCGCTGGTGGCGTACGTCCGTTCCGTGCCCTGCTCCAGCGTCGTCCCGATCGACGACTCGACCGTCTGCGTCACGCCTTCGAGGTCGACGTACGAGAAGCGCTCGTCGAGGTCCAGGCGGACGTCGCCCACCCGGATCGCGATGCGCGGGAGGTCCGCGATCAACGGATCGCGCGCGTCCGCGGCCACCTCCACGCCGTCGGGGAAGCCGTCGCCGTCCGTGTCGGCCCGGATCGCGGAGGTGCCGAAGAAGTCGGTCTCGAGCCCGTCGGCCAGACCGTCGCCGTCGGTATCGACCTCGAGCGGCTCGCTGTAGATGCGATTCAGCTCGCGATCGTCGGACAGGCCGTCGCCGTCGCTGTCGGGAGCGCGAGGATCGGTGCGGAACGTCCGTTCCGCGCCGTCGGGCAGGCCGTCGCCGTCGGTATCGGCGAGGAACGGATCGCTGGTCACCTCCCGGCGCGACTCGCGGCCGTCGGCCTCGACGACGACGACCGTCCACCCACGCTGCTCCGCGGCGTCGCTCAGGCCGTCCCCGTCGCTGTCCAACGCGTCGCCGGACTCGGCGCTGCCGAAGAAACGGATCGGGTCGGGGTAGGCGCGCGACGGCCCGGCCACCGGATCGCCGTCCAGGTCGAACACGTTCGAGACGCGAAGCGTGTAGGAGATCTCGCTCTGCGCGAGGGTGGTCAGCACCACGCTCCTGCCGTCCGCCGCCAGGGTGGCGGCCGTCACGTCCAGGATCGCCTGGGTCTGCAGCGACGCGTCGGCGGTGTCGCTCCCCACGATCTCGTAGTGCCCCGGGTTCTCGGCGCTTCCCTCGCCGCCGCGCACGGGGGCGCTGAACGTCACCACGACGCCCGTCGGCCCGGTCGAGGTGGCGCCCGTGATGCGCGGCGCGGAGCCGTCCGCGCTGCCGGCCACCCCGAGGAACTCGACCGACGCGTCGGGAGCGAGGGGGTTGCCCGCCAGGTCGGAGAGCTCACGCCCGCGCACGGTGTAGGGGACGCCCGGCTCCAGTGCGGTGGTGGTCAGGATCACCCTCGTGTCGAACAGGTCGACGGCGGCGCCGGTGACGCTCACGGCATCGCCGGCCGCGTCGGTGATCAGGTAGCGGCTCGCGTCGCCGACGTAGGCGCCCAGCGGCTCGCTGAAGCGGACCTCGACCGTCGTCGCGTCCAGGGCGTAGGCCCACGAGAACTCGGGCGCGGTCGTGTCGTTCGCGGCGATCCCGTCGAAGCCGGCCGTGTCGCGGTACGGGTCCAGGAGCGCGCGGGTCGGCCCGCCGGTCACCCCTCGAACGCGCAGCTCGTACGGCTGGTCGGCCATCTCGTCCGTCGTCAGGATCGCGCCGTCCTCGACGAAACGGACGTCGTGAACCGCCAGCGCGGGCGAGACCTGGTACGCCGAGACGTCCAGCGCCTCGGGGCCGAGGTGCGCGGGGTCTCCGCTACCGCCCTCGTGCACGACCACGAGCAGCTCCGTCGCCGAGATCGGCGTCGCGTCCATCACCGCTGGAGCCAACGTCGCCGAGCCGCGGACCGGGGCTCCCGCCCTCAGCTCCTCGACCGGGTCGCCGCCGGACGCCGGCGTGAGGCGACCGATCGTCAGCGCGTAGTCGACCTCGTCCTGAGGCGCGGTGGCCAGCGCGGCCTCGTATCCGCCGTCGAACACGTACGCCGCGAGGACGGGAAGCGATCCGCCGCCCGGGCGGGCCAGCCGGTAGTTCTCGGGCAGGTCGGCCCCCGCGGCGACCGGGCGGTCGAAACGGATGCGGACCGAGGTGGAGCTGGTGGCCTGAGCCTCGCTGATGCTCAGCGGCGGCGGGACGCGCGGCCCTCCGCAAGCGACCAGGACCAGTGCGGCAGCGAGTCCGACGGCCGCCAGCAGGCGGCGTGCCCGTCTCGGTGCAGGCTCGTGATCGTTCGACGTCGTCATTCCGGTCTCCCTCCATGAGGCCCGGGGGCCTGAACGAGATGGATAACGGAACACGATGGCAAACGGGGCCTTTCCGGGCCCTGTCTTTTCCTTTCTCGGCGCGGTGGTTCGGGATCGGGGACAGCTCGTTCCGTCGCCGCCGATCAGACGGCGATCGCCTCGTACGCCTCGCGCACGGCCTCCTCGCCGTAGATCCGCTCCAGC
>CAZHCI010000117.1:0-8626 GCA_964530905.1 uncultured bacterium
TCTTCATCCCGCTCTACACGATGTTCGCCGACTGGGGCTGGCACAACGGCTACGCCGCGCTGATCGCGCCGCGCCTGGCGGTGCCGATCGGCGTGTTCCTGATGACGCAGTTCTTCCGCGGCGTGCCCGGCTACCTCGAGGAGGCCGCCATGCTGGACGGCGCGAACCGCTTCACGATCTTCACCCGCATCATGCTGCCGCTCTCGGTCCCGGCCGCCACGACGCTCGCGATCCTCACCTTCCTCTACGCCTGGAACGACTACCTGTGGCCCCTGATCTCGGCCAGCCAGCCCGAGATGTTCACGATCACCGTCGGCCTCGCCTCGATCCAGAGCAACTTCGCGCAGTCCGAGGGGCTCGGACGGGTGATGGCGTCCGGCGTGGCGGCGTCGCTGCCGGTGATCGCCCTCTACCTCGCCTTCCAGCGCTACGTGATCCGCGGCATCGCCCTGGGGGGCGGCAAGTGAGCCGCGACGCCGTCCGCTCCTTTGGCCATCCCACCCCATCCGCCGTCGTTCGTCCGCCCGCCCGACCTGAGGAGGTCCCCATGTTCCGACCGAAGCTCTCCACCCTCGTCCTCGCGATCGCCGCGCTGCTCCTGACGCCGCTCGCCTCCGCCCAGACCGAGATCAGCCTCGGCCGCTTCTTCGGCGCCTGCGAGGAGGCCGGCACCGACATGGCCGAAGCCAGCGGCGAGGCGTGCATCATCCAGACGATCATCAACGCCTTCGACGCCGAGGACAACGGCGTCACCGTCGACACGCTGCCGACCGACTGGGGCAACTACTACGACCAGATCAAGGCCTCCTACGCCGGCGGCAACCCGCCCGACGTGCACGTCATGCACAAGAGCAGCCTGGCCGAGTTCGCCAGCCTCGGCGCGCTGGCGCCCCTGAGCGAAGAGGACCTGGCCGCCGCAGGCGTCGACCCCGCCGACTGGACCCCCGCCGCGCTGGCAGGCGTCAGCTGGGACGGCCAGATCTACGGCGTCCCCATGGACCTGCACGCCAACCTCTGGCACGTGAACCTCGAGATCATGGAGCAGGCCGGCCTGGTCGACGCGGACGGCGCGCCGATCCTCCCCACCAGCTTCGACGAGCTCCTCGACCACGCCGCCCAGGTCGAGGAAGCGACCGGCGTCGACTACCTCGCCGCCGACTTCTCGCAGTTCCCGATCGGCGTGCGCCTGGTCCTGGCGCTGATGTGGCAACAGGGCGCGGAGCTGATCTCGGACGGAAGCGCGAACGTCGACTCGCCCGAGGCGCAGCGCGCCGTCGAGGCGATCGTCGAGCTGTTCGCCGCCGGCTACGCCGATCCGCAGCTCAACTACGCCGACTCGCAGCAGGCGTTCCTCGAGGGCGACGCCGCCATCCTGGTGAACGGAACCTGGGTCGTCGACTTGTACGACGAGCAGGCCGCCGACGCGTCGGTGCCGCTGACCGAGTACTACGCCGCCTCGTTCCCCACCCTGTTCGAGCAGCCCGCCACCTGGGCCGACAGCCACATGTGGGTCGTCCCCTCGACGCTCGAGGCCCGCTCGGCCGATCGCTACCAGGCCGCGCTCGAGCTGCTCGCCTGGATCGACGACGCCTCGATCCACTGGGCCCGCACCGGCCACCTGTCGGTCCGCGAGAGCGTCCTGGCCAGCGAGGAGTACCGCTCGCTGCCGCACCGCGACGAGTACGCGGACACCGTCGAGATCGCCCGCGACGTCGAGCGCACCGCCGCCTTCCCCGCCATCCAGGACGTCCTCAACCGTCGCCTGCAGTCGATCTGGCTGACCGACGCCGAGATCGAGACGACCCTGAGCGCCGCCGACGCCGAGGTCCAGGCGCTCCTGGACTGACGCGGGCCACCCGACCGCTTCGTGGCCCCGCCTGAACGGCGGGGCCACTGTTCGCACCGCCCCGCACCGCATCGGCGCCCGCTCGCACCTCGCCCGGTCGTCCCTCGCCTCTCGCCCGTCCCGCCTGGAGGACCATGACGCTGCCCCGTCCCGACTACCCGCGGCCCCGCCTGGCGCGGACCGCTTGGCGGAACCTGAACGGACCGTGGTCGTTCGCGTTCGCGGGCGACGCCGACCTCGACGCGGCTCCGCTCGACAGCGCGGCCTACGACCGCGAGATCGTCGTCCCGTTCCCCCCCGAAAGCGCCCTCTCCGGCATCGGCGACACCGGCTTCCACGCCTCGCTCTGGTACCGGCGCTCCGTCCGGATCCCTGCTGCGTGGGACGGTCTCCGGTCGTTCCTCCACGTCGGTGCGTGCGACTACCGTGCCGCCGTGTTCCTGGACGGCAGGCTCGTCGGCGAGCACGCGGGCGGCAGCGCGCCGTTCCGCATCGACCTGACCGACGCGGCCCGGCCGGGCACGGAGCAGGAGCTCGTGATCCACGCGGTGGACGAGATCCGCTCCGGCGTGCAGCCGGGCGGCAAGCAGTGCCGCGAGCGCGACTCGCACGGCTGCTGGTACACCCGCGTCAGCGGGATCTGGCAGACGGTGTGGCTCGAGGGGGTCGATCCTCTGGGCCTCGACACGCTCCAGGTGCTCCCCGACCTGGCCGGCGGACGCGCGACCTTGATCCCCACCTTCCTGGGTCACGCCCCGGACACCCGGATCCGCTGCACCGCGCGCAGCGGCGCGCGCGTCTCCCAGGTCGAGGCCCCCGCCACCAGCGGCGTACCGATCGCGATCGCCCTGGCCGACCCGCGACCGTGGAGCCCCGATGATCCGTTCCTGCACGACCTGGAGCTCGAGGTGATCCGGACGGACGGCACCGTCGCGGACCGCGTGGAGAGCTACCTGGGGCTGCGCGAGATCCGGATCGAGGGCGACCGGCTGCTGCTCAACGGCGCGCCGCTGTACCTGCGGATGGTGCTCGACCAGGGCTACTGGCCCGACGGGATCTGGACGGCGCCCAGCGACGAGGCGCTGGTGCGCGACATCGAGCTGGCGCGCGCGGCGGGGTTCAACGGCGCGCGCCTGCACCAGAAGGCGTTCGAGCCTCGCTACCACTGGCACGCCGACCGCCTGGGCTGGCTCACCTGGGCCGAGATGCCGTCGTGGGGCATCGACGAGAACGATCCGGTGGCCGGGCGCAACCTGCTGCACGAGTGGGCCGAGCTGGTCGTGCGCGACCGCGACCAGCCGTCGATCATCGCCTGGACGCCGCTGAACGAGACGGAGGACCGTGTCGTGGGTCCCGAGCACCGTCGCCTGGTCCGGGACGCCGCCGCGCTCACGCGCGCGCTCGATCCGACCCGGCCGGTGAACGACGCCTCGGGCTGGGTGCACCAGGACACCGACCTGTGGACCGTCCACCTGTACACGCAGGACCCGGCCGAGCTGGCCGCTGCGCTCGCCCAGGAACCCGCCTACCGGCACCGACCCGACCTGGAGCGCTACGGCGGCCAGCCCGTGCTGGTCGACGAGTTCGGCGGCGCACGCTGGCCGCCGGGGAACGAGCCGCGCGAGCGGGCGTGGGGGTACGGCGAGGCGCCGCAGGACGAGTCGGCGTTCCACCAGCGCCTGCAAGGCCTCGTCGACGCGCTGCTGGCCGAACCCCGCGTTCGCGGCTACTGCTACACCCAGCTCACCGACGTCGAGCAGGAGGTCAACGGCCTGTTCCGCGCCGATCGCACGCCGAAGTTCGAGGTCGAGCGGCTGCGGCGCGTGTTCGCGCGAACGCCCAGCGAGGCGGGCTAGCTCGCCTTCTCGCCCAGCGACACGACGCCCGCCCGGGCCAGCGCCGCGATCTCGTCGTCCGCCAGCCCCAGCAGCTCCCGTAGCAGCGGCGCCCCGTGCTCGCCCAGCCGGGGCGGACGCGGCGCCGGGCCGTGCGTCTCCGCGCTCCGCACGTCGCCCCTCGCGGCTCCCGCGGCCAGGTCGCGGCGGTGCCGCAGCGGACTCCGCACGAACGGCACCTCGCCCGCGGTCGGGTGCAGGTAGGAACCGACGGTGCCCAGCGCCGCCGCCTGCGGGTCGCGCAGCGCATCGGGCAGGTCCAGCACCGGCGTGGCCGAGACGCCGACCTTCCGGAACCGTTCGAGCCACACGCCCCGCCCGGCGGTCCGCAGGCGCCGCTGGATCATCGGCAGCAGCTCGTTCCGATGCTGAACCCGAGCGGCGTTCGTCGCGAAGCGCGGATCGTCCGCCACCTCGGGCAGGTCCAGCACCGCCGCGGCGCGCGCGAACTGCGCGTCGTTGCCGACCGCCAGCATGATCGGCTCGTCCGCGGTCGCGAACGCCTGGTACGGCGCGATGCTGGGGTGGGCGCTCCCCATCCTGCGCGGCGCTGCGCCGGTCAGGAGCGCGCCCTGCGCCTGGTTCACCATGCTGGCCAAGCCGACCTCGAACAGCGACAGCTCCAGGTGCCGGCCGCGGCCGGTCCCGGCCCGCTCGTGCAGCGCGGCCAGGACGCCGACCGCGGCGTGCAGGCCGGTCAGCACGTCGATCCAGGCGACCCCCAGCTTG
The DNA here is from genome assembly GCA_964530905.1 of uncultured bacterium. Taxonomy (GTDB): domain Bacteria; phylum Deinococcota; class Deinococci; order Deinococcales; family Trueperaceae; genus SLSQ01. The sequence goes on from CAZHCI010000117.1 coordinate 4,471, forward strand.
ACCGGACCGCCCTCCGGCTCGCCGGTCATCGCCATCAGGCCGGTGATCGCCTGCAGCGCCGCGTCGTAGCCGGGCTCCGCGGCGCGCGGCCCGCCTCCGCCGTAGCCGGTGATCGACGCGTAGATCAGGCCCGGATTGGCGTCGGCCAGCGACGCCGGGTCCAGGCCGTAGCGCGCCAGGTCGCCCACCTTGAAATTCTCGACCAGGACGTCGGCACGGGCGGCCAGCCGCTGCACGATCGCTCGGCCCTGCGGCCGCTTCAGATCGACGGCGAGGCTCTCCTTGCCCCGGTTCACCGACAGGAAGTACGCGCTCTGGTCGTTCGCGAACGGCGGGCCCCAGCCGCGGGTGTCGTCGCCGCGCGGCGACTCGACCTTGATCACGCGGGCGCCGAGGTCGGCCAGCAGCTGGGTGCAGTACGGCCCCGCCAGGACGCGGGACAGGTCGAGCACCAGCAGGTCGCGAAGCATGGCGCACGTTCTACCACCGCCGTCGGCTCCGCCGCGCCGAACCGCGCGCCGTCGTGGCGTCGTGCGGCCGTTCTGCGCCGGAGCGTTGTAGAGCCTGCGGAGGTACCCAAGCGGAGCGGGCGCTACGGGCAACTATCATCTGAAGGTACGTCGTCAACTCAAGAGGAGGAACCATGCGCATTCGCACCATGTTCGCGGCACTGGCCGCATCGATTCTCGCGTTCGGACTGGTCGTCGCCCAAGGCAGCCTGTCGATCGCCACCGGCGGCACCGGCGGGGTGTACTACCCGACCGGCGGCGCCTACGCCGAGCTCGTGAACAACCACATCGAGGGCTACACCGCGGCCGCCGAGGTCACCGGCGCGTCCGTCGAGAACGCCGGCCTGATCGCGCGCGGCGACAGCGACATCGCCTTGGCGCTGGCCGACACCGTGTACCAGGCGTACACCGGCACCGGCAACTTCGGCGGCGACGGCCAGCCCCCGCAGCTGCCCAACCTGCGCGCGCTGGGCGTCGCGTACGCGAACGCCGTGCAGCTCGTCACCCTCGAGGGCTCCGGCATCGAGTCGCTCGCCGACCTCGCCGGCAAGCGCGTCAGCGTCGGCGCGCCCGGCAGCGGCACCGAGGTGTCCGCCCAGACGATCCTCGAAGCGAACGGCGTGACGTACGACGACTTCGAGGAGCAGCGCCTCAACTTCAACGAGACCGCCGCCGCGCTTCGCGACGGCCAGATCGACGCCGGCTTCTGGTCGGTGGGGCCCCCCACCAGCTCGATCCTGGACCTCGCCACCACGCGCGACATCGAGCTCGTGCAGATCGTCGGCGAAGAGCTCGAGAACGGCCTGGCCGCCAGCGACGTGTTCGCCCAGTACACGATCCGGGCGGGCACCTACCCCGGCGTGGACGAGGACGTCTCGACGATCGGCACGCCGAACGTGATCCTGGTGCGTGCCGAGATGGACGACGAGCTCGCGTACGACTTCCTGGAGGCGCTCTACGGCAACATCGACGACGTGATCGCCGTCCACCCCTCCGCCAACGACACCACGCCCGAGCTGGCGCTCTCGGCCTCCCCCATCCCGTTGCACGCCGCCGCGGTCCAGTACTACCAGGACCAGGGCTACGACGTGCCCGAGCGGTTGCTGCCCCCGCAGTGACGTCCGCCTGACGTGACGTCGACGTGGCGTTCATGGAGGCGTCCCCTCCAGCGTTCATGCGCGAACGCCCGTTGAGCCGACGCAGGGAGGGGCCCGACCGGGCCTCTCCCGCATCGGTCCTGCTGCTGCTGCTCTATCTGACGCCTTTCCTCGGCAGCGCCGACGCCCAGACCGCCCCGTATCTGGTGGTCACCGGTCCGGAAGACCAGGAGCTGGTCCGTCTTCCGCTGGCCGACGAACCGCGCTGGCACCTGGCCTGGCACCATTCGGTCACCGGGATCCTGGTCCGCGACTTCTACGAATTCCGGGATGGGACGATGCTCCTGACGCACAGCCATACCCCCGCCTTCGACGCCGGGCTGGGCCATGTTCCCGGCCGTGGCCGAGCCGAGTCCGACGGCGCCGGCGGCTACTGGATCCGCGACCTGAACGAGCCGGTCCCCGGCGACGCCTACTGGCTACGGGTCGGCTCGGAGCGGGTCGGCCACACGCTGGTGCACGCCGGCAGGCGCGTGAACCTGTCCGCGCTGGCCGCCGGCCAGCGCGTCCTGATCGCGGTCCGCCAGCGATGAGCGCGCCCGAGCAGGTGTGGGGCGCCCCGCCGCCCGCCGACCGTCCCACGGCGGGGCGCGTCGCGCAGATCACGGCCGCCGTCGTCGCGCTCACCGGGATCGCGCTGTCGCTGTTCCAGCTGTACACGGCGGGCGTTCAGACCCTGAACCTCTTCTACCAGCGCGGCATCCACCTCGGTCTGATCCTGGTCCTCGCGTACCTGCTCTTCCCCAGCAGCAAGCGCGCCTGGATCCGCTGGCCGGTCGACCTGGCGTTCCTGGCCGGATCGCTCATGATCAGCGGCTACCTGGTGCTGAACCTCGACGCGATCGTGAACCGGGCCGGGTTCTGGGTCCAGACCGACATCACGATGGGCGTGATCGCCACGCTGGTCGTGCTGGAGGCCGCCCGCCGCGTGATCGGACCGACGATCTCCGTCATCGGCATCGTGTTCATCGTCTACGCCATGATCGGACCGCGCGGTCCGCTGTCGATGATCACGCTCCCCGGCATCCTGGAGCATCGCGGCTACGACCTGGGCCGGATCGTCGCGCAGCTGTACCTGGGGCAGGAGGGGATCTACGGCCTGCCGCTGGGCGTCGCCGCGACCTTCGTGTACATCTTCGTGCTGTTCGGCGCGTTCCTCGAGATCACCGGCGCGGGCCAGTTCTTCATCGACCTCGCCTACGCCGCCGCCGGCCGCCAGCGCGGCGGACCGGCCAAGGCCTCGGTCATCGCCTCCGGCATGATGGGCTCGATCTCGGGCAGCGCGATCGCCAACGTCGTCACCACCGGCGCGTTCACGATCCCGTTGATGAAGAAGCTCGGCTACAAGCCGGAAGAGGCCGGCGGGGTCGAGGCGGCCGCCTCGACCGGGGGCCAGATCATGCCGCCGATCATGGGCGCCGGCGCGTTCCTGATCGCCGAGTACACCCGCGTTCCCTACGTCGAGATCGTCAAGCTCTCGATCCTGCCCGCGATCCTGTACTTCACCACCGTGTACATGTTCGTCGACATCATCGCCGCCAAGCGCGGCATGCGCGGCATGACGTCCGAGGAGCTCCCCAAGCTGCGCGAAGTGTTCGCCCGGGGGTGGCACTTCCTGTTTCCCCTCGGCCTGCTCGTCTGGTTCCTGATGCAGAACATCTCGCCCGCCCGCGTCGGGTTCATCTCGATCGTGGGAATCCTCGGGGTCAGCGCGCTGCGCTACGTCGTGCGCCGCTTCATGCTGGGCCACGCGGAGGTGCCCGCCGCCACCAGCGTGGTCCCGGTCGAGGCGGGCGTACCGACCAGCCTCGTCTCCGGCGTCCTCCCCGCCGCCGACGTGCGCGAGGACGAAGGCTGGCGCCGCGCGCTGGTGCGCGGCGCGGTCCGCACCGTCGAAGCGCTCGAGATCGGCGCCCGCAACGCGCTCCCCGTCTCGGTGGCGTGCGCCGTGGCGGGAATCGTCGTGGGCGTGGTCGGCCTGACCGGCCTGGGCCTGAAGTTCTCGTCGCTGATGCTGTCGTTCTCGGGCGGAAACCTGCTGCTGGCGCTGCTCATGGTCGTCATCGCCAGCCTCATCCTGGGCATGGGCCTGCCGGTCACGGCCAGCTACATCGTGCTGATCGTGCTGACCGGTCCGGCGCTCACGCAAGAGTTCGGTATTCCGCTGGTCATCGCCCACCTGCTGGTGTTCTGGTACTCGCAGGACTCCAACGTCACCCCGCCCGTCGCGCTGGCCGCGTTCGCCGGCGCGGGGATCGCGGGCGCCAACCCGATGCGGACCGGCGTCGAGGCGTGGAAGTTCGCCAAAGGCCTGTACCTGATCCCGCTGTTCATGGTGTTCAACCCCGAGATCATCATGGGCGGGCCGTGGCTGCTGGTGGGCTGGAACGTCCTGACCGCGTTCGCGGCGCTGGGCGCGTTCGCAGCCGCGCTCGAAGGGTTCCTGTTCACCCGCATGATGTGGATCTCGCGCGCCGTGGCGACCGCCGG
>CAZHCI010000118.1:0-8536 GCA_964530905.1 uncultured bacterium
TGCGTGCTGCGAGGCGGAGCAGGATCGGCATCTGCGGATCTCCCGGTGGCGAGGCTCTGGCGGCGAGGCGTCGCGGGGGCAGTCTACCCGCCCATGGCGCGCCGACCGCCTGAAGCGCCGGCCCGTCGGCGTGGGCTCGCGCACGCCGCATTGGTACAGTGGCCTCATCGCGCGTCGACGCACCATCGCCCTCGCCACCATCGAGTACCCGCCCGATCCGCTCAGTGCCGGCATCGGATCGTACGCGCGTACGCTGGCCCGCTTCCTGCGCGATGCGGGCCACCGCGTTCACGTCGTCGCGCGCGCGTACGCGCCGGCGGGCGGCGACGGAAGCGAGGAGGGCGTCACGGTGCACCGGGTGGGGCCGGTGCGTCCGGACCTTCCAGCCCGGTTCGAAGGCGCCCGTACGGTGTCGTTCGCGCTTCGCGCCGCGGCGGGAGAGTGGCGCTACCGGCGGGAGGTCGCACGCACCTTGGAGCGGCTGGTCGATCGCGACGGGGTCGAGCTCGTCGAGGCGGCCGATCACCTGGCCGAGCCGATCTTCTACCGTCGGACGCGCAGGCCTCACGTGCCGTTCGTGGTGCGCCTGCACACCCCTCTGGCGTTCGCCGAGACGGTGGATCCGGTCCTGCCCGGGTACGCCCGGCGCGTCGCGGCCGCCGTCGAGCGGTCGTTCATCGTCCGCGCCAGCCACGTCTCTGCCCCCACCCGGTCGGCGGCGACGGCGTTCCGGAGCGCGATGGACCTGGAGGGCGTGCCGATCTTCGTGCACCCGAACCCCGTGCGCGTTCCCGCAGCGTCCGTGGAGCCGGACGCCGGTGCGCCTGCGGTGCCGACCGTGCTCTTCGTCGGGCGCATCCGCAAGTGGAAGGGCGTGCACCTGCTGGCGCGCGCCGTGCCCGCCATCGTCGAGCGGGTCCCGGACGTTCGGTTCGACCTGGTCGGCTCGGACCACGTGCCGGTGGACGGCCATCCCGACACCCGGAGCTGGCTGCTGGCCCGCATGCCGAAGAGGTACCACCGTCACCTGCGGTTTCGCGGTCACGTGCGACCCGACGAGCTCGACGCGATCTATCGCGCGGCCACCGTCTGCGCGTTCCCCTCGCTGTTCGAGAGCTTCTCCTACGTCTGTCTCGAGGCGATGGTCCACGGCAAGCCGGTGGTCGGAAGCGACCGGGGCGGCATGGCCGAGCTGCTCGACGGCGGTCGCGCCGGCGTCCTGGTCGACCCTACCGACATCGCTGCGCTGGCCGAGGCGATCTCGGGCCTGCTTCTCGATCCGGAGCGTCGCCGGACGCTGGGCGACCGCGCCCGGCGCCGCGCGCTGACCACGTACGGCGCGGACCGGGTGACCCGGGAGATCGAAGCGTTCTACGAGCGCGCGATCGACGAGCTCGCGTGACGCGTCGCCCGACGCTCGGGCCGACGCTTCAGCCGCTCAGCTCCCGCCGCCGATGCGATCGTCGGTGGGCACGTCCGCCGAGCGGACGACGAAGTAGCCGCCCAGCATCGGACCGATCAGGTAGAGCGAGTAGTGGCTCACCGCCCGCCAGACGATGACGGCGGCCGCGACGCCGCGCCCCCCGGCCTGACCGACCAGCGCCAGCGAGGCGCCGAACTCGTAGAAGCCGCTGCCGCCGGGCGTGGGGAACAGCGATCCGACTCCAGCGACGATCGACATCGCCGCGACGACGGGCAGGGGCTGCACCTCTACCCCGAAGCCGCGCGCGCTGGCCCAGAGGACCAGGAAGAAGGTCGACCACGAGCCGGCGACGAGCAGGTGGAACAGCGCGTGCCAGCGCCATGAGGCCCTGTGGAGCCGCTGATTGGCCGACACCAGCTCGACGATGAAGCGGTCCGCACGCGGCAGGAAGCGAGCGAGGCGACCACGGAGGACGAACTGGGCGATCGGAAGGAGCCAGGCCAAGCGGAACGCGAGCAGGTAGGCGACGACCAGCGCCACGGCGGCGACGGCAACGATCAGGCCCTGCAGTCCGGGGGCCTCGTCCAGCGCGCCCGTCGTCGACCTCAGAACGACCAGGGCGAGCGGCAGCGACCAGCCGTAGAACACGGTGTCGGCCGTCATCGCCGCCACCGCGACCGACCACGCCGTGCCGCGGGGCAGGCCCTGGCGATGGAGCACCAGCGCCACCGCCGGCATGCCGCCGCTACCGCCCGGCGTGACGGTGCTGGCGAACAGGCCCAGGACGTGCGCACGCACGGCGTGCCGGGGCCGGATGCGCTGCCCGGACCTCCGCACCAGCATCGCCAGCCGCGCGCCCGCGAACAGGAACGACGCCAGGAAGAAGCCGATCGCCGCCGCGAGCCAGGAGGGACAAATCGCCCGCACGGCACGCAGGTCGTCGGGACCGAGCCACCACACGATCGCGGCGAGCGCCCCTCCCCCCACGACCAGCGAGACGGCGAGGGCTCGCAGCAGCCGGCGCGTCACGGTAGCCGACCGGCCGCGCACGAAGCGGCGGTGCGCCACGGGCGGCGGATCGGGTCGCGAGCGGCGAGGCGGGGAAGGGGTGGCATCTGCGGATCTCCAGGCGGCGGGGCGTCACGGCGTCGGGGCGGCAGTCTACCCGCGTGGGTCGCGCCCCGGACCCGCGGAACGGCGTTCAGCCGTGCTGGAGCCCGATCCGATCGATCAGCCTCCCCAGCCAGCGGGGCAGCCGCCAGTTCCACTCGCCCAGCAGCACCACCGTCGACGGCACCAGCACCGAGCGCACCAACGTCGCGTCCAACAGCACCGCGACGGTCAGCCCCAACGCGAGCGTCTTGATCAGGACCACGCTGCTGAACAGGAACACGGAGAACACCACGATCATGATGAGCGCGGCCGACGTGATCACCCCGCCCGTCGACGCCAGAGCGTCCTTCATGGCCTCGCGGTCGGAGCGTCCCGCCCGGTGGCTCTCGACCACCCGCGAGATCAGGAACACCTCGTAGTCCATCGACAGGCCGAACACGACGGCGAAGATGAAGATCGGAACGCTGGTCTCGACGAAGCCCAGCCCGCCCGGCAGGCCGAACAGGCCACCCGCCCAGCCGTGCTGGAACACGAGCGTGATCACGCCGAACGACGATCCGACGGTGAGCGTGTTCAGCACCAGCGACTTCAGCGGAATCGCCAGCGAGCGGAAGCCGAGGCTCAGCAGCACGAACGTCGACGCGAACACCAACGCGATCGCCCACGGGAAGTTGCCGTACAACGTGCGGGTCCACTCCTGCTCGGCGACGCGCACGCCGCCCACCACGGCGTCCAGGCCCGCATCGTGCGCGACGTCCTGCAAGCCTGGCGCCAGCGAGCTCGGCGCCTCCGCGCCGAAGTCGACCGGGAACACCCGAACCAGGGCGTAGCGCCCGGCGGTCGAGACGGTGGCCCGAGCGAGGTCGGCCAGCGGGCTCTCCATCGCCAGCTCGGGCGTGGCGTAGTACTGCTGGACGAACAGGCCGGGCAGGCTCCCGGTGGTGGTGGGCGCCAGGACGCGGTCCACGCCGTCCAGCGCCCGGATCTCGCGAACGTAGCCGGACACCGCACGGACCGAGCTGGGGTGGTAGAAGCCGCGCTCGCCGAAGTCGATCATCACGTCGTACGGCTCGAGCAGCCCGGCCAAGCCGACGTCGACCAGCAGCCGTTGGGCGCGGCTGGTGTCGTTCGTGCCGATGATCCCCTCGACGCCGGCGAAGCCGAAGCGCATGTCCAGCGCCGCGGAGGCGATCAGGAGCAGGAACGCCGTGCCGGTCACCGCCCACAGCCGCGGTCGCGCGAGGACCCGCTCGGACCACGACCGCCAGAACGCCTTGCTGCGCGTCCCCGGAGCGCGCCGTCCGATCCGGCCGGCGTCGACGTTGCGACCCAGCAGCACCAGCATCGCCGGAACGGCGGTCATGGCGACGGCCATGCCGACCGCCAGCACGATCATCGACGCCGCGCCCATCGTGCGCACGAAGCCCAGCGGCGGCACCAGCAGCGCGGAGAGGGCAAGCACGACCGTGGTGCCGCTGAACAGCACCGACGCGCCGGCGGTCCTGAGCGTGACGCGCAGGGCGGCCTCGGTGTCGACGCCGGTCCGGAGCTCCTCGCGAAAGCGGTTCACGAGGAGCAGCGCGTAGTCGATGCCGATCGCGAGACCGAGCATCGTGACGATGATCTGCGCGAAGGCGGCGATCTCGACCAGCTGACCGAGCACGAACAGAACGGCGAACGACACCGTGATCGACACGACGGCCGCGATCAGCGGCAGCGACGCCGCCACCCACGAGCCGAACACGACCACCAGCACCGCCAGGCTCAGCGGCAGCCCGATCAGCTCGGCGCGGAACGCGTCGCGCTCGCTGGTGCGTTTCAGGTCCAGATCGACGACGGGTGCGCCGGTGACGTAGACGGGGGGCCCGTCGCCGTCCGCGACGGCGTTCCGTACCGCGTCCACCGCCCCGGCGACCTCCGCGTCGTCGCCGTCGCTCACCTCGACGAACGCCACGGACAGGCGTCCGGACAGGTCCTCGAGCAGCGGGTCGCTGCGGGCGTCGCGGACCGAGAGGACCGGATCCAGCCGGGCGACCCGGTCCACGAGCTGGTGGAACGCCGTTGCGGACGCCTCGGAGACCAGCAGCAGCTCGGGCCGGTCGTGGCTGGCGAAGCGGCTGCCCAGCAGCCGGTCGACGCGCTCGGCCGCGCCGCCCGGCGCGTACCCCGCGTCGGTGCTGAGCACCGTCGACAGCCTCGCGGCCGTCGGCGCGCCGATCGCCAGAACGAGCGTCCACACCAGCAACACGGCACGAGGCCGGGCGAGGAGGAGGGAGGCGAGGCGATCGATCATGGCGATGCGAAGCTCTGGAGCCGCAGCCGAAGCGTACCAGAGCCGCCCACCCGGTCGCCCCCTGATACGCTTCGGAGCAGACCGCCGCCCGCCTGACCGGGGCGAGAAGGGGACGCGATGCCTAGCGAGCGCAGCGGTGACGCGACCGATGCGTCGATCCGCGACCAGGCCGACGTACGGGCACCGGGCGCATGAACGTGCTCTTCGCCGCGGACGACCTCTACCCAGGGTTCGGGGGCATCGCAGCGTCGACGCACGGTCACGCGCTCGCGCTGGCGGCGCGCGGGCACCGCATCGTGGCGCTGGCCGGTCCCGAGCCCACGCCCCAAGCTCCGCCCGGCGGGGTCGAGCTGGTGCGCCTGCCCGCCGTGCGGCTGGGCCGTCTCCAGACCCAGCTCGTCGTCGGGGGCGTGCGACGCGTGCAACGCGCGCTGAGGTCGGCGGACGTCGTGCACGTCAACGCGCCCACCCCGTTCGGCGTGGCCCTCGTCGCCATGGCGCGCAGCCGCGGCGTGCCCACGGTGATGGGCGTCCATGTGCAGATCGAGACCACCACGCACCAGCTCCCTGCCGCCGCGGGGGTTCTGGGTCGGGCGATGCGGGCCTGGTACGGCGCCGCGTTCGCCCGGGCCGACGCGCGCGTGGCCCCGACCGCCTTCGCCGCCCGGATGGCGGCGGCGTGGACACGGAAGCCCGTTCACGTCGTGACGAACGGCCTGGCGCCGCGCCCACGACCGACGTCCCGGGCCGAGGCGCGTGCGCGCCTGCCCTCGTCGTGGCTGGCGGACCGCGCCGAGGACGGCGCGTTGCTCGTCTACCTCGGTCGCCTGTCGGCCGAGAAGCGGCCCGGAGACCTGCTGGACCTGATGCACGAGCTGCCGGCCTCCAGCAGGCTGATCGTGGCCGGCAGGGGACCGCTGGCCTCGGAGCTGGCGCAGCGGGTCCGGGACGAGGGGCTGAGCGACCGGGTGGTGCTCGCCGGCTTCGTGCCGGACGAGACGGTGCCGGCGCTGCTGGCGGCGGCCGACCTCTCGCTGATGCCGTCCCCGGCCGAGCTGCAGTCGATCGCGTCGCTCGAGGCGATGGCGGCGGGCTGCCCGGTGGCCGCCGCGGATCACGCCAGCAGCGCGGTGCCCGACTGGGTCGCCGAGTCCGGCGGCGGCCTGGTCTACCCGCACGCCGACGCAGCCGAGGCGGGCCGGCGGATCGCCGCACTCCTGCGGGACCCGGCGCGGCTGGCGACGATGCGCCAGGCGGCGATGCGCTACGCGGCCGGCCACTCCTTGGACGCCGCGGCGCGGGAGCTCGAGCGGATCTACGAAGCGCTGCTCCGCGGCGAGACGCCGTCCGGCGGGCTTCCTCCCGCACCGCCTCCCGCACCGCGTCCCGAGCGGCACTAACGACCGCGCGCGCGGCGCAGCCAGCGCGGAGGCCGGTCCAGCACGATCGCCCAGCTCACGGCGGGACCGAGCAGGTACGCCAGGTAGAACGTCATCAGCCGCCAGTACAGGATCGGCCCCGCGACCGAGCCGCCCCCGCTGCGATCGCCGAACGCCAGCGACGCGACGAACTCCATGAAGCCCGACGCGCCCGGGGTCGGGACCACGAACGAGCCCAGCGTCAGCACGCTGAGCAGCGCGACGATCTCGCCCGCCGGCAGCGGCAGCCCGAACGCCCTGAGCAGCGTCCAGAACAGCAGGAAGTTGGCGAGCCACACCGTGGCGCTGATCGCCACGAGCCCCAGGAGACGCGTCGTGGGCATGCTCCGGAAGCCGCGCGCCGCACGGTAGTAGTCGCGAGCGCTCCTGCGCAGCGTCGAGCGGACCCGCCGCAGCGAGCTCAGGCTGGACGCCCACAGCGCCAAGCGAACCAGCGGCCTGGGAAACCGACCGAGGAAGACCGCCGCGGCGGTGGCCGCCAGCGCCGTCGTCACCGCCAGCACCTCGATCCCCACCGGAACGTCGATCCCCGAGCCCAGCAGCAGGTACACCAGCCCGAACGGGATGATCGCCGCGAACGCCGCCAGGTCCAGCACGAAGAACTGCACGGCGACCGCCATGCCGCGTCCGTACGGAACGCCGTAGCGGTAGAGCGCCATCACCATCGCCGGTCCGCCCCCCGTGCCCGACGGCGTCATCGCCGTCCCGAACACGCCGCTGACGTGCACGAACCAGGCGTGCAGCACGCCCAGGCTCCGGCCCTGCGCGGCGACCAGGCCGCGCACCTTCGCGATCGGAAGCGTCCAGCCGACCGCCGCCAGGGCCGCCGCGATCCACCACCAGCCGGCGTGGCCCGCCGGCGGCAGCCAGACGGTGCCGGAGAACAACGCGCCCCGCGCGGCGAGGAGCAGCCCGCCGAGCCCCAGCAGCAGGCTCAGCGCGATCAGCGCTCCCAGTCGGATCACGTCACGCCCTCCGGCCCCCACGGGTCGTCGTCCAGGCCCAGGGGCGGCGGCGGTGCCGTGCCGTCCGCCAGCCGCGTCAAGTGCACGCCCAGCCGGTCCGCCATGCTGCGGAAGCCGGCGCGGACCGAGGGCCGGACGCCGCTCGCGAACGACGACGCCAGCACGGCCGGCAGGTCGGCGGGACGCGGGACGTAGCGGCCCGTCCCCGTCGCCTCGAGATGGTCGACGACCGCCCGCTCGTTCAGGCCCGCGTACGAGGTCGCCACGAACGGCCGTCCGGCCGCGACCGCCTCGAGCGCCGAGGCGGGACCGGCCTTGCCGACCACGACGTCCACCGCCGCCAGCCGCACCGGCATGTCGTCCACGAAGCCGTGCACCGACAGCGTCGGACCCGCGCTGGGGTGGCGCGACAGCCGGTTCCGGAGCGCCTCGTTCCGTCCCGCGACGACCATCGCGTTCCAGCCGGCCGAGAGCAACGCGTCGATCCACGCCTCGGGCCGGTCGGCGACCCCTTCGCCACCGAGGCTGAGCAGCGCCCAGCTGCCGCCTGACAGCCCGAGCCGGTGTCGCGCCTCGGCCTGCGGAAGCAGGCTCAGGATCGCGTCCGCCACCGGGTAGCCCATCACGTCGATCCGCTCCGCCGGGACGCCCAGCCCGATCAGGTGCGCCCGGGCCGGGTGGGAGGGCGCGACCACCCGGTCGGGGTGCGGCTCGGCCCAGAGCGCGTTCGCGTCGAACGGCTCGGTGGCGAACGTGACGACGGTGCGTCGCAGGCCGTAGCGCTGCCTGGCGCGCGCGTACGCCACCATCAGGAAGCCGTGGTTCACGACGACGAGGTCCACCGGACGTGCGTTCAGATCCGCGGCCGCGCGGCGGGCCAGCTCGTCCAGCCAGCGGGCCTCGGCGGCATGGACCAGGGCGGGCGCCACCTCCATCGCGCGCTGCCCCAGTCGCACCAGCACGGGCGCGCGCAGCAGTCGCGACCAGGATCGCTTGTGGCGACGGTCCTGCGCCTCGAGGCCGAGCGCCGCCATGGCGTCGCGCACCTCCCCCCGAACACGGCCGTCCGTCACGCGCTGGACGGCGTCCCGCAGGGCGCGGGCGGTGGCGACGTGCCCCCCGCCGGCGGCGATGGTGTCGAACAGGATCGTCCGGGACGTCACGGCGACGCTGCGCCGTTCCGGCGCCGAGGCTCCTCGGCGCCCGCCACGTCGGCCAGCGCGGCCGCGAGGGCGGCGTGGCGCGTCCGCGTCGGCCGGACGCCCAGCTCGGCCGTTACGGCGGAGGCGTCCAGCACGACGTC
>CAZHCI010000119.1:0-7034 GCA_964530905.1 uncultured bacterium
ACGTTCAACGTTCGCACGGGCCAAGAGAGGCATCGGCGAGCATCGGTGTACGCGGCGACGCACGACAAGACGCTGAACCAGGTGGTGAACGAGGCGCTGGATGTCTACCTGGGTGGAGGGAACGCGGAGCGCTCGACTCGCTGAGGTCTCGTGGGCCCGGCTCGGATCGCGAAGCCAGCACGTCGATTGCGTGACGACGGTGGAACAGACGCGCTAGCGATGGCGGCCCTACCCGTCGTGCGAACCTGGAGCACCGCTTGCACGTGCCGACGCAGCCGCAGGGTCCGGTCGGTCCAGGCGCTCCCGCCCCCGCACCGTGCCTCCCACGACCAGCGCCGCGGCGATGATCACGAGGTTCTTGATGATGTACTGCCCCTCGACCGTCGGGGCGTACGGAATCCCTCCGGGCTGGAACGCGACGTCGGGCAGGATCACCAGCGGCATGAACGCGCCGACCATCTGCAGGAACAGCAGGGCGACGGCGATCCTCAGCGTCCTTCGGAAGAGGAACGTCACGCCGATCGCGACCTCCCACCAGCCGATCACGGCGAGCCAGGTGGACGGGTCGAACAGCGGCATCCACGAAACGGTCGCGAGCACGAGCGGCTCGGCGGCGGAGAGGCCCAGCGGCTTCAGCAGTCCGAACCAGAAGAACACGATGCCGAGGGACCATCGAAGCGCGACGAGACCCCACTGGGCCATGTGATTGGACACCCAGCGGTCGACGGGGTCGAAGCGTCGGCGAAGGCCTTCGTGGGCGGGGCGTGCATCCCCAAACATGACCTGACGATACGCCCTTCGCGTCGCCTGGCACCGTGTCTAACGGACAGATCACGACCGGTCCTCGGTATCCGGACGGCGACGTACGCCACGAAAACTCTCGTCGGCACAGGTTCTCCTGAAGCTCGGGCCCGCCGACTCGCGGTGCGGCTCGAGGCGGAGCGCAGGGGCGTAGCGAGGCTCGACGCGTCGCGGGGAGGGATGCCGGGATTGACAGGTCGTCCGTATGATCTTACAATCCGAACTCATATCGTGATGCGAGACGCGCCCCCCACCAGCTCCGAACGCCAGCCGTACGTGATCGCCTCCGCGCTGCGCACCCTCGAGGTGCTCGAGAGCTTCGCCGAGTCGCCGTACCGGTTCGGCCTCGCCGACGTCGTCGCCCGGCTGGGCCTGGAGCGCAACCAGGCGTACCGGTCGCTCAAGACGTTGGAGGCCGCCGGGTTCGTGGTGCAGGGGAGCGATGCGCGCTTCGAGCTCGGACCGGGCGCTGCCCGGCTGGCCGGAGCGGCGCTGGGTCGGACGGGCGCGCCCCTGATCGAGGCGGCGGGCCCGGAGCTCGATCGGCTCAGCCAGGCGACGCGCGAGACGGTGCACCTGTTCGCCCGTGCCGGCGACCACGCCGTCTGCATCGATCGCCGCGAGAGTCCGCAGAGCGTGCGTCTGGTCTCCGTGCTGGGGCGCTCCATCCCCCTGCACGCCGGCGCGGTCCCCAAGGCGATCCTCGCCTGGCTGCCGGCCCAGGAGCGCGACGCCGTGCTGGACGGCCTGGGCGAGCTGCCGCGCTTCACCGAGCGGACGCTCGTCGATCGCCAGCACCTGCTGGACGAGCTCGCCACGATACGAGAGCGGGGCTGGTCGATCTCCGACGAGGATTTCGACGCCTCGGCTCGGGGCGTGGGTGCCCCGATCTTCGACCCCGACGGCACCGTCGTCGGGGGCATCAGCGTCGGCGGCCCGTCGTTCCGCGTGGACGACGACGCCCTGATGCGCTTCGCGCAGCTCGTGCGCGCATCGGCGAACGACATCGGTCGCCGGCTGACGCTTGCGGGACGTTCCTGAGGAGGAAGAGACTGTGAATCTACGCGCCATCGCACGTCGCTCGGCCGCACTGTTGGCCGTCCTGGTGATCGGAGCGGCTCCGGCCGTGGCCCAGGAGGCCGACACCAGCGCCATCCTGAGCCTGGCCACCAACGCCGACCCGACCCTGAACCCGTGGACGCCGGGCGCGGTCATCGAGTCGAACCTGATCAACACGATCCTGTTCGAGCAGCTGACCCGCTACTCGCCCGAGGACCTCGCCCCCTCGCCGGCGCTGGCCACCTCGTGGACCGCCAGCGACGACGGCCTGGCGTGGACGTTCGAGCTGCGCCAAGGCGTCGTCTGGTCGGACGGCGACCCGTTCGACGCCGCCGACGTCGCGTTCACCTTCAACGACGTCGTGCTGAACCCCGAGCTGGGCGCGCAGAGCGCGTCGCAGTTCTCGCCGATCGAGCAGGTCGTCGTGGTCGACGACCACACCGTCCGGTTCGAGCTCGAGACGCCGTTCTCGGCGCTGCCGTACTACCTCGCCTCGTTCGCCGGCATCCTCCCCGAGCACGTCCTGGGCGACGAGGAGAACCCGCTGGACGTCGCCAGCTTCAACAAGGACATGCCCGTGACGACCGGCCCGTACAAGGTCGACGCGTTCGTGCCCGGATCGTTCGTGCGGCTGGTCCCCAACGCGTCGTACTGGGGCGGCGAGCCGCAGCTCGCAGGCATCGTGTTCCGTGTCATCCCTGACGCCAACACGCAGGTCGCGCAGGCGCGCGCCGGCGAGCTGGACATCCTCACCCGCGTCAGCCCCAACGACGTCGCAGGCCTCGAGTCGACCGGCCGCCTGGAGGTCCTCCGCCAGTCGCAGAACCTGTTCTTCTTCGTCGCGCCCAACCACGACGACGAGCGCTTCGACGACGTGCGCGTCAAGCGGGCGCTGCTGATGGCGATCGACCGCGAGGCGATGATCCAGGCGCTGCTCGACGGCTTCGGCGAGGTGGCCACCGGACCGGTCGCGCCGATGCTGGGCGCCCTCTACAACCCCGACGTGCGCGAGTACCCCTACGACCCCGAGGCGGCCGGGCAGCTGCTGGACGAGGCCGGCTGGACGATGGGACCTGACGGCGTGCGCGAGAAGGACGGCGAGCCGCTGGCGCTCTACATGCCGACCGGTCAGTTCCGCGATCTGGTGCCGGCGACGCTGCTCGTCCAGCAGTTCTGGCAAGACGTCGGCGTCGACGTGGACGTCGACGTGATGGAGTGGAACGCGTACATCCAGGACGTCGTCGTGGCGCGCGACTACGAGGTGACCCTCGCCTGGTGGAGCATGCCTCCCACCGCGGACGTGGCGCCGTACTTCTCCTGCTCGGCCGCGCAGAGCGGCAACAACATCCCCAACTACTGCAGCGAGGAGCTCGACGAGCTCATGCGCGAAGGCCGCCGTGCGCTGACGCTGGACGACCAGATCGAGGCGTACGCCGAGATGCAGGAGTTCCTGGCCGAGGAGCTTCCCTACCTCTACCTCTGGTACCCCGACATCCTGACGGCGAAGAACGTCCAGCTCGAGGGCTTCCCCGAGATCACCGCCGCCACCGCGTTCCAGCATGCGGTCGACTGGTACGTCGCGCGCTGACGCGACGCCACGTGACGCCGCGGTCGTCCCCCGCCCGGGGGACGGCCGCTCGACACGACCGCTCGCGAGCGCCTTCGGGCGCGACGGCGGGCGCGCCGCCGATGAACGCCAAGGATCGTAGGTCGCGATGACCGAGTTCGTGGTGCGACGCCTGGGCCAGGGCGTGCTGGTGCTCTTCCTGGTCTCGCTGCTGACGTTCTTCCTGCTGGCCCTGTCGCCGGGAGGACCGTCGTCCCTCATCGACTTCTCGTCCACCGAGGCCGAGCGCACCGCCCGCATGGCGCGCTTCGGGCTCGACAGGCCGGTGCACGAGCGCTACCTCGTCTGGCTCGGAGGCGCCGTGCGCGGCGACCTGGGGATCTCGATCAACCAGGGGCTCCCCGTCTCGTCGCTGCTGCGTCAACGCATCGGGCCGACGCTGGTGCTGGGCGTGACGTCGCTGCTGCTGGCGACGATCGTCGGCGTGGCGATGGGCGTCGCGGCCGCGCTGCAGCGCAACCGCTGGCCCGACCACGTGGTCAGCACGCTGTCGACGCTGGGCATGTCGATTCCCAACTTCTGGCTGGGGATCGTGATGATCATCGTGTTCGCCGCGCAGCTCGGCTGGCTGCCGGCCTCCGGCACCTCGACCATCGGGAGCGGCTTCGACCTCGTCGACCGCGCTCGCCACCTCCTCCTCCCGGCCGGCGTGCTGGCGTTCAGCCTGATGCCGAACGTGGTGCGGACGACCCGCGCCGCCCTGCTGGAGGTGCTCGCGGCCGACTTCGTCCGCACCGCCCGCTCGAAAGGACTGGTCGAACGCACCGTGATCGCGAAGCACGCGCTGCGCAACGCGCTCGTGCCCGTGATCGCCATGATCGGCCTGATCGCCACCGTGCTGTTCTCCGGCTCGGTCGTGATCGAGAGCGTGTTCGGCTGGGCCGGCATCGGCCGCCTCGCGATCGAGGCGGCCAACGGACGGGACTACCCCGTCATCCTGGGCGTGACGCTGCTGGCAGGCGCGCTGGTCATCACCGTGAACATCGTCGTCGACCTGCTCTACGCCGTGGTCGACCCGAGGATCAGGCATGGTTGAGGCCGCCGCACGCCCCGCCCGCTCCGGCTCGCGCCTCGCCCGCCGCATCCGCCGCCACCCGCTGGGCATCGCAGCCGTCGCCCTCTTGCTGCTCCTGACGGCCTTGGTGACGTTCGGTCCGCTGGTCGTGCCGCACGAGCCGTCGCGCACTAACCCCCTGTCGATCCTGCAGCCCCCGTCGGGCGAGCACCTGCTGGGCACCGACGAGCTGGGCCGCGACGTGTTCGCCAGGATCCTGGCCGGGGGACGCGTGTCGATGGCGGTCGGACTGTTCTCGATGGCGATCGGCCTGGCGCTCGGGATCACGATCGGCGGGACCGCCGGCTACTTCGGCGGGGTGACGGAGTCGATCCTGATGCGGCTCGTCGACACCTTCATGGCGATCCCCGTGTTCTTCCTGATCCTGGTGATCGTCACCAGCTTCGGCAACCACCCCGTCACCATCGTCATCACCGTCGGCCTGGGGTTCTGGGCGCAGATGGCCCGCGTCGCCCACGCGGAGTTCAAGCGCTTCCGGCGACACGACTTCGTCGAGGCGTCGCACGCGCTGGGCGGCAGGCACCTGCGGGTGATGGTGCGCCACATCCTGCCGCAGGTCGTGCCCCAAGCGACCGTCCTGGCCACGCTGGGCGTCGGCTGGGCCATCCTGACCGAGGCGGCGCTCAGCTACCTGGGCCTCGGCATCCAGCCACCGCTGGCGTCGTGGGGCAACATGCTCCAGAACGCCCAGGCGTACCTGTGGCGCCAACCGATCCTGGCCGTCTGGCCCGGCCTGTTCATCGCCGTGACCGTGCTGGCGTTCAACGTCCTCGGAAACGCCCTTCGCGACATCCTCGACCCGCGCGGCTGACCGGTGCGCGCCGGCCGGCTCCCGGCCGGCGTCGTTCCCGGCCTCGCGACCGCACCGAACGGAGCACACCACGTGAAACGCAAGAACTACGACGGCTACAAAGCCTTCCAGTACCTGGACCCCGCCGACCTGCCGCGCGTCGAGCTGGTCGACCAGCTCGGTCGCGTGCCCAGCACGCGCGTCCCCACCGACGACGCCCAGGAGGAACGGGTGCGTCGCCTGTTCGAGGAGAACCTCGTCATCTCGCTGCACGACCACACCTTCGTCGCGCCCAAGGACCTGTCCGGCTTCCTGGAGTTCCGCCGCTGGGGCCGCGAGTTCACCGGCTACGAGGGCCTGGCCGTCAGCGGGCTGGACGCCGTCTTCGACGGCATGATGGACGGCACCGCCATGATCACCTCCCGCGCCGGCTGGAAGTGGGAGGACGTGATCTTCGACATCGGCATGCGCCTCTCCGACATCGCGCACCAGGACATGGTCCGGCTGGCGCTCACGACGGACGACGTCCGCCGCGCCAAGGACGACGGCACCATCGCGTTCATCGTCTCGCTCGAAGGCTCGGCCATGATCGAGAACGAGGTCGATCGGATCGACGTCCTCTACGGCCTGGGCGTGCGCTCGCTGGGCATCTGCTACAGCGAGGCGAACGCGCTGGGATCCGGCCTCAAGGAGCCGGTCGACGGCGGGCTCACCACCTTCGGCAGGCGGGCGGTCAAGCGCATGAACCAGCTGGGCATCGCGATCGACGTCTCGCACGCCGGCGACCGCACCTCGCTCGACACGATCGAGGTCTCCGACCACCCGATCTTCATCACGCACGCCGGGGCGCGGTCGCTTTGGGACACGCCGCGCCTGAAGCCGGACGAGGTGATCCGCGCCTGCGCCGCCAAGGGCGGCGTGATCGGCATCGAGGCCGCCCCGCACACCACCATCAGCCACGGCAACATGCGCCACACGATCGAGTCGTACATGGAGCACTTCGAGTACTGCGTCGACCTGGTCGGCATCGACCACGTCGCGTTCGGGCCGGACACGCTGTTCGGCGATCACGTCGGACTCCACCACGCCCTGCGCGAGGCGCTCAGCCTGGGCGCGTCGAAGGGCAAGGCGCCCTACCCCGAGGTCGAGTGGGTCGACGGCGTCGAGAACCCCGCCGAGGCGTTCCCCAACATCGCCCGCTGGCTGGTCACGCACGGCTACTCCGACGAGGACATCGCCAAGGTGCTGGGTGGCAACATCATGCGCGTGCTGGACGAGGCGTGGGCGAAGTGACCGAGACCACGCGCCCGCTGGCCGGGCGCGTGGTCGGGGTGTACGGCAGCGCCGGGGCGCCGTGGGCGCACCTCGCCTACGCCGCCACGCACGGCGCCGAGGTGCGCGTCGTGCGCGCCGAGGACGTCGCCGAGGGGCGGCTCGCCGAGCTCGACGTGTTCGTGATGCCGGGCGGCGGCGCGACGGCGATGGCCGGCCTGCTGGCGCCGCTGGGCGTCGAGGGCGCCAGCGCGATCCGTGACTGGGTGCGGAGCGGCGGCACCTACCTGTCGTCCTGCGCGGGATCGGTCCTGCCCCTGGCCTTGGGCGGCGACGCCGCGACCGCCCTCCCGCAGGCGGCCGCCCTGCGGATGGTCGACGTCGCCCTGGCCAATCCGGGCGACGCGACG
>CAZHCI010000119.1:7134-8507 GCA_964530905.1 uncultured bacterium
GCGCCGCGGACCGCTTCCGGGCGATCGCGGACCGTCCGCCCGGCGCCTGGCTGGACCCCGAGCGGGCCGCGTCGTTCCACGGCCGCGACGCCCGCGCGATCTGGCGTACCGAGGCGGCCTCCGCCGCGTCGGCGTTGGCCGAAGCGGCGTCGGAGCTGCGCGCGGCGCGCCCCGGCCTGGGAGCGGCCGACCGCGCCTGGCTGGACGACGCGCCGAGACCGGATCAGGATTTCGGAGCGATGGGACTGACGCAGATGGCGCAGCGGATCCACGGCATGCTGGACCGAGCCGAGGAGCTCGCGGACGCCCAGCCGGCGCGACCCGAGCACGCCTACGACCTGTTCGACGCGCACCCGTACCACCTGGCGGTCGCGACCTACCTCAGCGCCGCCGGACTCGCAGCCGGTGCCCGCGCGATCGTGACGGTGCTGCGAGCCGGGCAGGAGGCCGCATGAACCCGAAGGAACCCACGGAGACGTTCAAGGAGACGTTCGTCGAGGTGGAAGGCGTCCGTCTACGCACCTACGTCCAGGGCGAGGGACCACCGATCTACGCCCACCACGGCGCGCCCGGCTTGGGAACGCACGCGACCCCCGCCCGCGCGTTCGCCCCGCTGGCCGACGCGTACCGGATCGTGACCTTCGACGCGCGCGGCTCCGGCGCGTCGGACGCCGTTCCGCCCTACACCCACGCGCAGTGGGTGGCGGACCTCGATGCGCTCCGTGACCGCTTCGGCGACGACCGTATGATCCTGACCGGAGGATCGTACGGCGGCTACGTGGCGCTCGAGTACGTGTTGGCGCACCCGGAGCGGGTGACGCATCTGATCCTGCGCGACACCTCCGCATCGCGCACGTTCGAAGGCAGGGCCCGTGCCAATGCGCTGGCGCGGGCCGCCGAGTTCCCCGCCATCGACGAGGCGCTGCTGGACCGGCTGTTCGAGGGCCGGATCGGGAGCGACGACGCGTTCCGCGACGCGTTCGCCGCGATCGCGCCTCTCTACGACGCGAATACCGACCCCGCCAAGGCGGCCGAGCGGGTCGCCTCCGCGACCTTCCGGGCGGCGACGCACGACGCGGCGTTCTCGCGGAACATCCCGAACTACGATCTGACCGACCGTCTTCACGAGATCTCGGTCCCCACCCTGATCGTCGTCGGGCGGCACGACTGGATCACGCCGGTCGAGGCGTCGCAGGAGCTGGCGGACGGCATTCCGAACAGCGAGCTGGTGATCTTCGAGAACTCGGGCCACTCGCCGCAGCTCGAGGAGAACGACCGCTTCATCGCCGTCGTCCGGGACTTCCTGGCGCGGCATTCGGTCGACTGAGCGGCCGTCTCGCCGTATTGGCCCCCGATCGCTCGCGGTCGGGGGT
>CAZHCI010000120.1:0-1905 GCA_964530905.1 uncultured bacterium
ATCGGCATCCCGACCGGCGTCAAGGTCTTCAACTGGCTGGGCACCATGTGGGGCGGCGCGATCCGCTTCACGACCCCGATGGTGTACGCGCTCGCGTTCCTGTTCATGTTCGTCATCGGCGGGATCACCGGCATCATGCTGGCCATGCCGCCGTTCGACGCGCAGGCCAACAGCACCTACTTCGTCGTCGCGCACTTCCACTACGTCATGGGCGGCGGCGCGCTGTTCGCCTTCTTCGCCGGGTTGTACTACTGGTTCCCGAAGCTGACCGGCAAGATGTTCTCCGACCGCTGGGCGCTCGCGTCGTTCTGGTTCTTCTTCGTCGGCTTCAACTTGATCTTCATGCCCCAGCACTTCGCGGGCCTGTTGGGGATGCCGCGTCGGGTCCAGACGTACGACGCCGGCCTGGGCCTGGAGATCTGGAACCTCGTGTCCACCGCCGGCACGTTCGTGATGGGCGCGGGCATGATCATGATCCTGCTCGGCTTCGTGCACGCCTTCCGCAGCGGCGAGCCGGCGGGCGACGACCCGTGGGACGCCCGCACGCTCGAGTGGAGCACCAGCAGCCCGCCCCCCCACCACAACTTCGACGAGCAGCCGATCGCCACCGACCGGGACGCCTGGTGGGCGAAGAAGTACCCCGACCTCGCGCACGCCGACGACGGCAGCGCCTACGAGGGGATCGACTTCGACGCCGGCGGCATCCACATGCCGGGGCAGAGCTGGTATCCGTTCCTGCTCTCCTTCGCCGTGTTCATCGGCGGCTACGGCGTGATGTACGACAACTGGCCGCTCGCGATCCTGATGGGGCTCGTCGTCGTCGCCTCGACCTACGGCTGGGCGTTCGAAGGGGTCGGCGGACACCACGTCCACCCGCGCTCCTCCGCGCAGGACGGAGCGGCGGACTGATGGCCGGCCAAGCCCCGTCCGCGGGCGCGCCCGCGACCGCCCAGGCCCACGGCTGGCGGAGCAGCACGCTTCCCGACACGAAGCTGCTGATGTGGATCTTCCTTGCCTCCGACGTGATGTTCTTCGGAACGTTGATCGGAACGTACCTGATCTACAAGGGACGCAGCATCGTCGGTCCCTACCCGCTCGACGTGCTCGACATCCCCCTCACCACCGTCAGCACGTTCGTGCTGCTGATGAGCTCGTTCCTGATGGTGATCGCGCTCCACGCGCTTCGCGAGGGCAACATCCCGGGGTTCCGGCTCTGGACCTTCGGCGTCGCGTTCTTCGGCGCGCTGTTCCTCGGCTTCCAGGTGTACGAGTTCAGGCACTTCGTCGAGCTCGGCCTCACCCTCGATCGGAACCTGTTCGGCACGACGTTCTTCGTCCTGACGGGCACGCACGGCGTGCACGTCGCGATCGGCGTGCTGTGGCTGCTGTCTATCGTGGTCGCGAGCTACGTGCGCCCGCAGCACTGGCAGGCCAAGGACGCGACGTACCTCGAGGTCGCCGGCCTCTACTGGCACTTCGTGGACATCGTCTGGATCGTCATCTTCACGCTCGTCTACCTCGTGGACTTCATCTAAGGCGGTCATGGCAAACGGCGGAAACGAACACAAGAAGCACGGCGTCGGCGAGTACATCGTCGTCGCCCTGATCCTGGCCGTCATCACCTACGTCGAGTTCTGGATCGTGGAGTACGAGGTCGCCTGGCTCGGCGACACGGCGACGCTCTGGTGGCTGATGATCCTCTCGGTGGTCAAGTTCGTGATGGTCATCCTCTTCTTCATGCACCTCAAGGACGACGACGTCACCTACTCGGGCTTCTTCGGGAGCGGCATGGTGATCGGGCTCGGCACCTTCGTCGCCTTCGCCTTCCTGATGACGGCGCCGAGCAGCCTCACCTTCGTTCGCTCCCAGGTCGCGCCGGAAGGCAAGTTCTTGCACGGTCAGGCC
>CAZHCI010000120.1:2005-5416 GCA_964530905.1 uncultured bacterium
GTGTACGCAGCGAACTGCGCTTCGTGCCACCAGGCCAACGGACAGGGCGTTCCCGGAGCGTTCCCGCCCATGGCCGGCCACGTGCCCGAGCTCGTCACCCCCGACGGCGGACGCACCTACCTGGTCGACACCCTTCTCTACGGCCTCCAGGGCCAGATCCGCGTGGCGGGCCAGACCTACAACGGCGTCATGCCCGCCTGGGCCCACCTGAGCGACGATGAGATCGCAGCGGTCGTGAACTACGTCTCGTACGAGTGGGACAACGCCGCCGACCTGCCCGACGGGTTCTCGCCGTTCCTGGCCGACGAGGTCGCCGACGAACGCGGCAAGGGCCTCACGGGAAGCGACGTGAACGACCTCCGAGGCGAGCTCGAGCTGCCCTGACCGGCGGCGCCGTCCTCGCGAGGATCCTTGTTCGCGGGCCGGGGCGCACGCCTCGGCCCGCGTCGTAGCATGGAGATCCGATGCCTGAGCTCTACCTCGGCTGGCAAGCCGATCCCGTCCTCCTCGGTGGCCTGATCACCCTCGCGACGCTCTACGCGCTCGCCGCAGGGCCGCTCCGCCACCGCCTCGCGCCCGGCCGGCCGTTCCCCATTAGGTCGGCGCTCGCCTACTACGCCGCCCTCGCGCTGCTCTACCTGTTCGAGGGATCGCCCCTTCACGACCTCGCCGAGCGTTACAGCCTCACCGCCCACATGGTCCAGCACCTCGGGATCGCCTACCTGGCCGCGCCCCTGCTGCTGGCCAGCGTTCCGGTCTGGATGCTCCGGCCGTGGCTCCTCCGGCCCGGCATCGCCCCCGTGGCGCGCGTGCTCACGAACCCGGTCGTGGCGATCGGGCTGTTCACCTTCTTCTTCTCCGCCTGGCACGTGCCGGCGATCTACGAAGGCGCGCTCAGGAATCCGAGCCTCCACCATGCGGAGCACCTGGTCTTCCTCGCGACCGCCCTTCTGATGTGGTGGCCGCTGATGAGCCGCGTCCCGGAGCTTCCCCGGCTCCCGCACATGCTGCGTCTCGTCTACCTCTTCCTGCTGCCGGTGTTCCAGATCCCCGTCTTCGGCACGATCACGTTCGCGGACTCCGTGCTCTACCCGACGTACGGCAATGCGCCCTGGACCTTGGGCATGGACGCGCTCGCCGAGCAGGCGTTGGCGGGCGCGACCATGAAGGTCGGTGGGCTGTTCGCGTTCGGGATCCCGTTCGTCGCGATCTTCTTCCGCTGGTACCGCGACGAGGTCGGCCCTCGCCCCACGAAGCGGCGCGTCCCGACGCCCCGCGGCGCCGTGAAGACCCCATGATCCGCGCGATCGCGTTCGACTGGGGGGGCGTGTTCACCGAAGGTACGTTCGACTCCAGCGCGATCAGGGCGCTGGCCGAGCGGTCCGGTCACGACCCGGCGCGGATCGAGCGTCCCTACCTGGACCTGATGGCCGAGTTCGAGACGGGCGCGTTCGACATGAGCGGCTTTCACCGCAGGTTCGTCGAGGCGACGGGGGTGACGCTGGACGAGGCGGCGTTCACCGAGACGTTCCTCGGGGCCGTACGCGAGCGGAAGGCGATGTTCGCGGTCCTCGGCGCGATTCCGGCCGACTACACGGTCGGCATGCTGTCGAACAACGTGCCGGTGTTGTGCGATCGCGTCCGTGACGACCCCCGCATGCAACGCATCGAGCGGTTCGTGTTCAGCAACGAGATCGGGGTACGAAAGCCCGATCCCGCCGCGTTCGCGTCGTTGACGGACGTCCTCGGCGTGCCTCCCGAGGCCACCGTGTTCGTCGACGACGCCGAGCGCAACGTCCGCGCCGCACGCGCCCTGGGCTACGAGACGATCCACCTCACGGACCTCGCCGGGTTCCTCGCAGGCTGGCGGGCGCTCCTCCCGGACGTTCCGACCGGGCTCGACGTCGAGGCGTGAGCGACGACGACCAGAGAGCCATCAAGCTGCTGCAAGGCTACCTGTGGTTCCCCAAGGAGCTCGACGTCGACCTCGCTCGCTACCTGCCCCAGCGGATCGAACCGGACGTGCACGTTCTCTGGGACGAGCTCCCCCGTCCGCCGTTCTCGTTCTTCGACGACGGCACGATGGCCGCCACGCAACGGGTGTACCAGCTCACGGTGCTGACGTTCGCCGACGACGAGGAGAGCGCCGGACGGCTCGTGCCGTGGCTGGCGGAGACGCTGCAGGCGGCCCTCGAGACCACCCCCGACGGGGTCGGCTGGCAGATCATGGAAGACCTCCGGCCGATCGAGTGAGCGGGCGCGGGCGCCTCAGTCGCCGCCCGCCAGTCGGCGCGTCGCCTCGACCGCCAGCCGCACCCCGAACCCGGTCGCGCCCGCGTTCCACACCCCTTTGGGCTCGTCGGTCCAGGCGACCCCGGCGATGTCGAGGTGCGCCCAGCGAGGCGGCGCGAAGCGTCGCAGGAAGATCGCCCCGATGCCGGCGGAGCCTTCGCGCACGCCGCCGTTCTTGAGGTCCGCCACGCGGCTGTCGATCGCGCGCAGGTAGTCGTCGTACATCGGCATGGGCCAGATGGCGTCGCCGCTCGAGCACGCCGCTCGTTTCAGCGTCTCGAGCCAGCGCTCGTCCGTCGCGAACGCGGCGGCCGCCGTTCCCTTCCCCAACGCGACGATCGCGCCGCCGGTCAGGGTCGCGACATCGGCGACGACGTCGGTGCCGAAGCGCTGCGCGTGGAGCAGCGCGTCGGCCAGCGCCAGCCTGCCCTCCGCGTCGGTCGAGACGATCTCGATCGCCGTGCCGTCGCCCGCGATCACCACGTCGGCGGGCCGGTACGCGCCGCCGTCCGGCATGTTCTCGACGCACACGGCGATCGTCACCATCCGAACCGGCAGATCCAGACGCGCGACCGCGAGCGCCGCGCCCAGCACGGCCGCGGCGCCCGCCATGTCGCCCTTCATCGCCGGCATCGCGTCCCTGTCCTTGAGCGACAGTCCGCCCGAGTCGAACGTGACCCCTTTGCCGACCCAGGCGACGCTGGGCAGCTCACGCTCGCCGGGACGATGCTCCAGCACCACGAGGCGGGGCGGGTTGGCCGATCCCTGCGCCACGGCGAGCAGGGCGCCCATCCCTTGCGCCTCCATCCAGACTTCGTCGTGCACCGTGACGCGCATGCCGGCGTCGCGGCCCGCCGCGGCCGCCGCCTCGGCCAGCGCGACCGGGGTGAGGCGGTTGGGCGGCGCGTCGACCAGATCGCGGCTCCAGCCGACCGCTTCGGCCACGATCGCCGCTGCCTGGACGGCGTGTTCGGTCGCCTCGTGAGCGACGCTCTCTGGAACGAGCACCGTCAGGCGGTCGGGCGCCGGGGGCCGATCGTCGTCCCGAGCGTGGCTCCGGACGCGGTGCGATCCGAGCAGGACCCCTTCGGTGGCCGCCCCGATCGTGACCCGAGGCTC
>CAZHCI010000120.1:5516-8495 GCA_964530905.1 uncultured bacterium
GCTCCAGCCACATCGCGACGTGCTCCGCGCCCGCCCGGACGACGGCGCGTCCGGCGGCCGCCGCAGCGGCACGAACCTCGTCCGGCGTCGCGTCCGTTCCGGACGCCACGACCACCAGCCGTGTCGCGCCGACCCGGGCCAACCCCGGAATCGACGCGGGGCCTCCCCCGTCGACGCCGAGATCGCCGAGATCCCGGCGCGCGGCGATCTCGCCGCCCAGCGCCTCGTCGAGCGCCAGGAGCTGCGGGGACGGTCGGGCCGCGGCGCCGGCCAGCACCACCACCATCGCGTCCGCAGCGAACGTGTGCGGATCTGCCGTCTGAACCTCGACCTTGCTCATCGACGTGCCTCCTCGGGCCTCGCTGGCGGTCGCGCCGCGTGGCTGGGCTCACGATGCCTCAGCGACGGGAGGCGCATGGCCGATGCGGACGGGCGCCCGGGACACCGCCTGGCCGACCGGGTCGGCTCGTAGGCCCGAGAGCCCTGGGCGCCGACCTGGCGGAGAGCGGTCCGAGTCTCGGTCCAGGCGCGCTCCGAGGGACCGTTTCGCTACCGTTCGGCGTGGCCGCTTCCCGGCGCGACGTCCTCCCCCGTCTCCGGTCGTCCGTGGACGCGGACGCGCGCCCGGCCGCGTCTCCCCTGTCGGACGAGCAGCGTCGGGCGGTGGACCTCGCCTCGGCCGGGCACGACGGCGCCATCGTCGCTCGAGCGGGGAGCGGCAAGACCTATACGCTGCGCGCGGTCGCGCAGCGCACCGCGCCACGTCCGACGGTCCTGCTGGCGTTCAACCGGGCCATCGCCGCCGAGGCCCGCGACTCGTTCCCCGCGCACGTCAGGACCACGACCATGCACGCTCTGGCGTTCCGCTCGGTGGTCGCGCCCGACGCGCGGATGCGGGCGAAGCTCGCGGCCGCCGCGGGCGGTCGCACGCGCGCCGCCTGGGTCGAGCTGGCCCAGCTCGACCCACGCGATCCGGGCGTGAACGGCCACGTCGAAGCGTTGCGCGCGCTGTCCAGCCGTTTCACCGCCAGCGCCGACGACGTGCCGCACGACGACCACCTTCCCGGCGCGCTGCGGACACGCTTGGTGGCGACGCTGGGGAGGGAGCGCGCTGCGGAGCGCACGCGCTGGCTGGTGCGTCGGGTGCGGCGGGCGTGGGAGCGCATGGCGGACCCAGGCGACCCGGCGGCCTTGGATCACGACGGCTACCTGAAGCTGTTCGACCTCCGCGGCATCCGCATCGAGGCGGAGCTGCTGCTCGTCGACGAGGCCCAGGACCTCGCTCCGGTGATGCTGTCCGTCCTTCAGCGCCAGCCCGCCGCCCGTCTCCTCGTCGGCGATCCTGCCCAACGCATCTACGGTTGGCGGGGCGCGGTCGACGCGATGGCGGCGTCCGGCTACCCCGAAGTCCGGCTGACGCGGTCGTTTCGCTTCGGACCCGAGATCGCCGAGGCGGCGCGCCGCGTCCTGCACGTCCTGACGCCGGGCTCCAGGCTGGAAGGCGTCGGTCCGCCCGGCGACGTGTCGCTCGAGCCGATCGGCCGGGGCGTCCCTCGCGCCGTGCTGTGCCGAACCAACCTCGGGGTGATCGAGGCGACGCTGGCCTTCGCCGACGAGGGCGTGCACGTGGTCGGCGGGCTGGACGCGACCGTCGCGTCGCTGCGAAGCGCGCACGCGCTCTGGTCTCGGACGCGCGGCGGTGGTGGCGGCGGCAGTGGCGGCGGTGCCGGTGGCCGCGGGGCGCGCCCAGCGCGCGGCGGAACGCGCCTGGACGGCCACCAGGCGGACGCCCCGTCGCCGACCGGCTTCGCCAGCTGGGACGATCTGGTCGACGCCGCGGAGGTCCAGGGGGGCGCGCTGCGCACGTTGCGACGACTGGTCGAGATCCACGGAGACGGGGTCCCAAGCCTGTGCAGCTCCCTGCTGCGCGCCTGTCGCCCGAGCGAGCGCGACGCGAGGGTGGTCCTCTCCACCGTGCACCGCGCGAAGGGCCGGGAGTGGGACGACGTCGAGCTGTGGAGCGATCTTCCTCGCGTGGCGACGGACGCGGACGCCCTGGCGCGGGCGCCGGACCCGGAAGCCGCGCGCGCCGAGCTGAACCTTCTCTACGTGGCGGTCACGCGCGCTCGCCGGACGCTGAGCCTGGCTCGCACGAACGACGATCTACGCGAGCTGCTGACGCCGGCGGCCGATGGCGCCGGCGAGACGGCCCGCCTGACGTAAGGACCGCCCGGCGCAAGGACGCCTGTGCGCCTCACGGGGTCCAGGACGCGAACGCTGCGCGACCGGCCTCGTACCCCTTCTCCAGTGCCTCGTCCATCCGGCCGAACTGCTCGACGCCGAAATCTCGTTCCAGGTCGGGGCGGATCAGCAGGTCGGGTGGCGAGATCGCCAGCCGCATCTTCGTCACCAGCGCTTGCGGCACGTCGAACGACTTCATGAACATCTCGACGGTCAGGGCGCGTTGCGGCTGCATCACGCCTTTCAGACGGTCCCAGAAGCTCCGGTCGTCCTCGAACCGCAGCTGCCGATCCGGGGGCGCAGCGACGTCGACGGCGACGACCGCAGCGTCTCCCATGGTGCGCGCCAGATCCACGGGCAGGTTGTTCAGCAGGCCGCCGTCCACCAGCACGCGCTCGCCGAGGCGCACGGGCGAGATCAGGCCGGGCAGCGCGCTGGTCGCGCGCAACGCCTGGACCAGGTCTCCGTCGTTGAGCACCACCAGCTCGCCCTTCTGAACGTCGACGGCGGTCAGCAGCATCGGGACGCCGAGCTCGTCGAAGCGTTCTGGAAGATGCTCCGCCAACAGGCTCGCCAGGCCTTCGCCGCCGACGATGCCGCCGAGCTCGCCGAACGAGAGCAGCGACTCGTACCGAATCCCGCGCGCGACCTCCTCCATCTCGTCGGGCGTACGGCCGGCAGCGTGGAACGCCCCGACGATGCCCCCCATCGAGCAGCCCGCGATGGCCCGCACGCGCA
>CAZHCI010000121.1:0-5227 GCA_964530905.1 uncultured bacterium
GGGCCGTGGCGGCGGGCGGCCTGCACTCGCTGGCGTTGGGCCGCGACGGTCGGGTGTACGCCTGGGGCGACAACGCCTGGGGCCAGCTGGGCGACGGGACCACGGACGACCGCGCCACCGCCGGGGCCGTGGCGGACCTCGCGAACGTGCGCGCCATCTCGGCCGCCTGGCGTCACTCGTTGGTCCTGACGTACGACGGCGTCGCCTCGGCGTGGGGCGACAACGCGTTCGGTCAGCTCGGGGACGGCACGTCGGTCACGCGCCTGCGCCCGGTGGTCGTGGGCGCCGCCGAGCCGTAAGGGCCTGGGTTCGGAACGCGCCCGCCGCTGCTGCGTGACCAGACCGCGGCGGGCGCTCGAAGAGGACGATGCTCAGTTCGCCTCGACCGTGAACGGCGCCGCCATGCCTAGGGCGAGGTGCGGCAGGCCCGTCTCCGGATCGGGGATGAAGCAGATCGCGACGTACGCGCCGGGCTCGAGCTCCCAGTCGAGGTAGCTCGCGAGTCCGGCGCTCAGGCCCTGGGCGCCACCGACCGGCATCGCCGGCATGCCCTCCTCGCCGTGCTCGGCGAGGTGCTGCATGAAGGTGCCGAAGTCGGCGCCGTCGGCCAGCTCCAGCACGATCAGCTCGTGCGGCTGCGGACCGTCGTTGATCACCTTCCAGGTCGTACGGCCGGCCGGGATCGACGACGGCATCGTGTACGCGAAATCGACCATGCGGACCTCGACGTCCGCGTCCAGCTCCGCCGCAGCCCGCGGCTCGCCGGTCACCTCGAGCGCGTCGACCATCCCGAGCGCCAGGTGCGGCACGCCGTCCGCGGTCTCGATGAAGCAGAGCAGCGCGTAGGTCCCAGGAAGCGCGAAGTCGACCAGGGTGTCGGTCGTGGCGCCGGGGAGGATCAGTCCGGGGCCGCCGGTCAGGGTGACCATCGACAGCGCGCCCGGTCCCTGGGTCGCCAGCGCCTCACCGAACGAGGCCATGTCGACCCCGTCGTTCAGGAGGGCGAACTGCAGGTGGTGCGGCTCGTCGCCGAGGTTCTCGAGCGTCACCCGGCGAAGGCCGGTCTCGAACGCGTCGGGGCCGTCGAAGCTGTAGTCGTAGGCGTGCACGACCGTTTCGGGCAGGTCGTGCGGAGCGTCGGCGGCCACGACCGCGCTTCCGGCCATGAGCGTCAGGAACGCCGCGAGGGTGGACACGAGACGAAGACGTGCGGATCGGACCTTGACCATGCTCTCTCCTCCAGCGCTGCGCTGCGCTCGCCACGCGGCGTAGGTCGGGAAGCGGCGAACTCGTCGGCGATGCAGGCAGGCAAGATCAAGATAGACAGATACTTGACAGGGTGTCAAGACGGTTCCCGGCTGTGGCCGACGCCGCTCCGGTCGCGTCGACGCTGCTGGGCCGGGTCGGTTGACGCCGCGTCCGCGGCCGTGGAAGCCTGAACGCGTGACGTCGCGTGCCCAGCGAACCCGTCGCCTCGTCCTCCGGGCGGCAGGCCGCGTTCTCGAACGATCCGGCTTCCTCGACTTCACCATGGCCGGCGTCGCCGACGCGGCCGGCGTCTCGCGGCAGGCGGTGTACGACCACTTCGGGTCGAAGTCGAACCTGGTGGTCGAAGCCTCGGAGCACCTCCTCGACGAGGCGCGGCGCCGACACGGCCTCGCGCCCCTCCCCCCCGCCGCCTCGGCGCTGGAGGCGCTGGACCACGCCATCGCGGACTACGTCCGGACGATTCCGTCGGTTCACGGCGTGGCGGTCGCGAACGATCTGGCCCGGTCCAGCGATCCGGCGGCGCAGGCGGCGTGGGCCAACCGCACGCGCATCCGGCGCGAGCGCTACCAGCGCGTGTTCGAGCGGCTCGACCGCGACGGGCTGTTGCGACCGGAGTGGACGTCGAAGGACGCCGCCGATCTGCTCTTCGGGCTGCTGTCCGCCCGAATGTACGAGGTCGTGGTGACCGAAGGGGGCTGGACGGTGGAGCGCTACGAGCAGCGGATGCGGCAGCTGGTTCGCGACGCCGTGCTCGACGAGGCCGCAGCGACGGTCGCAGCGACGGTCGCCGCCTCGTCGGACTGATCCGCGCTCAGGCGGCGAAGAACCTTCGCAGCACGGCGTCGAGGAGGAGCAGGCCGCGATCGGTCGCGCGCAGGACGGTTCCGGGGCGCGATTCGGTCGACGCGCGCGCGGACGCCGTGGCCGGTCCGGCGGGAGCGATCAGCTCCAGCCTCCCCGCCGCGAGCTCGTCCCGCAGGACGTCCTCGTAGCGCCGCCGCACGTCGATCCCGGCGCGCATCGCCAGCGCGTCCAGGTCCACGCCCCGCACGGTGCGCAAGCCGGTCATCAGCCGTTCCAGCACGTGCTCGCGGGCGTCCAGGCGCTCGCGGCTCGGGGGGTCGCCCCGCAGCCACGCCTTGATCGGCGGGTTCGTGACGCGCTGGCCCAGGTCGGCGGGGTCGGCGCCGTCGCCCGCCGGAAGGTAGCCGGCGGCGGACGGGCCCAGGCCCAGGAAGAACGCGCCGTGCCAGTACACCTGGTTGTGCACCGAGGCGTGGCCCGGCCGGGCGTGGTTCGACACCTCGTACCGTTCGAACCCGTGCGCGCCCAGGACGTCGGCCGCCAGGGCGTAGTCGTCGGCCGCACGGTCGTCGTCGACGTGGACGCGGCGCAGCGCGAACGGGGTGTACGGCTCGATCGTCAGGGTGTAGACCGAGACGTGCTGGACGCCGGTCGCGGCCAGCGTCTCGAGGTCCGCCCGTGCGTCCTGGCCGGCGACCGCGGTGATCAGGTCGGCCGACACCTCGAACCCGGCGTCCAGCGCCGTGCGGACCGCCGCCAGTCCGGTCGCGGCGTCGTGGGCGCGGCCCAGGAAGCGCAGCACCTCGTCCTGGGTGCTCTGCAGGCCGATCGACAGGCGCCCGATCCCCAGCGCCCGGAACCGCTCCAGGCGAGGCGCGTCGAACGTCGCCGGGTCCGCCTCGAGCGTCGTCTCGACGTGGGCCGGCAGGCCGAAGGCGCGGTCCAGCGCGGCGAAGACCCGCGTAAGCTCGGCGTCGCTCAGGTGCGACGGGGTGCCGCCGCCCAGGTAGATCGTGTCCAGCGGTCCGCCGAAGCGTGCGCCGGCTTCGGCGATCTCGGCCTCCAGCCGGGTCAGGTAGGCGCCGACCAGGTCCTCGTTCCGCCGCATCTTGTGGAAGTCGCAGTACGGGCAGACGTGCGGGCAGAACGGCACATGGAGGTACAGCGAGCGCGGACGGGGCACCTACCGAGGGTATGTCGGCACGGACCGGATCGTGGGCGGGCACGCGACGGCGGCGCCGATGGGCCGCTCCGGTAGGCTGACGCCATGACGCCCACGGACGACGCGAGCGGCGACGCCAGCCGCGACGCGAACGGCGCCGCCAACGGCGCCGCGTACGAGGCGGAGGTCCTGCCCGGCCTGGCGCCGTTCGCGCGCGAGGAGCTTCGGCGCACGCGGCGCGCGCGATTGGGCCCGGCGCCGGCCGACCCCGAGCGGGCCGACGCGATCCCGTTCGCATGGCGGGGCGGACCGATCCCGGTGGAACGGCTGCGGACCGTCACGGCGCTGCACCGCGTGTCGGCGTTCGACGTGCCCAGGCCGAAGGCGCTGCTGGGCGACGCGCACCTCCGCCGCGTCGTGGACGAGATCAGGGATGTCGTCCGCGCATCGAACGCGCCGTTCCATGCGCTTCGGCTGGAGGCGGCGGGGAAGGACTCGCCGGTGATGCGCCGGCTCCGGGCCGCGCTGGCGCAGGCGACGGAGCTGCCCGACGATCCCGAGGAGGGCGACCTGCAGGTGCGGGTCCGACCGCGAGTCCGATCGGCGCCGGCAGGCGCGCCCGGCGGCGGCTGGGAGGTGCTGGTCCGCACCACGCCGCGGCCGCTGTCGGTCCGCGACTGGCGGGTCCGCGACCTGCCGGGCGGGCTGAACGCCTGCGTCGCCGCGGCCGCCTGGCGCTGGATCGGGCACGCTCCCGGGCAGCGGGTGCTGAACGCCATGTGCGGGTCGGGGACGCTGCTGGCGGAGCGCGCGGCGCTGGGCCCCACCGCCCGGCTGGCCGGCGTGGACCTGGATCCCGTCGCGCTCGAGGCGGCCGAGGCGAACCTCCGTGCCGCCGGCCTGCGCGTGCGGTCCGACCTGAGCGGCGGACCCGAAGGCGCGCAGGTCGAGCTGCGGCTGGCCGACGCGGCCGCCACCCCGTTCGGCGACGCCGGGTTCGACGTCGTCGTCGCCGACCCGCCGTGGGGCGACGCGATGGGCGACGTCGCGGAGCTGCACGGCAGCTACGCCGCGTTCCTGCGCGAGGCGGCCCGCCTGGTCCCGGTCGGCGGCTCGGCGTTGATCGTGACGCACGCGCTGCGGGCGTTCGACGCCGCGCTGTCCGACGTCGGCGGATCGTGGCGTGCCGAGGGGTCCGTTCGCGTGTTCCACGGCGGGCACCGGCCGGCCCTGCACCACCTGATCCGTCGCTGACGGATTCGCTGCCGAGCCCGCGCGTCGCTCTGCTAGACTCCCTGCCATGCATGCGGCGTCGCGCTCGGTGAAGCCAGGGTGGATCGTGCTGGTCGTCGTGGCCGTGTACGCGCTCGTGATGACGGCCGTGGCGAGGGACGCCCGCGCCGAGATCCGCGAGCTCAGGCTGGTCG
The DNA here is from genome assembly GCA_964530905.1 of uncultured bacterium. Lineage (GTDB taxonomy): Bacteria > Deinococcota > Deinococci > Deinococcales > Trueperaceae > SLSQ01. Next base: position 4,663 of record CAZHCI010000121.1, read on the forward strand.
CGGCCGAGAACGAGGCCAGCGCCGCGGCGCGTGACGAGGTCCCCCGCGCGCCGGCCGGCGTCTGGTTCCCCGTGCCGGGCGCCTCGCTCCCGTCCGACGACGCGCACCTTCCGGGCGCTGCCAGGCCGTACCGCGACGGCGTCTCCGAGGGGTTCGACTTCCGCGCGGGCGACGCCGGCGTACCGATCGTGATCGGCACGCCCGTCGTGGCGGCCGTGGCAGGCACGGTGACGCGATCGGATCACGCCTACGCCGAGCCGGACGAAGCCGACTGGGACGCGCTGCTGGGCGAGGTGGCGGACGGCGCCGACGCGTCCGAGCTCGACCGGCTCCGTGGCCGCCAGCTGTGGATCGAGGGCGACGACGGCAGGAGCTACCGCTACGCGCACCTCGACACGATCGACGCCGCGCTGGGGGTCGGCGACCGGGTCTACCGCGGGCAGGTCGTCGCGACCGCCGGGAACTCGGGAACGGACGCCGGCGTTCGCGGCCGGACCGACGGCGTTCGCCTGCACTTCGAGATCTGGGAGAACGGCGACTACTTCGGTGCCGGTCTCGAGCCGGC
>CAZHCI010000121.1:5327-8398 GCA_964530905.1 uncultured bacterium
CTGGGTGCGGGCCGCGACGTACCTGATCGTGGCGGTGCTGGTCGTGCTGGCGTTGTGGTCGCTCCGCGACTCGTACGCGTTCGCGCTCCAGGTGGGCCTGATCGGCTTCGTGGTGGCCTACGTCCTGAACCCGGTGGTCGAGGCGCTGGGCCGCATCCGCGTCCGAAGGCCGTTCGCGGTGGTGATCGTCTACCTCGCGCTGCTGCAGCTGCTGGTGCTCGGCTCGATCCTGGTGGGCCGGGTCGTGGGGGAGCTCAGCAGGTTCGTGAACCTGATCCCCGAAGCGGTCGAGAGCCTGGGCCAGCAGTTCGGCCGGCTGGGCGTGTGGTTCGAGGGGATCCTGGGGCAGCTGCCGCCGTTCGTGACCGACTTCCTCGATCAGCGTCTGGGCCTTCAGCCCGAGGGCGCCGACCTGGGCGTCGAGGCGCGGGACCGCGTCGCCAGCGTGCTCGAGACGGCGGTCGAGAACCTCGTGCAGCTGTTCGAGCGGGTGCTGACCGGCGGCCCCAGCGTGCTCCTCAGCGGCGCGACCAGCATCGTCTCGACGACGTTGCAGGTGTTCCTGATCCTGCTCGCGAGCGCCTACTTCCTGTACGACTTCCCGCGCTTCGTCACGAACGTCCGTCGCTTCGTCCCCGTCCGCTGGCGTCCCCTGGCCGACGACCTGATCTCGAAGACCGACCGGGCGGTCGGCGGCTACCTGCGGGGCCAGCTGCTGATCACCTCGATCCTCGGCGTGATGATCTGGATCGGCCTGACGTTGATCGGGATTCCGCTGGCGACGGCGATCAGCTTCCTGGCCGCGATCTTCAACCTGGTGCCCTACCTGGGGCCGATCGTCGGCGTGATCCCGGCGGTGCTGCTGGGGTTCACGGTGAGCCCCTGGGCGGCGCTGGGCGCGGTGGTGGTGTTCATCATCGCGAACCAGCTCGAAGGCAACCTGCTCAGTCCGTTCATCCTCTCCCGCAGCGTCGATCTCCATCCGGTGACGGTGCTGATCGCGATCATGGCGGGCCTGGGACTGCTGGGCTTCGTCGGCGCGCTGCTGGCGGTCCCGACCGTGGCGCTGATCAAGGTCGTGCTCGAGGACTACCTGTTGACCCGCCCGGCCTACGACGCGTCGTCCTCGCTCGCGGAGTCCGATCGCGACTGACGTCGCGCCTCGCCGGCGAGCGCCGCGTCACGCCGCTTGCGCTTGTACATCAGGTCGTCCGCGCGCCGCAGGAGCTCCTCGGTGTCGCGAGCGTCGTCGGGCCAGCTGGCGAGTCCGACCGACGCCGACATGGAGTGGTCTCCGACGCTCACGGCCTCGATCGCTTCGACGTGCCGGTCGGCCGCGGCACGGGCCTCGGCCTTCGTGCCGCCCGCGAGCAGGAGCACGAACTCGTCGCCGCCCCAACGGAACAAGCCGTCCTCCGCACGCGAGGTGGCGCGCAGGGCCGACGCGACACGCTGCAAGGCGGCGTCGCCGGCATGGTGCCCCAACAGGTCGTTCACGCGCTTGAAGCCGTCGAGGTCCATCATCACGAGGTGGACCGGCTCGTCGCGACGACGTGCCCGCGCCAGCTCCTCCGCGACGCGTCGGTTGAACCCCTCCCGGTTGGCGAGGCCGGTCACCGAATCGGTGGTCGCCGCCTGGGCCAGCGCCTCCCGCACCTGCGTCTGGCGAAGGAGCACGCCCATCTGCTGACCGAACGCCTCGGCGAGGTCCAGCTCGGCGTCGCCGGTACCGCGGGGGAGCGAAACGAAGCATCAGCACCCCATCATGCCACTCTCGATCTCACGCCTCGCTGCGCGTCCGGAGGTTCGGCCGGGTCCGCGATACACTCGGGCGTGGCCCGCAAACGTTCCCGTTCAGGCAGTGCGTCGCGCGACCCGACCGACCGCTCCGCAGGTCGCACCGTCGATCTCGAGGCGATCGGCCTGGTGCTGCTCGCCGCAGGAGCCTCGCTCCTCGGCCTGCTGCTCCCGGCCCTGCCGACCGGGGAGCTGGGCGCCGTCGTCCAGCGCACCGTCGCCGGTCGGCTGGGCTGGGCGGCGTACGCGCTGCCGTGGCCCCTGCTGATCCTGGGCGGCGCGTTCCTGGTGCGACGCAGCCCGCCGGCCTGGCCCCGGGTGCTGTTCGGCTACGTGGTGACCGTCGCGGGCGCCTGGGCGCTGGCGATGGTCGTCGCGCCCGAGGTGGCCGGCTCGTGGGGCGTACGGGCGCGGGCGGCGCTGACGGGCGCGACCGGCGCGGCGGTGGCGCTGCCGGCCGTGCTGGTCGTGACGCTGGGCGTCGAGGCGATGGTCGGCTGGCGGCCGACCCGCATCGTTCGTGCGACCCTGCTCGCGACCGGCTCGGCGATCCGGGGCGCGTGGCGCTGGGCGGTCGCGACGAGGCGGCGGGTGAAGGCGCGCGCGGCGTTCCAGGCGGACGTGGCGTTGGTGCGGTCCGAGGCCGGCCGCGTGGGCCGCGACCTGTCGGCGCTGGCCGGGCTCTACCCGGGAAGCAACGAGCTGGTGCGCTGGCGGGAGCAGGTCGAGACGCTGAAGAAGCGGCTCAGGGGGGCGGACGCGGACAGCCTGGCGGAGGCGCGGGCCGACGTGGCGACGTGGCGGGCCGCGGTGGACGACTTCACGAGCGCCCGGGCGACCGAGCTGATCGGGCATCTCCGCGCCGAAGGGGTGCGCGACTTCGCGCCGTGGCTCGAGGCCCGCTCGACCGACCTGGCCGAGCCGGTCTCCGGTGCGTCGCGCACGGCGCACGCGCTGGACGGCGTCCGCAAGGCGCTGGCCCTGGACCTGACCGCGCTGGACGCCCGCTACCGCAAGCTGACCCGCGCCCGCGACCAGGCCGAGGCGACGCTGTCCGACGTCGACGCGTCCGGCCTGGTCGCGGCCAGCGAGGCGCACGCGGAGCGCCGCACGGCGTACAAGCAGGTGGCCAGCGCCGCCGAGGCGCTGGAGCAGGACGCCGAGCGGCTCGAGACCTGGCGCGCGCTGTGCGGCGAGGTGTCGCGGGTCACCGCGGACTTCGGCGAGGTCGACGAGGTCGCGGAGTTCGACGAGGCGCTCGCGCGCGACCTGGC
>CAZHCI010000122.1:0-8388 GCA_964530905.1 uncultured bacterium
CACGGCACGCCGCCGGTGAACCTGCGCCTGCTGTTCGAGGCGGAGGAGGAGATCGGCAGCCCGCACCTCCCGGCGGTGGTGCGCGAGCGCGCCGCCGACCTGGCGTGCGACGTCGTCCTGTCGGCGGACGGCGGGATGTGGCGCGCCGACCTGCCCGGCCTCACCACCAGCGCGCGCGGCATGACCGCGCTGGAGCTCCGCGTACGAGGACCCGGCAAGGACCTCCACTCGGGCCGTCACGGCGGGGCGGTCCAGAATCCGATCCACGCGCTGGCCCGGATCGTGGCCAGCCTCCACGACGACGCCGGCCGCGTGGCGGTGGACGGCTTCTACGACGGCGTGCACGACCCCAGCGAGGAGCGCCTCGCCGAGCTGGCCGCCCTGCCGTTCGACGAGGACGCCTACCTGAGCGCGGTGGGCGCGCCGGCCGCGTACGGCGAGGCGGGCTACGGCACGCTGGCGCGTCAGTGGCTCCGTCCGACGCTCGAGGTGAACGGCATCGGCGGCGGCTACCAGGGGCCCGGCTCGAAGACGGTCCTGCCGTCGGACGCGTTCGCGAAGATCACCTGCCGGCTGGTCGGCGACCAGGACCCGGCGCGGGTGGCGGACGCCGTCGAGGCGCACCTCCACCGCGTCCGTCCCGCCGGCGTGACGGTCGACGTCCAGCGCAGCGAGCGGGGCGCCCAGGCGTACGTCATGCCGAACGATCATCCCGTTCTGGCGGCGGCCGAGGCGGTGCTGCGCGAGGTGTTCGACACCGAGCCGGTCCGCGTGGGCATGGGCGGCAGCGTGCCGATCACCGCCACCTTCAAAGGCGCGCTGGGCGCCGACACGCTGTTCTTCTCGTTCAGCACCGCCGACGAGGACATCCACGCGCCGAACGAGTTCTACCGCCCCGAGCGGTTCCGGGCCGGCCTGTCCGCCTGGGCCCGTCTGTGGACGCGCCTGGCGCACGACGCTCGGGAGAGGACCGACGCATGAGGACCGACGCATGAGGACCACCGCATGAGGCCGTACGAACGCGTGAGGCGCACCGTCGGCGAGATCAACGACCTGCTCTGCACCCTGAACCTGGCGACCTGGGACGCCCGCGTCCAGATGCCGGCCCGAGGCGGCGCGGCCCGGGGCCGCCAGCTGGCCACCCTGGCGGGCATCGCGCGCGAGCGCGCCACCTCGAACGAGCTGGCGTCCGCCGTGGACGAGGCCCTGCCGCTGGCCGAGAGCGAGGACGAGCGCGCCGAGCTCGAGCGGGTGCGCGACGCCGTCACGACGCTCCGGCGCCTGCCGGACGGCCTGGTGGACGAGATCGCCGGCCACCGGGCCACGGCGCAGGACGCCTGGGAGGCGGCCAAGTCCGCGAACGACTTCGCCCTGTTCGCGCCGGCCCTGCGCGAGACGATCCGGCTTCAGCGCGCCTTCGCCGACGCGCTGGGCTGGGAGGAGCACCCCTACGACGCGCTGGTCGCGCACTACGAGCCCGGCATGACCACCGCCCGCGTACGCGCCCTGCTGGGCCGCCTGCGCGACGGACTGCTGCCGCTGCTCGAGGCCGTCGTCGCGAAGGGCGTCCCCGAGCCGGCGTTCCGGCGCAAGGAGGTCGGCGTCGAGGCCCAGCGCGTGGCCGCGCTCCACTTCGCTCGGATCGTCGGCTACGACCTGGAGCGCGGCCGCCTGGACGCCTCGGCGCATCCGTTCGAGATCAGCTTCACCCGCGACGACGTCCGCATCACCACCCGCTACCGCACCGACTACTTCCCGATGAGCCTGTTCGGCACGCTCCACGAGGCGGGCCACGCGCTGTACGAGCAGGGCGTCGACCCCCGCTGGGTCCGTACCGCGTTCACGACCGACATCGTCGGGCTGTACGCCGTCGCAGGCACCAGCTACGGCGCGCACGAGAGCCAGTCGCGCCTGATCGAGAACCAGCTCGGTCGCTCGGCACCGTTCTGGGACGCGCACTACGGAGAGCTGGCGGCCACGCACGGCGCCGCCCTCGACGGCGTGGACGTGGACGCGTTCGTGCGCGGCATCAACCACGTGGCGCCCAGCCCCACCCGCGTCGAGGCGGACGAGCTGACGTACGACCTGCACATCGTGCTGCGGGTCGAGATCGAGGCGGCGCTGCTCGACGGCACGCTGGCGGCCGAGGACGTGCCCGGAGCCTGGGCCGAGCGGACGCGCGAGCTGCTCGGGCTCGAGGTCGAGGACGACCGGAGCGGCGCCCTGCAAGACATCCACTGGTCCGCCGGCCTGGTGGGCGCGTTCCCGACGTACACGTTCGGGAACGTGATGAGCGCGCAGTGGATGGCCGCCGCTCGCGAGCGCGACCCCGCGGTCGCCTCCGCGCTGGACCGGGGCGACAGCGGGCCGCTGCGCGCCTGGCTGCACGAGAACGTGCATCGGCACGGTCGCCGCTACCTGCCGGACGAGCTGCTGACCCGCGCGACCGGCTCGGGCCTCGACCCCGAGCCGTACCTCGCCTACCTGCGGGAGAAGTACACCCGCCTGTACGCGCTGTGAGCCGGGTACCGATGCCCGACGCGGCGGCGGTCGTGACCGCCCTGACGCCGTACTTGGCCGAGGGCGACCTGACCTGCATCCTCTCCGACCACGGCGCGGCCCGTCCGCTGGCGGTGGACCTCCGCGTCCGCTTCGGCGCGACCGCGTTCGCCGGCCCGGCCCGCACGGTCGCGACCCCGTCGGGCTCGCTGGTACCGATCCTGGCCGCGCTGGCCGACCTGCCCGCCGGATCGGTGCCCGTCGTGCAGGCCGAGGCGTTCCCCGGCGCCGTCTGGGGCGGCCGGCTGTCCGCCCGCGCCACCGCACGAGACGCCGCCGGCGTGATCGTGCTGGGCCGCGTGCGCGACGTCGCGACGCTGGCGAGCGGCGCGCTGGGCGTCGCGGCGCTGGGCACCGCGCCGCACCGCAGCGAGGCCCGCGACGCCGGCGCGACCGACGTCCCCCTCGCGGTCGGGCCGTGGGTCGTGCATCCCGGCGACGTGATCGTCGTCGACGCCAACGGCGCGGTCGCCGTGCCCGCAGCCTCGTTCGGCGAGGTGGCCGACCGCATCGACGCTTGGGTCGCGCACGAACGCGCGGCCGACCAGGAGGCATCCTCATGACCGACGCACCCCGCACGACCGACGCACCCCGCGACCCGTCCGACCTGACCGGCCAGGTGGCCGTCGTCACCGGCGCCACGAGCGGCATCGGCGCCGCCACCGCCCGCTCGCTGGCCGCCGCCGGCGCGAGGGTGGTCATCGCCGGTCGCCGCGGAGACCGCCTGTCCGCCCTCGCCGCCGAGCTCGAGGCGGACGGCCGCGAGGTCCGAGCGGTCACCGCCGACCTGGGCACGAACGACGGCGCGCAAGCGGTCGTGGACGGCGCGATCTCCGCCTTCGGGCGCCTGGACGTCCTGGTGAACAACGCGGGCGTGATGTTCCTCTCCCCGATCGACGACGCCGACCCCGCCGACTGGGACGCCATGATCCGCGTGAACCTGCTGGGCGTGATGTACGCCTCCCGCGCCGCGCTGCCGCAGATGCGCGAGCAGAAGAGCGGTCACATCGTCAACGTGTCCTCCGTCTCCGGCCGCTTCGCAGGACCGACGCAGGGCGGCTACAACGCCAGCAAGTGGGGCGTGAACGGCTTCAGCGAAGCGCTCCGCCGCGAAGCTCACCAGGACGGCATCAAGGTCACCCTGATCGAGCCCGGCATCGTCGCGACCGAGCTGACCGACCACATCCCCCACGAAGCGACCAAGACCCGCTACGAAGGGATCGTCGGCCAGATGGAGCCCCTCCAGAGCGAGGACGTCGCCGCGTCGATCCGCTTCGTCGTGTCGCAGCCGCGCCGCGTGTCGATCAACGAGGTGCTGATCCGGCCGCTGGATCAGGGGTGAGGTAGCGCCGGCGCCCGCTCGCCGTGGTGGGCGTGCGCACCGGACGGTGCGCCGTTCGCGCGGTAGGTTGGCGCCGGAGGCGGAACCGTGCGTGTACTCGTCATGCTCCTCGTCCTGCTGGTGCTTCTCGCTCCCGACGCGTCGGCTCAGAGCCGCTGGTCGATCGAGATCTACACCGGCACCTCGTTCAAGGCGCCCACCACGCTGCACATCGCCCAAGAGGGCCATCCCGACGTCACGATCGGGAACGTGCGCTACGAGACGCGTCCCTGGTCGGCGTTCGAGTCGCTGGCGCTGCTGACGATGAACTACTACTCCGTGCGCGTCGGGTACGTGATCGACGACGCTCGTGACGACGTTCGCTTCGGCGTCGAGGCCGAGCTCCTCCACGACAAGGCGTACTACCTCTCGGGCGACGACCCGGGAGGCGTCGTGCAGCACTTCGAGCTCAGCGACGGCATCAACTACCTGCTCCTGAACGGAACCGCCACGTTTCCGATCGCCGCCGACGACGCCCACCCGGCCGGCCGAGGCCAGCTCGTCGCCCGCGCCGGCGTCGGCCCCGTCGTCACCAAGGCCGCCGCCACCATCCGCGGCCAAGAGTACGGCGACGACCTGCAAGGCAGACTGTACGGTTACGACCTCGCCGGCGCCGGCGTCGCGGCCGGTCTGCAAGGCCGCTGGCTGATCCAGCCGTGGCTGACGCTCGGCGTCGAGGCCAAAGCCAGCTACGCCGCCACCCGCTCGCGCATCGCGAACGGCACCGCCGCGACGAGCCTGCCGACGGTGCACGTGACGTTCGGGGTCGGGTTCTTGCCGTGAGCTCCGCGGGTCGGCGCGAACGCGTCGACCCGGTTCTTGGCGTCTCGTTCCCCATTCCTGCGCCAGCGACCGATTCGAAGAGGCGAGGAGCCGAGCATGTGTCGGCGCATCCCTCAACGCTCGAACAGGCTGTGCTCCAACATCAGGTCAGCCGCTGTCTCGACGTGTCGTCCGATGAGGTCGGTGGCTCGAGCCTCGTCGCCTGCCTCGATCGCCTCGATGAGCGGAAGGTGGTTCTGAACGATCTGCAGGATGTCCTCGTTCTTCAGATTGCGTAGCGACATGATCTGACGTACCCGCATGTTGATGTCGTTCCAGAAACGAGACAGGATCGCATGTTCGGCGTGTTGGATCAGTGTCGCGTGGAACCGGTCGTCGAGCTCGCTGACGCTGCGCCAGTCGCCCAGCTTGGCGTGGAATTCCATGCTTCCGCACAGTCGGCGGAGCTCCGCCGCCGTCTCGACCGGGCGCCGCTCCATCACCCGACGGATCGCGAACGCTTCGAGCACCGAACGCATTTCGTACGCTTCCTCGACGTCCTTTCGTTCGAGTCGCCGTACCGTCGTACCCCGGTAAGGTTCGACCGTGACCAGACCGCGGTTGGCGAGAATCTGCAACGCCTCGCGCACCGGCGCACGACTCACGTGGAACTGCCCGGCGACGTCGGTCTCGATGATCGCCTGTCCCGGAACGAGTTCACCTGCCAGGATTCCCTCCTGGAGTCGATCGGCGATCAGTTCACGAAGCGGTCGATGATCGATCGTACCGACATCGAGCACCTCGTGACTTGCAGTTCGGTGAGCCATACCGCATTATGCGCCGCGCCCGATTCGTTCGGCAATGCAGGATCGACCGGCCCGACGATGCGAGGCCCCGTCGTAGGACGTCGGAACGCATGCTTGCTTCGCCACCGACGTTGGCTGTCGACCTTGACACCTAGAACGACACTCACTATGCTCGTTGCGAATGTCGACAATCGACAAACCGATGCGCGAGGCCCGGCCTGATCCAAGCGCTTCCCCTCGCCGCTCTCACGCGACCTGGAGACCCACATGCCTGAACCCGCAGCCTGGAGATACGAGAAGAAGATCCGTCCGATGTTCGAGCGTCCCACGCCGCCGACGCTCCTCTTCGGCCGCGTTCTGACCTGCGAAGGCGACGAGGTCGTCGAGGACGGGTTCGTCGAGCTCCGCGACGGCAAGATCGCCCGCGTCGGACCCCGGAGCGAGCTCGGAGAGGTTCCGCGAGACACCGAGATCGCCGAGATCGACGACGCCACCATCCTGCCCGGCCTCACGAACTCCCATGCCCACCTCGCCTGGGACGGCATTCACGACCTCGCACGGCAGAGCCTCGACGACACCCCCGAGGTGAGCGCCTACAAGAGCGCCGGAAACATGCTGATCAGCCTGCGCGCCGGCGTCACCACCGTCCGCGACCTGGGCATGAACGCGACGAACCTCGTCGCGAAGCGCGCCGTCGAGCAGGGCCTCTTCCCCGGTCCCCGCCTCCTGGTCTCCGGCCAGGCGATCGTCCAGACCGGCGGTCACACCTACTGGTGCTGCAGCGAGGCCAGCGGGCCGGACGCGATGCGTCGCGCCGTCCGGGAGCAGGTTCGTGGCGGAGCGGACCTGATCAAGATCATGGCCTGCCACGATCGCCTCGAATTCACCGACGACGAGCTCGCCGCGGTGATCGACGAGGCGCACCGGAACGGGCTGCCGATCACGGCCCATGCCACCTTCGACGCCTGCATCGAGCGCGTCGCCCGCTTCGGCATCGACGTCGTCGAGCACGGTGGAAGCATGAGCGAAGCCACCGTCGCCCTCCTGCTCGAGAAGAAGATCCCGATCGTCACCACGTTCGCGCCCCTGGTGCAGCAGAGCCAGCCGGAGATCGCCGAGAAGTACGCGATTCCGCAGTGGAAGATCGAGGAGCGGCAGCGAGCCGTCGCCGACCCGAGTCGCTACGCCGGCCTCAAGGCCGCCGCCGAGGCGGGCGTGCCGATCGTGTTCGGGACCGACGCCGGCAGCCCCGCGGTCGGTCACGACGTCGTCGCCCCGGAGCTGGCGTTCATGGTCCGCGTCGGCGTGGCCCGCGACGCGTACGACGCCATCCGCGCCGCCACCTCCCGGGCTGCCGAGCTGTCGGGGGTACTGGAACGCCGAGGCACGCTGAGGCCGGGCAAGGACGCGGACGTGATCGTGGTCCGCGGCGACCCGCTCGACGACCTGGACGCCCTGAGCGACGTCGTCCGTACCTACGTGGGCGGCGCGCTGCTGCACCGGAGCGCATGATGAGCGATCCGCGAGCCACACGAGCCGATCCCACCGACAAGTTCGTCGCCATGCAGATCAGCCCCATCAGCTTCATCGACGAAGGCGTCGACGAGGTCCTCGACACCCTCCAGAAGCGTGTCGGGGTCAACGTGCTCATGATCGGCACCGTCTCGTGGCTCGGCCTCAAAGCGGGCCGCAGCATCTCCCACGAGCTGGACGGATGGCCGGACCACGGCGTCCCCGAGCCGTTCGCGATGAAGGGCGGGGCGTACTTCGACCCCGACCCGCGCTACTACGAGCGAACGTTCATCAAGGACTACAAGGCCAAGGACCCCGAGATGGCCGACCGCGACATCCTCGACATGGTCATCCCCGCCGCTCGCGAGCGCGGGATGAAGGTGTTCGTCGAGCTGATGGAGCCGTTCTTCAAGTACGCGGGGCACGGCTCGGTCAACAACGTCGAGATCCCCAACCTCGCGCAGTGCATGGAGGTCGACGTGACCGGGCGCATCGGCGGCGAGCCCAGCACCTTCGATCCCGACTACCGCAACTGGATCCGCGCGATGATCGAGGATCAGGTCCGCAACTACGACCTCGACGGCGTGATGTGGTGCAACGAGCGCCGCAGCCCGCTCGACCAGATGATCTCCGGCCAGGCCCCCGGCGACTTCTCGCCCCAGGCACGCTTCGAGGCGGCCGAACGGGGCATCGACGTCGAACGCGTCCGGATCGCCCTGAAGGAGGTCTGGTCGTACTTCCGTCGCGCCCGGGCCGGCGAGCGTTTCGTCGACGGCGCCATGATCGAGTTCCTCCGCGTCCTGCTGGCGAACCCCGAGGTCCTCATCTGGGAGCGCTTCTGGCTCGAGCGGAACAAGGACCTCGATCGGGAGCTCTACGGCATCGTCAAGTGGGCCGACCCGTCCGTCTCGTTCGGCCTGAACGTCTGGAACCGCAACCACTTCAACCCGTTCCGCAAGGCGCAGTGGCCGTGGGCCGAACAGGCCGAGTACGCCGACTGGGTCAAGCCGATCACCTACCAGCACCAGTCCGGGCTGATCTACCGCAACGAGATGGAGGCGTTCCACAAGAGCCTCCTCCGCGACGTGGACCCCGCCGCCATGACCGACGTCATGTACACCCTGCTCGGGCTCGACGAAGCGCCGTGGGGCGAGGTCGTCCAGACCGGCATGGACCCCGACACCTACGTCCGGGGGCAGTGCGCCGACGCCGTCCGGGGCGTCGACGGGGCCGCGAAGGTGTACATGGGGATCGGCGTCGACGCGCCCAGACAGCGCGCCGACCAGGCCGTGTGCACGCCCGACATCGTCAAGCGCAGCGTCCTCGCGACCTACGAGGCGGGGGGCGAGGGGGTCGTATTCTCGCCCA
>CAZHCI010000123.1:0-4963 GCA_964530905.1 uncultured bacterium
GAGGAGGACGATCGTGGAACTACCTTTCCTGTCCGTCGGCCAGTACCAGCTGGTCTACAACGCCCTCTCGTTCGGCATCGCCGCCATGGGCGCGGGCCTCATCTTCTTCCTGGCGGCCCGCAGCCAGGTCGGAGCCAAGTACCGGCCCGCCCTGCTGATCTCGGCGGTCGTCGTCGCGATCGCCGCGTACCACTACCTGCGGATGTTCGACTCGTGGTCGGCCGCCTTCGTGATGAGCGACGGCGGGTACGCCCCCAGCGGCGAGCCGTTCAACGACGCCTACCGCTACATCGACTGGCTGCTGACCGTCCCCCTTCTGCTCGTCGAGGCCGTCGCCGTGCTGGCGCTGTCGCGCCCGAAGGCCGGCTCGATGATCGCCCGCCTCTCGATCGCCGCCGTGCTCATGATCGCGCTCGGCTACCCCGGCGAGGTCACCGACGACGGCACCATGCGCTTCGTCTGGGGCTTCCTCAGCAGCGTGCCGTTCGTGTACATCCTCTGGGTGCTGTGGGGCGAGCTGGGCACGGCGCTGGAGCGTCAGCCTCCCAAGGTCCGTGTCCTGATGAGGAACCTGCGCCTGCTGCTGCTGGGCACGTGGGGCGTCTACCCCATCGCCTACATGGCGCCGTTCTTCGGGTTCGAGGGCGCCTCCGCCATCGTCGCGATCCAGCTGGGCTACACGGTCGCCGACGTGCTGGCCAAGCCGGGATTCGGCCTGCTCATCTACGCCATCGCACGCGAGAAGACGATCGCGGACGGCGACGATCCGATCGAGAGCGGCGGCGCGGCGGCCGCCTGACGGCACGCTCCGTCGGTCCGAAGCGCCGTGGCGGGAACTCCCGCCACGGCGCTTTCATCCCTCGTCGCCGAGCCGAACGCCGCACCGCGGCGGCATGCGACGGCGACCAGCTCAGCTCAGCGCAGCTCGACCCGGGCCCGCGCCGCTTCGCCCTCGGCGTCCACGACCGACAGCGTGACGAACCCCGGACCGTCCACCGCGAGGCGAAGCTCGCGCTCGAAGCTCCGGACCGCCAGCGGCGCACCGTCGGCGAACCACGCGAACGGCGGTCGACCGCGATCCACGCGCGCCGGGATGCCGCCCGGCAACGGCGCCAGCACCGCGCCGTCGGGCGGGAAGACGAGCTGCGGCGCGTCCTCGGCCTCGACCTGCCGCGTCCCGAAGCGCCGCAGCGGCGCGGGAAGCTCGGCGCTCGACGCCGCGATCAGCGTGCGCGGCGGGGCCGGCGGCAGCGGCTGGGGCACCGGCCCCAGGCGCGCGAAGACCTCGAACAGCAGCGGGGCCGCCGCGGTCGCCCCGACCGTGCCCGGGACGGACGCCCCGTCCGCACGCCCCACCCACACCCCGACCGCGTGGGCGCCGTCGAAGCCCAACGCCAGGGCGTCGCGATACCCGCTGGACGTGCCCGTCTTGACCGCCAGCGGCCAGTCCGGCAGGCGCGCGGCGCGTGGCGCGCCGGCGAGGACGTCCGCCACGTGCCAGGCGGCCTCGGGCGTCATCAGGCGCGCGCGTGTGGTCGGCTCGTCCTGGACGGCCGAGAGCGTCAGCGACTCGCCGCCGCGCGCGATCGCCGCGTAGAGCTGCACCAGCCCCTCGAGGCTGACGCCGATGCCGCCTAGGCTGATCGCCAAGCCCGGAGCGTCGCCGGGCACCTCGGCATCGACGCCCGCCCGCTTCAGCGCCGCCATCACCCGCGCCGGACCCAGCGCGTGCGTCAGCTCCACGACCGGGAGGTTCAGCGAGGCCTGCAGGGCCTCGCGTGCGCTGACGGGCCCGCGGAAGGCGTGATCGAAGTTCTGCGGGGCGTAGCCGGCGTAGTCGGCGGGTCGGTCGTTCAGCAGCGTCTCGGGGTGCGCCATCCCGTCCGTGAACGCCAAGCCGTAGATCAGCGGCTTCAACGTCGACCCGGGCGACCGCAGCGCCCGGGTCATGTCGACGAACCCGCGTCGCGCGTCGCTGGTGTAGTCGGCCGAGCCGACGCTGGCCACGATTCGGCCGCTGTCCAGGTCGGCGACCAGCAGCGCCAGCGTCGCTCGGCGCGGCAGCTGCTGCAGCGCGTCTTGCGCCAGCGCCTCCAGCGCGGCTTGCAGGTCGGCGTCGAGGGTCGTTCGGTGCACCGTCCGGTCCGGCTCGGCGGCGCGCAGCCGGTCCGCCAGATGCGGCGCGAGGGTGGGGAACGGCCGCCGCGCGGTGGGCAGCGCCTCGCGCATCGCCGCCTCGGCGGCGTCGGCGCCGATCACGCCCGCCGCCGCGGCCCGCGCCAGCACCCGGTCGCGCGCGGCCCTCGCCTCTCGGGGGTGACGGTCGGGGCTGCGCAGGGCGGGCGCCTGGGGCAGCGCCACGAGCAGCGCCGCCTCGGCCTCGGTGAGACGGCCGGGCTCCTTCCCGAACCAGGCCCGGGCGCCCGCGCGCACCCCCTCCAGGTTTCCGCCCATCGGGGCGTGCCGCAGGTACAGAGCGAGGATCTCGTCCTTCGACAGGACCCGCTCCAGCGCCAGCGCCAGCCGGATCTGCCGCAGCTTGCCCGGCCAGGAGCCGGTCGAGCCGTCCTCGATCAGGCGCGCGACCTGCATCGTCAGCGTGGAACCGCCGGAGACCAGCCGCCCGTTCACCACGGCTTGGCCGAGCGCGCGCACCATCGCCCACGGATCCACGCCGTGGTGACGATGGAAGCGCCGATCCTCGTAGGCGATCAGCATCGCGAGGTAGCCGGGGTCCACCCGGTCCGGCGCCGCCGCCAGCCGCCAGCGCCCGTCCGCGACCGTGAAGGCGCGCAGCAGACGGCCGTCGGCGGCGAGCACCTCGATCGAGGTCCGGGCCGACAACGGCGGCAGCTCGGTCGTCGCGACCCATCGCCAGACGCCGACGCCCACCACCAACGCGAACACGAGCATCAGTGCCGCCAGCGCCGGGGCGGCGCGGCGCACGCGCGCCGGAAGCGCCGGCCGTCGCCCGCCGGGGCGCCGGCTCACGGGCCGATCGTCACGCGGCCCGTCGAGCCGACCGCGCGCCGGGTGGGGCGGTACATGTCCTCGACCGTCGCCGCCGGGTAGTGGAAGTCGCCCGGCGAGACCGCGCGCACGACGTACGCCAGCCGCAGCGACCGCTCGGAGGTCCAGTCCACCGCCGCCAGGAAGCGGTCCGAGCGCGCCTCGGTCATCTCGGCCTCGACGTTCACGGCCAGCCAGTCGAGGGCGCGGACGTCCCCTTCGCGCAGCAGGTTGGCATTGTCGATCTCGAAGCCCGCCGGAAGCGCGTCGTCGATCAGCAGCCGCCCGCCGGCCACGCCCCGGTCGGGGTGCACCTCGAGCGCGACGACCAGCCGGTCGCCGGCCCGCACGGCGCCCAGATCGGCCTCGTCGCCGTCGAGGTCGTAGTGGCGCCTGCGGATCGTGTAGCCCACGCCGCCGGCGGGCGGCGCCTCGTCGGGCACGCCGAAGACCGTGAGGGTCGCCGTCACGATGGCGTCGCCGCCGTTGCGGACGATCGCGGGCGCTCCGCCGGACAGCCGTACGACGTCGCCGCTCACCGGCCGGTCGTCCAGGAGCAGGCCTTGGCCCTCGGCGCCCATCGCGACGGCCGCGCGCAAGGCCCAGGCGGCCTCCTGCGTAGAGAGGTGGTGCGCCGGGGCTCGCCCGGTCAGCAGGCTGGCGAGCTGCAGGCGATCGACGACGCCGCTGCCGGCCTCGACCGCGAGCGCCAACACCCCGGCCCGATCGCGCAACGCCGTTCCGTAGTCGTCGCGCCAGCCGCCCGGGTCGGTCGCCGCGAGCGCCAGTCGCTGCGCCCGCGCGAACATCGCGTCGGCGCGCTCCCGCTCGCCGTAGGCCGCCAGCGCGGCGCCCAGCTGCGCCGCCGCCAACGGCGTGTCGAACCGTTCGGGCAGCGTGTCGGCGTAGTAGCGAAGGTCGCCGATCGCGGCCTCGCCCGCACGCGCCAGGACGTAGAAGGCGTAGGCGTACCCCGCCGCGCCGTCGCTCAGGGACCCAGCGCGCGCCGCCCGGTTGCGTAGATTGTCCAGCGCCATCGGCAGCGCGTGCGCGGGCAGGCCGGCGCCCTCCGCCTCGGCGCGCAGCAGCACGTCGGTGACGTACGCGTCGAGCCACAGGTCGTTCCCGCCGGCGCCCCAAACTCCGAAGGCGCCCGTCCGTCCCTGCCGCGTGAGGAGGCGGTCGACGCCGTGCTGGAGCCGCTCGCGCACCTCGGCGTCGGTCGCCAGGCCGAGCTCCGCCACCAGGTCGGGCGCCGCCAGCAGCGGCTGGAGGCCGGAGGCGATCTGCTCGCTGCAGCCGTACGGGTAGCCGACCAGTCGCTGCACGAGACCCGGCAGGTCCAGCGCGGCGCCCGGACCGGCGATCAGCGTCGCCCGCGCGCTGCCCGGACGGAAGCCGGCCAGCGCGGCGTCGTCGAGTCGGAAGCTCTCGCTCGGCGCCAGCGCGAACTGCGACGAGCGCGCGACCTCGGGATCGTTGTGCTGGACGGTGAGCCGCAGCTCACGCCTCAGCACCCGGCCGTCCGGCGTGGTCAGCTCGATCCGGAGGTCGTGGAGGCCTACCTCGCTGGGCCGCAGCGGCAGGTCCAGCACCACGCGCTCGCCCTCCCCCAGAACGACGCTGGTCGGCACCTCGCCCAGACCGTGGCCATGGGCTTCGAGCGCCATCTCGCCGGCGGGGCCGGTGGCGTGGGTCAGCTCCAGCCGAAGGCGACTGGCGTCGCCCGGCGTCATGAAGCGCGGCAGGCTGGGCTGCACCACCACCGGGTCGCGCACCAGCACGTCCGCCTGGGCCTGCCCGACCGCCCGGTCGGTCCAGGCGACCGCCATGACGCGGACGGTGCCGTTGAACGCCGGGAGGTCGAAGCCCACCTCGGCACGGCCGTTCACCACCTCGACCGGGCCGCTGAAGAGGGCCAGCACGTCCTCGGCCGGGACCGGCCCGTCGTGCG
>CAZHCI010000123.1:5063-8387 GCA_964530905.1 uncultured bacterium
AGCTCCAACGTCAGCGCCAGCCGCTCGCGCGGGCGCGCCTCGGTGGGCGCGTCCAGCCGCGTGCGCAACGCGCGGTCACCGGGCGCGACGCTCGCGTGCGCCACCCCGAGGCTGCGCGCGGGCATGGACTCCGGGCCGTCGCTGGGACGGATCAGGCTGGCCGTGACGTAGGCGCCCACGCCCCACGCCTCGGTCACCGGCAGCTCGACGACGGTCACGCCGTCGACGGGCACCAGTCGCGTGTCGACCACCCGGTCCGAGAGGACCGTGACGAGCGCCGTGCCCGCGCCCTCGGGCACGATGCGCAGCCGCGCCACCTCGCCGGGCGCGTAGGCGTCGGCGTCCAGCGACAGCTCCAGCGTCTCGGGGGTCTCGCGGCTGGTGGCCGGCGCGTACCAGCCCGCGGTGAACGCCATCGAGGCGCTGGCGTACGCCGCGCCCTCGTGGGTCACGCGCAGCTCGTGCCGGCCCCAGGCGACGGGGACGGCGATGCGGGCCGGGCCGTCGCTCGTGGAGACGACGCCCTCGCCCACGCGCCGGCGTTCGGTCACGGGCTCCCAGAACCAGCGTCCGCCCTGGCTGAACCACTGGTAGCGGGTCGCGACGCGGTCGATCTGCCAGCGCAGCTCGCCGCTCGTCGCGCTCCCGTCCGGGTCGACCAGGACGACCTCGAAGCCGGCCTCGGCGTTCTCGGGCAGCGCCCCGTCGAACTCGGGACGGATGCCGACGACCGGTCCCGTCGGCCGCAGGGCGCGAGCGAGCGTGCGCTCCACCGGACGGGACGAGCCGTCGGTCAACGTCGCGTTCACCGTCGCGGCGTAGGGGCGCGCCTCGAGGGCGAGCCGGTCCAGCGGAAGGGGCACGGTCAGCCGACCGTCGGCGTCGGTCCGCGAGCCGGCGTCGAACACGCGTCGCTGGGGGTCGACGTCCTGATCGAACCGGCCGAACCGGAAGCCGGGCCAGCCCGCGAGCTCGGGGGTCGCGCTCACGATGACGCTTCCCGACAGCGGCAGCCCCGCCGCGGGCGGGCCGAACGCGTGCCGCGCCTCGATCCGCAACCGGGGCGGCGACGCCGGATCGATGGGGCCGTCTTCGCCCAGCGACACCTCGAAGTCGATGCGCTCCGGCACGAAATCCTCGACCAGCACGGTCCGGGCGGCCAGCGGGGGCGCGTCCGGGTCGGCGAGCGCCTCGACCCTCCAGACCCCGCGCGGCACGTCGGTCCCCAGGGGCAGCGCGATCACGTGCCCACCCGCGAGCTCGTCACGGGACAGGGCGCGCGCGACCTCGATCCCGTCGGGCCGGAGCAGCCGTACCGTGAGCGGCAGGCCCGGAACGGCGCGGGCCTGTGGATCGCGGGCGAGGGCGGTCAGGTGGATCGTCTCGCCCGGCCGGTAGACGCCGCGGTCGGTGGCCAGGAACAGGTCGATCGGTCCGGGGGCCTCGCGCCCCGCCACGCCGCGGTCCGAGAGGTCGAACTCGGGCTCGTCGAGCGAGAGCACCGCCAGGTCGTCCTCGCCCTCGACCAGCACCAGCGCCGGCGCAGCCGCGCCCACGCCGCGCGTGAGCGGGGCCGCGAAGCGGACCTCGCCCCGATCGTCGCTGCGCGCTTCGGCGAGCACGCGGTTCGAGCGAGCCAGCAGCGTCACCTGCAGGCCGTCGGCCGGCCGCCCGTCGGACAGGCGCTGCACCACGACGTGCAGGCCGTCGGTGCCCGCCAGCGTGGTGACGCCGAGGTCGGACACCATGAACCACTGCGTGGCCGGCGCGACGTCGAACGGCTCGGTGTCTGGAACGACGGCGCGCAGCACGTAGGCGCCGGGCTCCAGCTCGCCGACCTCGTCGAGCGGCAGGCGCGAGGGGGTGGCACGGTTGAGCGTTCCTTCCAGCTGCGCCTCGCCCTCCCAGACCGGCTCGGCCAGCAGCGCCTCGAACCGTTCGCCCTCCCAGGCGCTCAGGGCTTCGGCGAAGGCGCCGTCGCGGACGGCGGTGGCGAGGTTGCGGTCGGACACCCGCAGCAGCCGCAGCTCCAGCCGGTCGGCGTTCACGGTCTCGATCGGCAGCGCGCGTGGCCCCGCGGCGGGAAGCACGTAGGCGCGGGCCGGGAAGCGCACCGACGGCGCGCGGTCGCGGACGTAGACCGCGAGCGGCACGTCGCCCATCAGCGCATCGCCCCCGGCGCTGGAAAGGCCCGCCCTGAGCGTCAGCTCGTAGCTCTCGCCGTAGTCCACGCCCGTGACGCACAGCTCCTGTCCTTCGACCTCGAGCGCGAGACCCGGAACGTCGCCCCGCACGAACGGCGCGTAGTCGCGCCGCGCCGAGAGCTCGCCAGAGAAGCTCACGCAGATGCGCGGCGCGGCGCTGCTGGCGTCCACGTCGTGCGAAAGCACACGGAAGCCGAAGCGCTCCCGCAGCCGCGCGAGATCGTCCGCGGCGACGCCGGGCCGGATCGCATCGGCCAGCCGCAGCGCGCCGAGCGCGGCCTCGCCGCGGTAGGCCTCTTCGAGCGCGTGCGCCAAGACCACGAGCGCCTGGGCACGCTCAGGCTCCGGCAGGCGAAGGGTCGCGTTGAGCGCCGCGCTCACCGCCTGACGGTTCCGGTCGTAGCGACGGTTGGCGTCGCGCGCCGCCTCGGCGAGCAGGGCCCGCGCGTGGGCGAGCCACGCCGCCCCGTCGTCGGCGACCGTCACGGCGGCGCCGGTCCAGATCACGGCCTGCGACGGCGACCGGCGCGCGGCGTCCAGCAGCCGGTCCTCGGACCGCCCGTCGGCCGGGTACCGCTCCGCCATGGAGGTGGCCTGCTCGCGAGCCGCGTCCACATCGTCCGCATCGAGGAAGTCCAGCTTCGCGGCGACCTCGCGGGCGCGCTCCAGCTCGACGTCGTCGCGTCGCGTGATCACGCCCGACAGCGCTCCCTCGAACGTGACCGGGTCGCCCACGACGGCCTTCGGGAAGCAAGCGCCGTTCCGCTGATCGAAGGTGAAGCCCGCGCACTCCTCCATCCGCAGACAGGTGCCGTGACACTGCTGCAGGGACACGTTGAACAGGGGCGTCAGGTCGCCGCCGGGGTAGTCGGTGTCGCTGCTCGTGGTCGCGAAACGCTCGGGGATGGGGGCGTCCTGTGCCGAGGCGATGAACGACGCGCACGACAGCGCCAGGAACAGCGCCAGCGCCGCGACGCGCCCCAGGCTACGCCCCCGTCCGCCGCGATCGTGGGCGCGGCCCCTCCCGAGGGTGCGTCCGGCACGAAACGATCCGCGGCTCGGCGTCGACATGGGAGCCTCCCGTCCTCTGATCAAGGCAACGCTAGCACGGCGCTTCAGC
>CAZHCI010000124.1:0-8300 GCA_964530905.1 uncultured bacterium
CTCGGCGTTCCGTCGGCACGTGCGAGGCCGGTCCCGAGCGCGCCGCTCGCGACCTGGCACGAGCGTACGGTCCCGGCCTCCCTCGTCCCGGCGCGAATCCGGTCGCCGCAGGCGGTGACGCTCGCGCTCTACGCCATCGTCCGGCCGCGACCCGCGGTCGTTCGCCGCCCCGGAGGCCGCATGCGATCCACCACCCCCCCGCCCGTCCTGGCGCTCGTCGCCGTGCTCACGCTGCTGCTCGCCCTCGTGCCGCTCGCCTCCGCCCAGGCGATCGGGGACCGACTCGACACCTTCCTGGACGCTTCCGGCGCGGTCGCCGTCGATGGCGATGACGGTGCGTACCGCCTCGGTGGGCTGAGCCTCTCGGTTCGGGCGCCGAGCGACGTCCTGGCGCAGGTGACGCTGGTCGGTGCCTTGGACGAGGGAGGGGTGAGCGACGCCGCGTCCGCTCTGGCGATCGCCAGCGGCTACGGGGCGGGCATCGAGGAGCCGATCGCCGCCTTCCTGCGCGACCAGGCCCCGGAGCTCGCGGGCTCGGGTCCGGTCACGATCGGGGTCGAGGCGTACGCGCTGGAGCTCGACCTCGAGGCGGGCTCGCCGCCCGCGGGCAGGCTGTCGTTCTCGTTGCCCAGCGTCGACGACGAGGCGTTCGGTCCGCCGGCCGCGACGTTGGGCGCGGACGACGCCGCCGTGACGATCCGGGTGTTCAGCGACTTCGAGTGCCCCTTCTGCCAGCGTTACGCCCTCGAGATCCTGCCGTCGCTGGAGGCGACCGTGCTGGCCCGGGACGACGTCGGCTTCGCGTTCCACCACTTCCCGCTGACGTCGATCCACGCCAACGCCGAGCCGGCCGCCGAAGCCGCGCAGTGCGTCGCCGACCTGTACGGCGACGACGCGTTCTGGCCGTACCACGACCTGCTGTTCGAGCGTCTGGACGCCTGGAACGGACTCGGCGATCCGCTTCCGTACTTCGCGCGGGCGACGCGAGACGTCGAGGCGGTCGCGGCAGCCGCGTCCGAGGCGCACGACGGCGATGACGAGGCACGAGCCGCGGACCTCGCAGCCGAGCGGGTCGGGGCATGCCTGGCGGACGGCGACGCGCGGTCGACCGTCCGGGCCGCCACGGCCCGGGCCCGCGAGCTCGGCCTGTCCGGCACGCCGACGGTGTTCGTGGGGGGCTTCAGGCTGAACGACTTCGGCTCGCCGCAGGCGTACGCCCGGCTGGTGCGGCTGCAGCTCGCCGAACAGGCCGCTCTGGCGTCGCCGTAGCTCGCCGCGAGCTCGGACGGCGGCGGAGCGACGGGGGAGACCGCGGAGGACCGAGGGAGGTGCGGCGTCCTGGGCACGTGCCCAGGACGCGGACACGCGCAGCGCCCCTCGGGGGTACCGTGGCGTCATGATTCCCGACGTTTCCGCTCCCGGCCTCGATACGGACGCTCTCGTCGACGATCTCGTGCATCTGCTCGAGGTTCCCTCGCCGACCGGCTTCACCGAGGACGCCGTCGCGCTGTTGGAATCGTGGCTCCGGCCGCTCGGGGTGCCGTTCGCGCGGACGCCGAAAGGCGCGCTCGTCTGGACGGTGCGCGGAGGTCCCGCCCCCGCGAGGACCATGGCGTGCCACGTCGACACGCTGGGCGCGATGGTCGCCGAGATCAAGCGTGACGGTCGGCTGCGGCTCACGGCGTTGGGCGGGTACGACTGGACGACCGTCGAGGGCGCGGAGTGCCGGCTCACCACGTTCGGCGGTCGTCACCTCACGGGAACGGTCGTCAACGTCAAGCAGTCCACCCACGTCCACGGGCCCGCGCTCCGCGACCTGAAGCGCGACGCCTCGTCGCTGGAGCTTCGGCTGGACGCCGAGGCGTGGGACGCCGACGCCGTGCGGGCGCTGGGCGTCGGCGTCGGCGACCCTGTGGCGTTCCTGAGCGCGCCGCGCGTGACCGAGTCGGGGTTCGTGAAGGGGCGCCACCTGGACAACAAGGCGTCCGTGGCCGTCTGCCTGGCCGTGACGCGGTCGCTGACGGCCTCCGACACGCGTCCTCCGGGGGACGTGCACGTGTTCGTGTCGAACTACGAGGAGGTCGGTCACGGCGCGGCGGCCGGCATCCCCGCGGAGACCGAGGAGCTTCTCTGCCTCGACATGGCGGCGGTCGGCCGGGGGCAGGCCAGTCGCGAGGACGCCGTGACGCTGTGCATCAAGGACTCGACCGGTCCGTACGACCCGGTGATGAATCGTGCGCTGCGGCAGCTGGCCGAGCGCGAGAGCATCGAGCTGGCGACCGACGTCTACCCCTACTACGGCTCGGACGCCTCGGCCGCCTGGCGGGCGGGAGGATCGTGGCGAGCCGCCTTGATCGGCCCTGGCGTGGATGCGTCGCACGCGTACGAACGGACCCACCGAAAGGCGCTCGAGGCGACGGCCCGGCTGGCGCTCGCATGGGCCACGAGCGCGCCCGATTGAGGTCCCGCGTGCGGCTCTCGGCGCTTCGCGTGCCGACGTGCGCTACACTCGATCAGCATGCAGGAATATCCGAGTCTCGTCTGGCATCTGAAGAATACGCAGCTGTTCGAGGACCTCTCCGAGGACGAGCTCGAGCAGCTGTCGAAGATCACGCCCTATCGGCGCTACGCCGCGGGCGAGATCGTCTACCACATGGAAGATCCGGCCGACGCGCTCTACTTCGTGCGTAACGGCATGGTCAAGATCTCCATGTACTTCCCGAACGGGAAGGAGATGATCCTCGGGCTGCTCGGCCAGTACGACATCTTCGGCGAGCTGCTCCTGCTTCCCAGCGAGCGACGGCCCAACCAGGCCGAGGCGGTGGTCGACACCACGCTGATCGTGATGCCCGAGTCCGACTTCCAGCGCCTCCTGCAGCAGTACCCGCGCATCGCGATGAAGTTCATCCAGGTCATGTCCACGCGGCTATGGCAAGCGCAGCAGTGGCAGGCCGAGGTCGGCGCGTTCGACGCGCCCGGCCGACTGGCGAACCTGCTGGTCCGTCTCTCGGGCGACTTCGGCAAAGAGGGCGAGCGGGGGATGGAGATCGACCTGAACCTCACGCAACAGGACCTCGCCAAGATGATCGGCGCCACCCGCGAGACGGTGAGCCACTGCCTGGCCCGCCTGCTCGAGTACGGCGCCGTCAAGCGCCGTCGCTCGCCGATCGTCGTCGACGTCGCCGCGCTGACCCGCTTCCTGGACGAAGCGAGCAACTGAGCCGCCGCACGCCCGCTCGCGAGGCGCCCGGCCGGCGATCACTCCGTCTCGGGCGGCGCCACCAACGACACCAGCTCGCTGTCCCCCTCGGGTAGCGCACCCTGCTCCGGCAACAGCCGGATCGTGCCGTTATGGATCACGAACAGCGGCACCTGGTCCTCGTCGCCGCGACGGCGCAGGTCGTCGATCGAGACGCGCTCCGAGAGGGGCGTGCGCTTCAGGATCGCGCCCCGGTCGAACAACGACTCGAGCTGCGCGTAGTCCACGTCCGGTCCGAACGCCAGCCGCCCCCGTTGCTCGGTCGACAGGTTGTCCCGTGCGCTGCCCGACGTGCCCGAGGCGAGCTGGAACACGTTCTGCGTCCCGAAGGTGCGGGCGTACTTGAGCGACGACAGCGCGTTCGCCTCGTCGTTCGAGGTGAGCGCCAGCAGACGGCCGATCCCCGAGAGGCGAATCTCGTCGTCGGTCCGGTCGGAGAGCAGGCTCCCGTAGTACGCCGGAAGCCCTTCGAGGCGGGCCGCGGCGACGTTCGACCAGTTCGTGTCCGCCAGCATCACCGCCAGATCCTCACCCTTCAAGAACTCCGCGATGCGGCGCGCGATCGGGTGGGCGCCCAGGATCAGGAACCCTTGCGGGTCGGGCTCCGCCACGCCGAGCGCCTCCGCGACCGGCTTGGCGGTCACGCTGCCGAGCAGGACCGTGCCCACGATCACCAGGAACACGAGCGGAACGAGCGACTCGGCGCCTTCGAAGCCGGCGTCGACGAGCTTCGTGGCGAACAGCGAGCTGACCGCTGCCGCCACGATGCCGCGCGGCGCGATCCAGCCGAGGAACGCCTTCTCGCGGAGGCTGAGCGAGCTGCCGGCGGTGGACGCGAACACCGAGAGCGGTCGAATGATCAGGATGACCGTGGCCAGCAGCGCCAGGCTGGGAAGGCTGAGCGCCTGCATGAACGCTCCGAGGTCGATGTTGGCGGCGAGCACGATGAACAGCAGGCTGATGAACAGGACCGTCAGGTCCTCCTTGAAGCTCAGCAGGTCGTTGATGTTCGGCACGCCGCGGTTGGCGATCACCATCCCCATCAGGACCGTGGCGAGCAGGCCGGCTTCCTGCGCCATGGCGCTGGCGATCGCGAAGGTGGCGAACACCATCGCGAGCGCGACGAGGTTGACGAGGTAATCGGGAATGAAGCGTCGGCGCAACAGCCATGCGAGCAGGCTGCCGGCGATGACGCCCACCACCGTGCCGGTCAGGATGAAGCGGAGGAACAGCAGCATCGTGCTGCCGAGCGCCTGCTCGCGGTTCTCGATCAGCAGGAACTCGAAGACCAGGACCGCCACCATCGCCCCGATCGCGTCGATCAGGATGCCTTCCCACTTCAGGACGTTCGCGACGCGTGCGGAGGGACGGACGATGCGCAGCAGCGGCCCGATCACCGTCGGGCCGGTCACGATGATCAGCGCGCCGAACAGGAACGCGAGCTGGAGCGGCAGGCCGACCAGCGCCCACGCCGCGAACGTCGCGCCCAGCCAGGTGACCATCGCGCCGATCGTGACGAGGCGGATGACCACGCCCCGCGTCTCGCGGACCTCGGGAAGCGACAGCGTGAGCCCGCCCTCGAACAGGATGAGGCCGACGGCCAGCGATACGGCGGGGAAGAGGATGTCCTGGCCGATGAGCGCGGCCGGATCGATCCAGCCGAACAGCGGGCCGACCAGGAAGCCGACGATCAGCAGCGGCAGGATCGCCGGCAGACCGATACGCCACGCCGCCCACTGCGCCCCGGCGCCCAGGGCCACGATGGTGGCGATCGCGAGCGCGGGTTGGGAAGCGAGAATCTCGGCCATGCCCGGTCATCATGGCACGATGCACCGGGCCGCTGTCGTGCTAGCGTGCCGCGTGCAAACACGCTTTCTGGTAACGACCGATCATGGCGAGGTGCTCGTGCGGGTCGACCCCGACCGCGGCGGCCTCGACCCCGACCTGCTCATTCTCGAGGCGCCCGACGACGCCAACGCCGGCGACCTGCCCACCACCGTGCCGCTGCGCGCGTTCGGCGCGAAGATGGTGGAGATGATCGAGGCGCAAGGCGGCGACATGCCCGGCGGCGAGCGCCTGCGCCGGCTGCTGGTGCAGGAGAAGGCGAGCTCGGACCTGAACCGGATCGAGCGCTGGGCACGCCTCAACGCCGGCGACGCCCGCGACGCCGGCGACGGCAGCGGCTGACGTCCCCAGCCGAGCGAGACGTCCGGCCGTGCCGCCTGCAGGCGCGTCGGGGACGCTCAGTCCCCGACGTCCTCCTCGACGATCTCGCCCAGGTCCTGGAGCATGTTCTTGTACAGCGTCAGCGCGAACGTCTCGATCGAGGCGCGCGCCTCGTCGGTCGCCAGGCCGGCAGCGACACGGTCGTGCGCCACGCGAAGCGCGGTCGCCAGCACCGTCTCGAACACCGGCCAAGGGCCCTCGAACGGACCCGCCTCGAGATCGTCCATCGCCGGCTCGGCGGCGGGCTTCGCGGGTGCCGGGCTCGTGGCCGCGGTCGGCTCGACCTCCGGCGGGGGCGCGGCCTTCGACCGTTTCCCGCGACGCCGGCCGGACGGCTTCTCCTGGGGCGCGTCGAGCGCCGCGAGGGCCTCCTCCGCGGCGCTGCGCTCCGCGGTGCGTTTGTTCGGGCCGGTTCCGCGACCGAGGACTTCGTCGTCCACCATCACGTCGGACTCGAAGATCGGCTCGTGGTCGGGCCCGCTGATCCGCGATTCGAATCGCGGCTGGCGGCCTTCCTTCTGGAGGCGTTCGATCAGAACGCCCTTCGGATGTGCCATCGATGTCCCTTCCCTGCAGCCGTCCGGCGCCCGCGACGCGCGTGCCGGACGGCTGCCGCGGTGCACGGTAGCACGCGGTCCGTGCGCTAGGATGACGTCATGACACGCCTGTTGCTGTGCGACGACCACGCGATGTTCCGTCAGGGGCTACGGAGCATCCTCGAGACCGAGGACGACGTTCGCATCATCGGCGAGGCGTCCACCGGTCGCGAGGCCGTCCGCTATGCGCTCGAAACGAAGCCGGACGTCGTGCTGATGGACATCCAGATGCCCGAGCTCGACGGCGTCGCGGCCACCAAGGCCATCCTGGCCGAGGATCCCGACATCCGCGTCATCATCCTGACGATGTACCGGCAGGATCGCTACGTGTTCGAGGCGATCAAGGTCGGCGCCCGGGGATACATGCTCAAGGACGCCGACGCCGGCGACCTGATCTCCGCCATTCGCCGCGTCGCGGCGGGAGAGACGCTGCTCAACGCGGAGATGGCGGCCAGCATCCTGGACGAGTTCCGCAAGACGGACCAGCTCCCGGCCCATCCGGACCATCGCCTTCGCGAGCTCACCGACCGCGAGGAGGAGATCCTCCGCCACCTCGCGCAGGGCGCGACGAACCAGGAGATCGCGGCGGCGTTGGACGTGAGCGAGAAGACGGTCAGGAATCGCCTGTCCGAGATCTTCAGCAAGCTGCGGCTGAACAACCGCACGCAGGCTGCGCTGTACGCCCTGCGCGAGGGGATCGCCTCGTTGCAGGACTCCGCCGAGTGAGTCAGCGCCGCTTCCGCGCGGGCTGCGGCCGTGAGCGCGTCGGCCCCGCCGATCTGTCCGAGATCGCCTACACCGAGCTGGCGTTTCCCGAGTGCCCGACCTGTCGCCATCGCATCGAGCCCGAGGGCGGCCCGGCGTTCTGTCGCTGGATCGCGACCGACCGACCGAGCCCGATGGAGGCGCTCTCCCGCTTCCGCGTGGACGAGGAAGGCCCGTCATGAGCGAGGACGCCGAGCTTCGCGGCCTGCTGCGGCGCGTGTGCGAGACGCCGGCCCCGACCTTCGAGGAGGGCGCGCGCGCCGCCCTCGTGGAGGAGCTGCTTCGCGCCGCAGGCGTGGCGCCCGAGCGCGATTCCGTGGGGAACGTGCTGGCGTGGCTGCCCGGTGGAGGTGGGCCGACGGTCGCGCTCGTCGCGCACCTCGACACCGTCTTCGGGCCGGACGTGGACGTGCGCGTGGTCGAGGAGAACGAGCGGCACTGGAAGGCTCCCGGCATCGGCGACAACTCCGCGAGCGTCGCGCAGCTTCTCCATCTCGCCGAGCAGGTCGCGCGGGGCGCCGTGACGAACCGGCCCACCATCCTGCTGGGCTTCACGGTGGGCGAGGAGGGTCTGGGCGATCTTCGCGGCGCCCGCCGACTGGTGGCCGACCTGGGCGCCGAGCTCGACGCGTTCGTCGCGATCGACGGGCACATGGGCTCGGTCGTGGACGCGGGCGTGGGGTCGCGCCGCCTGCGGGCCCGATTCGGCGCCCCCGGAGGGCACTCGTGGGGCGACTACCCCTCGCCCAGCGCCGTGCACGCGCTCGGTGACGCGGTCCACGCGTTGACGCGGATCCCCGTGCCGGGCGCGCCTCGCAGCAGCCTGAACGTCGGTCAGGTCGGCGGTGGCTCCGCGGTGAACGCGATCGCCGCGTCGTCGTGGCTCACGCTCGATCTTCGCAGCCTGGACCGGGCGACGCTGGACGCCATGCGGGCCGACGCCGAGAAACGGCTGCGCAACGTCGCGCGCCGACATCGGGTCGAGCTCGTCGTCGAGCCGGTCGGCGACCGGCCCGCCGGACGATCGGACGACGGCTGGCTGACGGGCGCGGCCACGGCCGCTCTCCAGGCCCACGACCTCGAGTCGCGGCAGGCGGCGAGCAGCACCGACGCCAACGCGGCGATGGCCGCTGGGATTCCGGCGATCTGCCTGGGTCTGTACGAGGGTGGCGATGCGCACCGGCTCGACGAGTGGCTCGATCCGACGTCGCTGACCGTCGGGGCGTCGGTGCTGCGCGACCTGCTGGCTCGGTTGGCGGACGGTCGGGGCGACTGACGGCCGGCGCGACCGACGCGCGGCGGGGCGCCGCGGCGCCGGACGTCTACGCCTGGCCGACGTCGCGGCTTCCCGCGGGCGTCCTGCGCTCGCGACGGGCGCTCAGGGCCAGCCGGTCCACCTGCTCGTTCTCGGGGTGGCCGTCGTGGCCTTTCGTCCAGCGCCAGTCGACGTCGTG
>CAZHCI010000125.1:0-8222 GCA_964530905.1 uncultured bacterium
AGGTACATCAGCAGCGCCGGCACGTCGGTCGTGGCGTTGTCCGCGCCGGCCATCGCCCAGATGAGGTCGAAGATCTTGAGGCTGATGTGCCCCAGGATGATCATCGCCGACAGGGTGATCGGCCCCAGCATCGGCAGGATCACGTGGCGATAGACCTGAATCTCCGAGGCGCCGTCGATGCGGGCGGCCTCGCGCAGCTGTTCGGGGATGCCGCGCAGCCCCGCCAGGTAGAGCGCCATCGTATAGCCCGACATCTGCCAGACGGCGGCGAGCACGATGCCGACGAACGCGACGTTGAAGCCGTGCATCTCGGGATACGGGAGCAAGGTGACGCCGGGCGTGCCCGACACCGCCCAGCCGCCCAGCCCCAGCGCCAGGACGCCGTGCACGACGGCGCGGGGACGCCTGGACGAACGCCACGCCCGCCACGCCAGCCAGAGGAAGACCAGTGCGGCCGTGCCGGCGAAGAACGCCGGGACCGCGTTCCAGTCGAACTGCCAGATCTGCTGCCTCGTCGTGACCCACGGGAACGTCAGGCGTGGCAGTCCGACCAGCTCGGGCAGGACGTTGACGCCGCCCTGCGGCTGGAGCATCCAGCGCCAGACGGTGCCGGTGACGATGAAGGCGAGGGCGAACGGAAATAGGAAGATGGTGCGAAATAGACCTTCGAACCGGACTTTCTGGTCCAGCAAGATCGCCAGTCCCAGGCCGAGCACGAGGCAGCCGAGCAGGAAGAAGATCGTGAAGAAGAAGGTGTTGACCAGGTCTTGCCGGAAGCGCGTGTCGATCAGGCTGGTGAACAGCTTGCGGTAGTTCGCGAAGCCGATGAACTCGAGCTGCGGATCCAGCGCCAGCGCCTGGCTCGCATCGGCTCCCCAGTTCGTGAGCGACACCCAGGCGGTTCGGCCGATGAAGCCGTACACGAAGATCGCGAGCAGCACGACCGACGGGAGCAGCATCAGGAAGGCGGTGAGACGATCGCTACGGCGCATAACGGTCCCCCGGTGGACGAGCGAAAGGCGAGGGAGCGCGCGAGGCGCGCTCCCCCTCAGGAACGGTCAGTCTCCGAGGCCGACCTGGTTGGCGACGGCCTGCGCCGCGTTCGACGCGGCGTCGGGAGAACCGCTGCCCAAGAAGATCTCCATGACCGTGGCGAACTCGCTCATGAAGCCTTCCTTCGCGACGGCGCCGTGCACCAGGCTACCGACCTGGACGTCGTTGGCGTAGTCCTGGGCGGCGGAGCGCAGGTAGGCGTTGTACAGCGACACGTCGCTGTCGAGGCGCGGGCTGATCGAGCCCTTCAGCGGGTTGAACGTGTCCTGGCCTTCCTTCGAGCCGACGAGGCGCAGCCAGTCGCGCGCGTTGTCGTCGTTCGGCGCGCCGACCGGCAGGCCGAACGAGTCGGAGAGCAGCATGAACATGCCGTCGGTGCCGGGGCTGGCGGCCCACGAGAAGCCTTCGCCGGGCGTGAGCTCCAGGGTGGTGACCATGTAGCCGGCCGCCCAGTCGCCCATCACGTTGAACGCCGCTTCGCCGTCCACGATCCGGTCGGTCGCCTGTTGCCAGCTGAGGCCGGAGGCGTCGTCGTTCGTGCACTCGAGCACGTCGCCGAACGTTTCCCAGACGGCGACGACCTTCGGGTCGGTGAACGCCAGGTCGGCGGTCCACAGGTTGCGGTAGTCGTCCACGCCGAGCTCGGCCAGCGCGACCGATTCCCACAGGTGCTGCATCGTCCAGTTCTCGCCGACGACCAGCGGCGTCACGCCCTGCTCCTGCAGCGCGGGGCAGGTCTCGCTGGTGAACTCGCTCCAGCTACCGGGCGTCGACACGCCCCACTCGTCGAGGTTGTCGGGCACGAACCAGAGCACGTTCGAGCGGTGGATGTTCACCGGAACGCTCCAGATCCCCTCGTCGGTGCTGATCAGGTCGATCAGACCGGCGGGGAAGGCGTCCAGGAACCCTTCCTCTTCGAACAGCTCGGTGATGTCGACCATGCGGTCGGCCGCGACCCAGGTCCCGATCAGCTCTTCGCCGGCGTGGACCTGGAAGCTGTCGGGCGGATCGCCGCCCAGCATGCGGGTCTTGAGGACGGCGCGGGCGTTCACGCCCGACCCGCCCGTGACGGTGGCGTTGACCACCTCGACGTCGGGGTGCTGGTCCTCGTACAGGTCGATCAGGGCCTCGAGCGCGGGCCCTTCGTCCCCCGCCCACCACGAGAAGATCTCGAGTTCGCCCTGGGCGGTCGCGAATCCGATCGCGAGGGCGGCCAGCAGTACTAGCGTTCTCCGAACCATGGTGCTCCTTCCCCCGGAGACCGTTCGTCCCGGGACGCTCGGCCTGCATGGACCCGCAAGCACCGAAGGGTCGGCGCGTTCGATCGAATCGGACGTGCGCCGGTGGCCATCCGCGGAGCGGGCTGACCGCAGGTCCGTTCGCGTTACCTACACCCTAGACGATTCGCGCGCGCCGAGTCCCGATTTCACGGCACCGTCGAGGCGGGTACGATGACGCGTGCCCAGCGCCCGAGAGCTCAGGGACCGACTGCGGGGGCCGCTGCGCCAGGAGCTGCGCGGCGGGTGCCTCGACGACGTCGTCGTCGGCGGTCTCGAGAAGCTCGTCACCGTCGTCGGCGCGCCGTTCGCCGACGTGCGCGGCCTGCTGGCCGGCTACGCGGAGCTGGAGGTGCCCGCGCGTGCGCGGGCGGTGCGAGCCGCGCTCTCGCGACTCGACGCGGAGGATCGCAAGGCCGAAGAGCGCAAGGCCGAGGAGCACGCGAACGGTGCACGCTCGACCGGGACGGCCCCGACCGGCACGGCCCGTCGCGCCGAGCCGGCCGGCGGCGCCGCGCAGACGTCCGATCCGGGCCCGGAGGCGCGGACGGCGGCCGAGCTTCTCGACGCCCCGCTGAGCGAGGCCGCGTTCGGGCTGGCCGCGCACGCGCCGCGCAAGCTGGCCGAGATCGGGGTCGAGCGGGGACGCGACCTTCTCGCCGTCTGGCCGCGACGCTACGAGGACCGTCGCGCGCTGCCCGACTTCCGGGCGTTGGCCGGGCAGGAGCAGGCGACCGTGCAGGGAACGCTGCTGGGCCGCAAGGGCGTCCGCTCGCGCCGCGGCATGCACGTGCTGCGCGGCTTCCTGGAGGATCGCCGAGGCGAGCGCCTGACCGTCGTCTGGTTCAACCAGCCGTGGCTCGAAGAGCAGCTGTTCCCCGGCAGGACGCTGATCGTGACGGGGCGGATCAAGGAGCGAGGCGCCACCCGCGAGCTGCACGCGCTGCACCACGAGGTGGTCGAGGGGGACGCCGGCCTGTCCACGGACCGCATCGTCGGCCTGTACCGCACGCCCCGCGGCCTCTCGCAGGACTACCTTCGGCGCGCCGTGCACACGCTGCTCGAGGCGCTCCCCACCGTGCCGGACCACCTGCCGCGCACGCTTCTGGAGCGGGAGGGCCTCGTGTCGCTCGATCGGGCGCTCCGGCAGGTGCACTTCCCGGGCGACGAGGAGGGCCTCGCCGGCGCCCTGAAGCGGCTGCGGTTCGACGAGTTCCTCTTCCTGGAGCTGCGGATCCTCCGCACCCGCCGCGCTGACGCCGGCGGCCGCGCCGTCGCGGTGCGCGACGTGGACCTGCGTACCTTCGAGGAGGCGCTGCCGTTCCGCTTCACCGGCGCGCAGCGACGCGTGCGCGACGAGATCGTCGCCGACATGGCCAGCTCCCGCCAGATGGCGCGCCTGCTCCAGGGCGACGTCGGCAGCGGCAAGACCGCGGTCGCCGCCGCGGCCGCCTGGGTCGCGATCCGTGCCGGGCGTCAGGTCGCGCTGATGGCGCCGACGGAGATCCTGGCACGCCAGCACTTCGGCAACCTGCGCGCGTACCTGCATCCGCTGGGGGTACGCACCGAGCTGCTGATCGGCGCGCACGGCGCTGCCGATCGTCGCGCCGCCCGAGCGCGCGCCGCCGGGGGCGAGGCCGACCTGGTCGTGGGCACCCACGCCCTGATCCAGGAGGGCGTGACGTTCGTGGACCTGGGCCTCGCGATCATCGACGAGGAGCACCGCTTCGGCGTCGAGCAGCGACGCGCGCTGCTGCGCGACCTCCCCGACGTGCTGGTGATGTCCGCCACGCCGATCCCACGGTCGTTGGCGCTGACCGCGTACGGCGACCTCGACCTGTCGGTGATCGACGAGCTGCCGCCCGGTCGGACGCCGGTCCGAACCACCCTGGTCGGCGCGTCGAAACGGACCCGCGTCTACCGCGAGGTGTGGGACGAGATCCGCGCGGGCCGTCAGGCGTTCGTGGTCGCGCCGCTGATCGAGCGGAGCGAGGCCGAGACGATGCAGGAGATCGTCTCGGCGACCGAGATGGCCGACGACCTGCGTGCCATGCTTCCCGCCGCCTGCCGGATCGACCTGCTGCACGGCCGGATGAGCGGAGCCGAGAAGGAGGCGGTGATGCGCCGCTTCCACGCGCACGAGACCGATCTGCTGGTGGCCACCACGGTCGTGGAGGTCGGGGTGGACGTCCCGAACGCCAGCGTGATGGTGATCGAGAACGCCGAGCGGTTCGGGCTCGCGCAGCTCCACCAGCTGCGCGGCCGGGTCGGCCGCGGCGCCGCCGAGAGCCGTTGCATCCTGGTGGCGGGCGATCGATCGCGCGCCACGCAGAAGCGTCTCGAGGTGATCGAGAAGCACACCGACGGTTTCCTGATCGCCGAGAAGGACCTGGAGCTCAGGGGGCCGGGCGAGCTGCGTGGCACGCGGCAGTCGGGGCTGCCCGACCTGGAGCTGGGCGACCTGACCCGCGACGGCGAGCTGATCGAGCGCTCGCGAGCGTTGGCCACGCAGATCCTGGACGCCGATCCGGATCTGCGGGCGCCGTGGGCCGCGCGGCTGCGGGCCGAGCTCGAGCGCCGCGTGCGCGCCGTCGGCCTGCGCCAGGTCGTGTGACGCCGGGTCACGAGCGCGAGCGGCGCGCGGCCGCCTGCTAGACTCGACCCGTGCTCCGCCTGCCGCTCCTGATCGCTCTGGCCGTGCTGTTCCTCCTGACCGCCTGCGCGCCCGGCGCCGAGGTGCGTGCGCGTCCGACCGTGGACGTCGCCCCGCTGGTGTTCGAGGCCGTGCCCGGTCGGACCCGGCTGGAACGGTTCGACCCGCCCGGAGCGGGCGAGCGGCTCCAGCTCGAGCTGGCGGTGCTGGCGCGCAACCCGAACCCGTTCGGCGTGCGGCTCGACCGGTTCGACTACCGCGTGTCGCTGGCCGGCAGCGTGGTCGCCGAGGGAACGCTCGAGCCCGGCGCGTGGCTGGACGCGGAGGGCAGCGTTCCGCTGGCGTTCCCCGTGGACGCGGCGCTCCCGCCCAGGCGGCCGCTGCTGACCGCGGTCGCCCGGGCGTTCACCGGCGAGCCGCTGCCGTACCGGCTCGAGGGCCGCGTCCGCTTCTCCGCGGCCGGCTTCGCGTTCGAGACGCGCGACGCGGTGCTGGTCGAGGACGGGCTGCTGCCGCGCGAGACCGCGGCGCCGCCGTCGCTGACGTTCGAGCGCGACGACTCGAGGGTGTTCGAGGTTCGCCCCGGCGTGCCGGTCGTGCAGATCGTGGCCACCGTGCGCAACCCCGGCGAGATCGGCTACTTCCTGAACGGCAAGGACGTGGTGCTGTCGCTGGGCGGACGACCGCTGGGCCGGCTGGACGTCGGGCCGGTGCCGCTTCCCGCCGGCGGCGAGCGGCGTCTGGACCTGCTGTTCTACCCCGATCCGAGCCTGCTGGACGAGCCCGGCCGGCGGGCGGTGGCCGGCGCGCTGTCGGGCGTCCCGACCGGCTTCTCGGTGCGGGGCGAGCTGGCCATGGACGTGCTCGGCGTCGAGTCGTTCGAGGTGCCGGGGGGCCTGGCGCTCGACGGGTTCGTCGACGCCGACTGAGAGCCGCCGACCGCCGGCTGCTATCATCCCCCTGCATGCCGAGGATCCTGGTCACCGACAAGATTCAGCTGGGCGACGCCGACCACGGCGACGTCGAGGTTCACGACCGCGCCGGGATCGGGCGCGAGGAGCTTCTTCGCATCGTCGGCGGGTACGACGCGATCATCACCCGGTCGCGAACCCAGGTCGACGACGCCCTGCTGGCCGCCGCGCCCGCGCTGAAGGTGATCGGACGGGGCGGCGTCGGGGTGGACAACATCGATCTGGACGCGGCCAGCCGACGCGGCGTGGTCGTGCTCAACGCGCCCGAGGCGAACAACGTCTCGGCCGCCGAGCTCGCGATCGCGCTGATGCTGGCCGCCTCGCGGGGCGTGGCCCGCAGCGACCGCCTGATCCGCGACGGGCGGTGGGACCGCGCGTTCCTGGGCCGGGAGGTCAAGGGGTCGCGACTCGGGGTCGTCGGCTTGGGACGGATCGGCTCGCTGGTCGCGCGGCGCGCGCAGGCGCTGGGCATGACCGTCTCCGCGTACGACCCGTACATCTCGCGCCACCGCGCCGACGATCTTCACGTCGAGCTGTTCGACGAGCTTCACGCGATGCTGGCCGTCACCGACGTGCTCACCGTGCACACGCCGCTGACCGAGGAGACGCTGGGCATGATCGGCCCCGACGAGCTCGCCAGCATGCCTCGGGGCGCCGTCGTGGTGAACGCCGCACGGGGCGGAATCGTGGACGAGGAAGCGCTGGTCGCCGCGCTTGACGACGGTCAGGTGTTCGCCGCCGGACTCGACGTGTTCCGGCTCGAGCCCCCCCTGCCCGACCATCCGCTGGTCGGTCGCGACGACGTGGTGGTGACCGCCCACCTTGGCGCGAACACGCGCGAGGCGCAGGCGCGCGTCGGCGCCGAGATCCTGGAACGGACCGTCGAGGCGCTGCGAGGCGACTATTCGCGCGGCGTGGTGAACGCGCCGGCGCTGTCCAGCGACGTGCTGCGCGACCTCGGCCAGCACCTGGCGCTCGGAGAGATCCTGGGCAAGACGGCGGTGCAGCTGATCGGGGGACGCGTCCGCGAGATCGCGATCGAGTTCGCCGGCGACTTCCCGCGCGATCCCGATCCGATCGCGATCGCGGTGACGAAGGGGTTCCTGGAGCCGATCCTGAACGAGCCGCCGAACTACGTCAACGCGGCCGCCATCGCGCGCGAGCGCGACATCCGCATCGCCAAGACGACCGCGTCCCGCGGCCGGGGCTACACGACCTTCGTCCAGGTCACCGTCCGGACCGACGAGGGCGAAACGGAGGTGGCGGGAAGCGTGCTCGGCTCCGTCCCGCGCATCGTCGAGATCGACGGCTACCCGATCGAGATCAAGCCGGAGGGCGCCATGCTGATCTGCACGAACGTCGACCGGCCCGGCGCGGTCGGGAAGGTCGGGACCGTCCTCGGCGACGCCGGCGTGAACATCGTCGGGATGCAGCTGAGCCGGGTGGGAGCGGGCGGGACGGCGATGTTCGCGCTCACGCTCGACGCCGCCCCGCCGGACGAGGTGCTGAACGTGCTGGCCTCGATGAGCGACGTGATCCGCAGCCTTAGGCTGGTGCGCCTGTGAGCGTCCGCAAGACGCGCCTGGCGGCGCCGGGCCCGGTCGAGGTTCCCCCGGCGGTGCTCGAGGCGATCGCGCGGCCGCCGCTGCACCACCGCACGCCCGAGTTCGCGCAGCTGCTCGGCGAGGCTCGCCGGTTGCTGGCCGAGCTGGCGTGCGTCCCCGGCGACGACGTGGCGATCGTGTCCGGCAGCGGGACCAGCGCGTTCGAGGCGGCGTTCCTGGCCGCCGTGCCGGCCGGCGCGCCGGTGCTGGCGGTCCGTGCCGGCAAGTTCGGCGAGCGCTGGGCGAGCCTGGCCCGGCGCCACGGTCACGAGGTCGTCGAGGTCATGGCGCCGTGGGGCGAGAGCCCGACGGCCGAGCAGGTGGCCGACGCGGTCCGCGCCCGACCCGACGTGGTCGCCGCGACGCTGGTGCATTCCGAGACCAGCACCGGGGTGCTGCACGACGTCCGACGCCAGGCGCGCGCGATCCGCGAGCACGCGCCCCAGGCGCGCATCCTGGTCGACGCCGTCACCAGCCTCGGGGTGAGCGAGCTGCGGCCCGTGCCGTGGGGTCTCGACGCGGTCGTGTCGGGCTCGCAGAAGGGCGTGATGCTGCCGCCGGGGCTGGGCTTCGCCTGGCTTTCGGAGCGCGTGCGGGCGGAGCCTCTCGGCCCGCGCCGCGCCTTCGCCGCGGACCTCCACGCCGAGCTGCCCGCCCAGCGCCA
>CAZHCI010000126.1:0-7991 GCA_964530905.1 uncultured bacterium
GCGCGCGGCGGCCGCGTTGGCCGCCTTCAGCAGCGCGGCCTCGAGGGCGTACAGGTCGTCGTGCCGGACGAACCGATCGAGCTCGTCGTCGAACTGATGCAGGGTGCGGAGCAGCGCCTCCCTGCCGATGGGGGCGCGGTAGCCGTCCTGATCGGTGGCGTCGTTCACGACCGCGTCCCGAAGGACCCGGGCGAGCTGCTCGGCCACCGTCCTGGGCGAGAAGCCGTCGCGGTACAGCGACGTCGCGCCGTCCAGCAGGCGTGCGAGGTCGTCGCCCGCCAAGGCGTCGGCGAGCGCCTCGAGCCGTTCGCGCGGGGGCAGCCCCAACGCGGCCTCGGCGGCGGCGCGCACGATCGGGCCGCCGTCCGCCCACAGTCGCTCCAGCAGCGACTCGGCGTCGCGCATCGCGCCCTCGGCCGCGCGGGCCACAAGCTCCAGCGCGTCGGGCTCGGCCTCGACGCCCGACGTCTCGCACAGCAGGGCCAGCTTCCCCGCGATCTCGGGAACCGACAGCCGCCGGAAGCGGAAGTGTTGACAGCGCGACAGCACCGTCGGGGGCAGACGCTCGGGCTCGGTCGTCGCCAGGACGAACACCAGGCCGGGCGGCGGCTCCTCGAGCGTCTTGAGGAGCGCGTTCGCGGCCGCGGTCGAGAGCATGTGCGCCTCGTCGAGGATCCACACCCGGGTCCCGCCTCGAAGCGAGGCGAGCCGAACGCGCTCCCGCAGCTCGCGGACGTCGTCCACGGAGTTGTTGCTGGCCGCGTCGAGCTCGATCACGTCGGGGTGGCGGGCGGTACGGATGGACGTGCACGCGTCGCACCGGCCGCACGGACGTTCGGACGGCTCCGCGGCCTCGCAGTTGAGCGCCATCGCCAGCAGCCGCGCCGTCGTGGTCTTGCCGACCCCGCGGGGTCCGCTGAACAGGTAGGCGTGACCGGTCCGGCCGGTACGGAGCGCGGCGGCCAGCACGTCCTTGACGTGATCCTGCCCCACCACCTCCGCGAAGGTGGCCGGCCGGGCGCGTTGGTAGATGGCCTCCATCGCCGGCATGGTACCACCGCCCCGGAGGCGGTCCCGACGTCGTAGCATGACCGGGTGAGCGGCGAGATGGTCGACGGCATGGGGCTTGCGCTCGGGGGCGGTACCGCCCGCGGGGCGGCGCACGTCGGCGCGCTCAAGGTGCTCGAGGCGGCAGGCGAAGCCCCGGTCGCGTTCTCCGGCACCAGCTTCGGAGCGATCATCGCGGCGATGGCCGCGCTCGGAGCCCCGGCCCTCGAGATCGAGAGGGTCGTCCGCGGTCAGAACGTCATGGAGCTGTGGGCCCAGAGCCTCGATTTCGGGCTGCACCGCGCCGCGCTCGTGCACGGCGAGCGGATGTCGCACTGGCTGGACAGGAAGGTGTTCTACGGAGCGCGGATCGAGGACGCCGAGCGTCCGTTGGCGATCGCGGCCACGGACCTGAGGACCGGCGCGCCCGTCGTCCTGCGCGAGGGCCCGGTGGCCGAGGCGGTGCGGGCGTCGTGCGCCCTGCCCGGGGTGTTCGGGTCGGTACGGATCGGTGGGAGGGACCTCGTCGACGGCGGCTTCGTGGAGCCCGTGCCGTTCGCGGCGTTGGCCGAGCTCGGTCCGGCGCGCATGCTGGGCATTCATGCCGGTCTGGACTTGGCGGGCTCGAAGGCGTTGGCGCGCTTGCGGTGGCTGGACCGAAGCGCGGCCGGAGGGTGGCTGCATCGCATCGCCGGGCGGATGCGCGGCCGCAACGCCTGGAGCCGCCTGGCGATCGGGCTGTCGCTGTCGCTGCGCAGCTATCGGCACGACGCTCGGGCGCCCAGCGGCGCGCAGATGGTGACGGTCGCGCCGCCCATCGCCTGGTGGGACTTCCACCGCTCGCCGATCGCGATCGAGGCGGGCGAGCGGGCCGTCCGGCTCTGGCTCGAGCGGCGAGCGACGCAGGACGGCGCAGCGCGGCTCGACCGCGGCGCCGCCCGATCCGAGCCGGGGCGCGGGCCCGGTCGCAGGGTTCCCCGGTGAGCGGCGCCGGGAGCGTGCCGCTGTACCTGCTCGCGACCGATCTGCCCTGGTGGCCGGCGCTGCGGCGGCTGACGGAGCCCGGATCGGACGTGGACGACGCGCGTCGGGCGGTGCTCGCCGCGCTGCTCGAGCGTGACCTCGCCGACCCGTGGAGCGCCGCGGCCGACGCCTTGGCGTACGGGAGCTGCCCGGCGTGGCGCAAGGCGGAGAGCGCGCCCGGCCTGCGGGCGGCCCTGAGGCTGGACGTCGCTCGCCTCGCGGACGATCTCGCGCGCTGGACGGTGGCCGAGCGGACCCGCCCGGATCACGCGCCGCCCCTCGAGGCGCTGGCCGCTCCCCCGACCGGCATCGTGGCCGAGCTGGCGCGGCGGCTGCGCGACGGCGCCGACCCGGACGAGACGACGGCGCGCGTCGTCCGGTGGCGCCGCGAGCGCGGCGGAGGTCCGCTGGGGCGGTTCCGCGCGCTCC
This sequence comes from uncultured bacterium, assembly GCA_964530905.1. Classification (GTDB taxonomy): domain Bacteria; phylum Deinococcota; class Deinococci; order Deinococcales; family Trueperaceae; genus SLSQ01. The sequence goes on from CAZHCI010000126.1 coordinate 2,500, forward strand.
GCTGGAACGGCGTCGCCCTCGTCGGCGTCGAGCGGCCGGCGGCGCCCGATCTGGAGCGGCTTCACGGCCTTGACGAGCCCGTCGGCGCCCTCGCCGCCAACACCGAGGCGTTCCTGCGTGGCGATCCCGCGATGCACGCCCTGCTCTACGGGCCTCGCGGAAGCGGCAAGTCGACCGTGGTGCGCGGCCTGCTGACGCGCTACGCGGCAGGCGGCCTGCGGCTCGTCGAGGTGCCCGCCGAGGCGCTGAACGACCTGCCCACCGTCGTCGCCCGTCTGCGCGACCGGCCGGAGCGCTTTCTGCTGTTCGTCGACGACCTCGCGTTCGAGGCGGGCGACGCCCGCTACCATCCGCTGAAGTCGCTGCTCGAGGGCAGCGTGGCGGAGCGCCCGGCCAACGTCCGGCTGTACGCGACCAGCAACCGCCGCCACCTGGTGCAGGAGCGGCTGCGCGACCGGCCCGATCCCCTCGACGACGACGTGCACGCCTGGGACACGCAGCACGAGCGCCTGGCGCTGGCCGACCGCTTCGGCTTGCTGGTCACGTTCCCCTCCGCCGACCTCCGCCGCTACCTGGCGATCGTGCGCCACCTCGCCGCCCGCGACGGCGTCGAGGCGGACGACCTCGAGCGACGCGCGGACCGGTTCGCCAGGGCCGGCAACGGCTACTCGGGGCGAACCGCCCAGCAGTTCGTGGACGCGCTGCGCTCCGGCTTGGTCTAGCGCGCCGCGGTCTCGGGCCGGCTCTCGCGCAGCGTGAGCAGCACGAAGCGCGCCAGCCGTGGCGCGCGGTGCCAGCGCGCGGGGTCGGTCCCGACGCGCCACGCCCACTCGATCCCCAGACGGCGCGTCCAGGCCGGCGTCCTGCGCGCCTCGCCCGCGAGGACGTCCAAGGTGCCCCCCACGCCGATCGCCACCAGAGCTCCGAGGCGCGACCGTTGCTCCGCCACGAACGTCTCCTGACGCTCGCCCAGTCCGGCCAGCAGAAGGCGCGCGCCGCTGTCGCGGATGGCGCCTGCGACCTCGGCGTCGTCCGCCGCTGCGAAGTAGCCGTCGCGGGCGCCGGCGATCTGGACGCCGTAACGGTCGTGCGCGGCGCGGGCGGCACGTTGGGCTACGCCCGGCCGCCCCCCGAGGAAGTAGACGGGCAGGCCCGGACCGCCCAGCTCGAGCACGCGCTGGGCCAGCTCGACCCCGGGCACGCGCCCCGGGACGCGAACCCCGGCGCGCTGCGCGGCCCAGACGATGCCGACGCCGTCGGCGACGCACAGGTCGGCCGACGCGATGGCGCCGTGCAGCGCAGCGTCCTGGCGGGCGCGCACCACGATCTCGGGGTTGAGCGTGACGACCGTGCCCGCCCGGCCCGACCGCGTGCGGTCCAGGACGAGTCGTGCAGCGGTCGTGAGGTCGATCGGATCGAGGGGATGGCCAAGAACGCGGGCCCGGGGAGGGCGGCTCGCGGCGTCGCGATCAGGCGTCATCGGCCGGTCGGAACGGGAACAGCGTGCCGCCGTGACGCTCCTGTGGCTGGGTCAGCAGCGGAACGACGGACGACCGATCGATGTCGGCGGCGACGCCGAGGTCGCGCTCGAGGCCGAGTCGCCGCAGGTAGCGCCCGGTCCGTGAGCTCCACAACAGCCGCAGAGGCTCCGCCTCGGCGTGCATGAGGTCTTGCGCCAGGCGAGCGGCGCCGGCCAGCTCGAGCTCGGGCCTGAGACGATGCAGCCGGTCGACCAGGAAGCCCGCCGTCAGCAGGTCGTCCAGGTCGGCCTGGCCGTGAAATCCGCAGCACACCAGGTCGATCCGCTCCGACGCGTGCCGCGCCGCGTCGCGGACCGCGGCGCCGGCGTTCACCAGCGACGCCAGCACGACCCGTCGGGCGCCCGCGACGTGCGGCAGCACCGCGGGCGCGTTCTCGGAGACCATCACCGCACGCCGGCCGCGCAGGTCCTGATGCTGCAGCGTGGCGGGCGAGTTGCCGTGGTTGAAGCCTTCGGGCGGAACGCCGCGCCTCTCGCCGATGAGCAGCTCGCCGTCGTCGTGGGCGCACAGGCGCGCGACGCGCAGGCTGGGCGAGAGCCGGACGCCCTCGAGGCCCCCGTCGAACAGGATCGGTAGCGTGGTGGTCGTCCGCAGCACGTCCACGACGATGACGACGTCCCGGTACGCCTGGGCGTCGCGACGCTCCGCGGAGGTCGGGACGAGGTCGACGTTCAGGAGGGTGGGCGCGTCCGCGCCTGCTCGGACGGGGGTCGACTCGGACACGGCGGGGAGGATAGCACGGGCGCCGGTGTCGGCTCGGCGCCCCACGGTCCGGCGCCGCGACGTTCGTCCCTGGTCAGGCGGGCGCGTGCGCGCGACGCTTGGGCATGGTCGGACGAGAGTCCCCACCGGAAAGGGGAAGCATGCGCTACGACGTGATCATCGTCGGTGCGGGGGTCGTCGGCTGCGCGGTGGCGCGCGAGCTGTCGCGCTACCGCCTCGACGTGCTCTTGATGGACAAGGAGTGCGAGGCCGGCTTCGGCACCAGCAAGGCGAACAGCGGCATCATCCACGCCGGTCATCACGGCGATCCGGCGACCCTCAAGGGGCGCCTGGAATGGGAGGGCAACCAGGCGTGGGACCGCCTGGCCGACGAGCTCGGGTTCGGGTTCGAGCGCATCGGCGAGCTCACCGTCGCGTTCGACGACGACGACCTGCGGACGCTGTCCGAGCTCGAGGAGCAGGCGCGCGCGAAGGGCGTGACCGGCCTGGAGCGCTGGGACGCGGAGCGCGTTCGCCGCGAGGAGCCGGCCCTGTCCGAAGAGATCGTCGAGGCGCTCTTCGCGCCCACCGCCGGCGTGGTGAACCCGTACGAGGCGTGCTTCACGCTGGCCGAGAACGCGCACGCGAACGGCGTGATCACCTCGTTCGAGGACCCGGTGACCAGGATCGAACGCACCGACGACGGTTTCCGCGTCCACGGCCGCAACGGCGCGGTCGACGGCCGCTTCGTCGTGAACGCCGCCGGCCTGTTCGCCGACGAGATCGCGGCGATGGTGGGGCTGGACGGCCCCACGATCCGTGCCCGCAAGGGCGAGGAGTACCTGCTGGACAAGCGCTTGCAAGGGTACGTGAAGCGCCTGATCTTCCCCAGCCCCACGCCGACGTCGAAGGGGGTGCTGATCATCCCGACGTACGACGGCACCCTGATGGTGGGCCCGACCGCGCATTGGGCGCTGAAGGACGACCTGAGCACGACCGCCGAGGGAGCTGCCGAGGTGTTCGAGAAGGTCCGGCGGCTGGCGCCCGGCATCAGCGAGCGCGACTGCATCGCCGAGTTCGCCGGGCTGCGCGCCGTCGCGGAGGGCGAGGACTTCGTCGTCGGCGCGACGGCGGTGCCCGGCTTCGTGCAGGCGGCCGGGATCCAATCGCCCGGCCTGACGGCCGCGCCCGCGCTGGCGGAGATGGTCGTGCAGGCCCTGCAGGACGAGGGGCTCGCGCTTCACGCGGACCCCGAGTTCGATCCGCGGCTCGAGCCGCCCGTGCGCTTCGCGACGGCGTCGCCCGAGGAGCAGGCCGCCTTGGTGGCCAGCGATCCGAGCTACGGACGCATCGTGTGTCGCTGCGAGATCGTCACCGAGGGCGAGGTGGTCGACGCGATCGAGCGCGGCGCCCGGACCTTGGACGGCCTGAAGTTCCGGACCCGGGCCGGCATGGGTCGCTGCCAGGGCGGCTTCTGCACCTGGCGCTGCATGGAGCTCCTCGCGAGCGAGGCCGACATCCCCGTTCCGGCGGTGACGAAACGGGGCGGCGGATCGTGGGTCGCGCTGTCCAGGCTGGAGGCCGACGGTGGTCACTGACCGATTCGAGCAGCTCGCTCCGTCCTACGACGTGATCATCGTCGGTGGCGGTCCTGCCGGAATGGCCGCCGCGCTGGGCGCCCGCGAGACCGGTGCGGAGCGCGTCCTGATCGTGGACCGCGAAGGCGAAGCGGGCGGAATCCTGCACCAGTGCATCCACGCCGGCTTCGGCCTGCACTGGTTCGGCGAGGAGCTGACCGGGCCGGAGTACGCGCAGCGCTTCTTCGAGCAGGTCGTCGAGCACGAGATCGACATCCTGACCGACGCGTACGTCCTGGACGCCGAGGGCGACCTGGGCGTCCGGGTCATGTCCGAGCGGCACGGCATGCGGACCGTGGCCGGCTCGGCGGTGGTGCTGGCGATGGGCGCACGCGAGCGTACGCGCGGAGCGATCCGCATTCCCGGCCAGCGCCCGGCCGGGGTGATGACGGCCGGATTCGCGCAGAAGCTCGTGAACCAGGCGGGCTACATGCCCGGCAAGCGCGTGGCGATCCTCGGATCGGGCGACATCGGCCTGATCATGGCGCGCCGGCTGGTGCTCGAGGGCGCCGAGGTGGTCGGCGTGTACGAGCTGATGGCGCACGCGAACGGCTCGAACCGGAACATCGTGCAGTGCCTCCACGACTTCGACATCCCGCTGCATCTGTCGACCACCGTGGCGAGGATCCATGGGCACGAGCGCGTCGACAAGGTCACGGTCGCGCCGGTCGGCGAGGGCTACACGGTGCTGGAGGACCAGGGGAGCGACGTGGTGTGCGACACGGTGCTGCTGTCCATCGGCCTGATTCCCGAGAACGAGCTCTCGCGCCAGCTGCGGCTGCGGCTCGATCCCGCCACGGGCGGCCCGGTCGTGAGCGGCTCGATGGAGACGTCGCGGGACGGCGTGTTCGCCTGCGGCAACGTCGTGCACGTGCACGACATCGTGGACCACGTCAGCGAGGAGGCGATGCTGGCCGGCCGATCGGCGGGCGCGTACGCGACCGGGCAGTCGCCCAAGCCCGACAACGTCCGCCTGGTGCCGGGGGAGAACGTGCGCTACTGCGTTCCCCACACGATCTCCACCGAGCGCGAGCACGTGGTGCACATGCGCGTCACGCGACCGTTCGAGGCGTGCACGCTGAGGCTGGGCGACGTTCACGCGCGTCCGTTGCGGTACGCGTTCCCGGGCGAGATGGTGACGGTGAAGGTCCGGCCACGCATTCTGAAGGAGTTCCACGGCGACACGTTGAAGATCGACGTCGTACCCCGCGAGGAAGGGGCAAGAGCGTGAGCGAGAACGCGGCCACCGAGACGCGCCACTACCTGTGCACCGGTTGCCCGCTGGGATGCCGGCTCGAGGTGGAGGCGCTGGACGACGAGATCGTCGAGGTTCGTGGCTTCTCCTGCAAGCGCGGCAAGACGTTCGCGTACCAGGAGTTCACCGATCCCCGACGGTCGGTGTCGACGACCGTGCGGATCGACGGAGGCCGGTGGGCGCGCCTGCCGGTCAAGACGGCCGAGCCCATCCCCAAGCCCAAGGTTGAAGCGTTGTGCGACGCGCTGCACGACATTCGCATGCGCGCGCCCGTGAAGATGGGAGACGTCGTGATGGAAGATGCGCTGGGCACGGGGATCGACGTCGTGGCCACGCGGGACATGCCGGTCGGCGAAG
>CAZHCI010000127.1:0-7947 GCA_964530905.1 uncultured bacterium
CACGTCCGCGCTAGCGTGAGCCAGACCGACGCCCCTCACCCTCGAGGAGGATCCGATGGCTCACGTGGACGTTCCCGACATTCCCCGCCAGAGCGAGCTTCGACTGCCCGCCGACGCCACCGCGCTGATCGTTGTGGACATGCAGAACGACTTCGTCGACGAAGCCGGCGCGCTGCACGTGGAGGACGCCGCCGAGACGGTGCCCCGCATCCGGGAGCTGGCGGATCGCGCACTGGACGCCGGAGCGCGACTCGTCTACACCCAGGACTGGCATTCCGAGGACGACCGCGAGTTCGACGTCTGGCCGCGCCACGCCGTGATGGACACGTGGGGCGCACGGATCGTGGACGGGCTCGAGCCCGACAGGGCCGACCGGGTGATCCGCAAGCTCCGCTACGACGCGTTCTACGGCACGCCGCTGGACCACCTGCTTCGCGACTGGGGCATCGAGCACGTCGTGGTGGTGGGCACCGTGGCCAACATCTGCGTGCTGCACACCGCGGCCTCCGCGGCGCTGCGTTGGTACGACGTCACGCTGGTCGAGGACGCCGTCTCGGCGCTGACGCCGTTCGACCTCGAGGCCTCGCTGCGCCAGCTGGACTTCCTCTACGGAGGACGGATCGTCCAGAGCGCCGACCTGAGCTTGGACGCGGCGCAGGTGCGATGAGCGTCGCGACCGTCGCGGCGTGCGTCACGAATCCGTGGCCGCTGGACGTCGGCGGCAACCTGCGCAAGGTGCGGTCGTCGATCGTCACGGCGAAGGCGGCCGGCGCTCGCTACCGGCTGGGCCCGAAGCTGGAGCTGACGGCCGTGGGCTGCGAGGATCACTTCCTCGAGCCGGACACGGTCCGCCACGCCTGGGAGGCGCTGGCGGAGCTGCTGAGCGACGATCTGACGGACGGGATCGTGTGCGACGTCGGCATGCCGGTCGTGCACGAGGGGGCGCGCTACGCCTGCCGCGTGCTGCTGCTGGACCGGCGCGTGCTGCTGATCCGGCCCGCGCGCGTCCTCTCGGACAGGGGCGGCGCGCGCGAGAGCCGCTGGTTCACGGCCTGGAGCCGGCCCCGGCACGTCGACGCGTTCGCGCTTCCGGACGTGGTCCGACAGCGCACCGGGCAGGAGGCGACCGTGATCGGCGACGCGCGGCTTCGGACCCGCGACGCCCGGATCGGGTTCGCGACGTTCGAGCCCGCCCCAGCGGAGCGCACGACCCGGTCGATCGACCGTGACGATGCCGTGCGGGACGGCGCCGTGCGGGACGGAGCCGGGCACGACGACGTCGCGCATGACGACGCCGCGCACCACGACGTCGACATCGTCGCGGCGACCGGCGGCGAGGAGCACGAGCTCGGCGCGATGGAGGCGCGGCTGGGCCGGATCGCGGCCCGCAGTCAAGCGTTCGGCGGGACGGTCGTGTTCGCTGCCGCGCGGGGCGCCGACGGCGGTCGGGCGTACGCGGACGGCGGCGCGATGGTCGTCGTGAACGGCGAGCTGGTGGCGCAGGCCGCGCCGGCCTCGTTGGCCGAGGTCGAGGTCGTCGTCGCCGACGTGGAGCTGGGGCGGAGCGACACGCGGACGCACGCGGGGACGGACAGGGAGACGGCCCCGTACCCGATCGTCGACGCCGACCTTCGCCTGGCCGCCGGCCCGGCCCGACCGGCGAGCCCGCCGCGCGAACCCCGGCTGCTGTCGCGCGAGGAGCAGATCGCCACGCGACCCGCGGCGTGGCTGTGGGATCACCTGCGCCGCTCCGGCGCGGGCGGGTTCTTCCTGCCGGTCTCGGGCGGAACGGACTCCGCGGCCGTCGCCACCATCGTGGCGTCGATGTGCCGGCGGCTCGGGGACGCGCTCCGCGAGCGCGACGAGGCCGTGACGCGGGACGTGCGCCGCGTGCTGGGCCTGTCCGGCGACGAGCCGACGCCGCCGGATCCGCGCGCGCTCGCAGGGCGGCTGCTCACCACGGCCTACCTGCCCAGCCGCGTGTCCAGCCAGGCGGGGCGCGAGCGGGCGCGCGATCTCGCGGACGCGATCGGCTCGGACCACGTCGAGATCGACATCGATCCGGCCATCGCGGCGCTCTCGGACCTGAGCGACCGGGCGGCCCGCCCCGGACGCGAACGGTCGCTACGGTTCGCGGCCGAGGGCGGCGACGAGGCCCAGGACCTCGCGCTTCAGAACCTCCAGGCGCGGGTGCGGATGGTGGCCACCTACCTGTTGGCGCAGCGGACGCCCGCCCTGCGAGGCGTGCGCGGCCCCCGGCTGGTGCTCGGAACGTCGAACCTCGACGAGGCCCTGACGGGCTACGTGACGAAGTACGACGCCTCCTCGGCGGACCTGAACCCGATCGGCGGGCTCCGCAAGACCGACCTGCGCCGCTTCCTGATCTGGGCCCGCGACGCGCTGGCGCTTCCTGTCCTGGACGCCGTCCTCGACGCGACGCCCAGCGCCGAGCTCACGCTTCCGGGCGAGCACGGCCCGCAAACGGACGAGAGCGAGATCGGCCTGACGTACCAGCAGACGGCGCGCCTCGGCGAGCTGCGTGGGGCCCAGCGCTGCGGTCCGCTCGAGACGTTCGAGCGGCTCGCGGACGAGTGGGCTCCCCTGCCCCCGGAAGAGGTCGCCGCGCTCGTCAAGCGGTTCTACCGCGCGTACGCGCGTCACCGCCACAAGGCCACGATCGCGACGCCGAGCCTGCGCGTGTCCAGCTACGGCGCGGACGACGCACGCTCCGACCCTCGGCCGTTCCAGCTCGATCCGGACTGGCCGTGGCAGTTCCGTGCGATCGACGAGCGCGTCCAGCGCCTGCTCGCGGACGCGAACGGAGGGTCCTGAGATGCGCATCGGCCTTCTCGGTGGGCGCTTCGATCCGCCCCATCTCGGCCACCTGATCGTCGCCGAGCAGGCTCGCGAGGAGCTGGGGCTGGACGAGGTCCACTTCGTGCCCGCCGGGGCGCCGCCGCACAAGGGCGTCGTCGCGCCGCCGGGCGCGCGCGCGACGATGGCGCGGCTGGCGACGGAGAAGCATCGCGCGTTCCGCGTCGACGATCGCGAGCTGCGCCGCGAGGGGCCCTCGTACGCGATCGACACGATCGACGAGGTCCGCTCCGAGCGCCCTGGCGACGAGTTCGTGTTCCTGATCGGCGCCGACGCGTACCTCGAGATCGCCGGCTGGCACCGCGCCGAGGCGATGGTGCGGACCGTCGAGGTCGCCGTCGTGCCGCGGCCCGGAACGCCGCTGGCCGCGCTCGACACGCTGGACGAGCCGTTCCGGAGCGCGGCGACGCGGATCGAGACGGTCCAGATCGGCATCTCGTCCACGCTGCTGCGGGCACGCGCCGGCCGTGGCCGGAGCCTCCGGTACCTCACCACGTGCCCCGTCGCCCGCTACATCGTGGCGGCGGGGCTGTACCTCCCGACCCCCGACGAAGCGGAGGCCCCCGCATGAACGACGCCGGCTGGCGCACGACGCAGGGCGCGCTGTTCACCGACCTGTACGAGATCACGATGGCGCAGGCGTACTTCCGTCACGGCCTGCACGAGCGTCCGGCGCGGTTCGACCACTTCTTCCGCGACTACCCCGACTACGGACGGCACAAGGCCGGCTTCGTCGTCTCGGCCGGCTTGGCCTGGCTGCTGGACTGGCTCGAGGCGACGCGCTGGCGCGACGACGACCTCGCCTACCTGAGGCAGGTCCGCGGCCGGGCCGGCGACCGCCTGTTCGACGACGCGTTCCTGGATTGGCTCCGCGGCCGCGGCGTGGGCGACGGCGTCACGATCCGGGCGGTGCCGGAGGGACGGGTCGTGCACGCGGAGGCGCCCGTCGCGATCGTCGAGGGTCCGCTGGCGGCGCTTCAGCTCTTGGAGACGTCCGTTCTGAACCACCTGAACTACCCGACCTTGGTGGCCACGAAGGCGGCGCGCCTGCGCGAGGCGGCGGTGGACGGCACCGTGCTGGACTTCGGGATCCGCCGTGGGCATGAGCGGGGCGTCCACGCCGGCTCGCGCGCGGCGCTGATCGGGGGCGTGGACGCGACGTCGAACACGGGCCTGGCGTTCGCGTTGGGCGAGACCCCGAAGGGAACGCACGCTCACGCGCTGGTGCAGGCGTTCATGGCGTTGGGGTCGGGCGAGGCGGGCGCGTTCGAGGCGTACGCCGAGACGTTCCCCGACGATTGCCTGCTGCTCGTCGACACGGTCGACACGCTGGAGTCGGGCGTCCCGAACGCCATCCGCGTGTTCGAGCGCCTGCGCCAGCAGGGCCACGAGCCGGTCGGGATCCGGCTGGACTCGGGCGACCTGGCGCACCTCGCCGTGCGGTCCGCGCAGCAGCTGAACGCCGCCGGCTTCGAGGACACCACCATCGTGCTCTCGAACGAGCTCGACGAGCTCACGATCCAGCAGATCCGGACGCAGATCGCCGAGGAGGCGCCCCGCTACGACGTGGACGCGGACGCGCTGCTGGCGCGCCTCGGCTACGGCGTGGGCACGCGCCTGATCACCTCGCAGGGCGACGCGGCGCTGGACGGCGTGTACAAGCTCGTCGGCATCGAAGGCGACGACGGCTGGCGCCCTGCCGTCAAGCTGTCCGAGACGCCGGAGAAGGTGCTGGTGCCCGGCGACAAGCGCGTCTGGCGGCTGTACGACCAGCGCGGCATGGCGACGGCCGACCTCGTCGCGCTGGCCGGCGAGTCGCCGGACGAGGCGGACGAGCTGACCCTGCACCACCCGAACCGACCGAACGTACGACGCCGGCTCCGCCGGGGCGAGCTCGCGGGCATGGAGCCGCTGCTCGAGGAGGTGTTCACGGACGGCCGGCGGACCACGGACGCGCCGACGCTGGACGCGCTGCGCCAACGCTGCCGGGACGACCTGGCGAGGCTCGATCCCGGGGTGCGCCGGGTGCTGCGCCCGCACCTCTACCACGTGTCGCTGTCGACGAAGCTGAAGGACCTGCGCGACGAGGTGGTCGAGCAGGCGCGCGCGGCGACCGAGCGCACGGACGACAGCCCGTCGGGCGCGTCTCGCTCCTGAGCCCGGTCCCGCTCGGGCCCCGGCTCAGCCCAGCACGGCGCGGTGGCGACGGAACACGTGAACGGCCAGCAGGGCGGCGGGCACCAGGAAGGCGTAGCTCGTGGCCAACGCCGGGACGATGCCGACCGCTTGCTGAAGGGCGCCGAACGCGACGTACGCCACCCCGGCCACGCCCCAGGTGAAGCCCATCAGCATGCCCGACGCCGTCGCGACCGCGTTCGGAGCGAGATCCTGCGCGCTGAGCACCAGCAGCGGGATCGGCGCGTTCGTGAACGCGCCGGCGGCGGCCACCACGAGGTAGAACGCGACGGTGCCAGGCGCCAGCGCCAACGTGAGCAGCATCAGCGGAAACGCCAACGCCATCGCGCCGACGATCAGCCGTACGCGACCGACGTGCGGCTCCAGGCCACCGGCAATGATCAGCCCCAGCGAGGCGGCGATCTGGTACGTGGCCAGCGTGAAGCCCAGGATCCCGGCGTCCGGCGCGAAGCCCCGCACGTTCACGAGGTAGAGCGGCATGGCGTTCAGGAAGCTGATGTAGGCGACCGCGCGCAAGATGCCGACGCCGGCCAGCAGGCCCACGGGACCGGCGAACAGCTCGCGGTCGAACAGCTTGGGCCTCGCGTCCCGTTCGGGCCGGACCTGCTCGGGCGCCAGCGTCAGCAGCGCGACGCCCAGCACCACGCCGATCGGGGCCAGCCACGGGATCGCCCACGGCCCGTAGCTGCGAAGCAGCCAGAGCGCCAAGACCGGCATCACCGCGGAGCCCAGCGGCCCGCCCGAGCCGAACAGGCCGATCGCCAAGCCTTTCCGCCGTCCCGCCTGCCGCGCCATGGACGCCGCGGCCGGGTGGAACAACGCCGATCCGAGTCCGCCGATCGCGAGGACCAGGAACAGCGCCCAGACGGTCGGCACGACCGGCAGCAGGCTCATCAGCGACGCGCCGACGATCAGCCCCAGCGCTGCGGCGCGGCGACGGCCCCAGCGGTCGGCCAGCGCTCCCGCGAACGCCTGCAGCACGTTCGACGAGAACGAGATCAGGGCGACGAGTCCGGCCAGCGCCGCCTCGCCCAGGCCGAAGCGGATCTGGAGGGTCGGCAGGAACACCGGGAGAATGTTCGCGAAGGCGTCGTTGACGGCGTGCGCCGTCGTGAGCAGGACCGTCAGGCCGGCGGTCCCCAGGGCGGTACGGCGAACGACGAGACGCGTCATCCGCGCAGTGTACGCGCGAACGCTCCACCCCCGATCCGACGGTGGCGACGGCGGTCGATCGACGCCGGCCTCTCGTCCGCCAGAGGGGAACCTCGGCGTCGGTCGTTCTCCGGCATACGTCCCGGCATCGACGCGCTACTCGTTGGGTCGGCGCGGACGTCAGGAGTCAGGAGTCAGGAGTCAGGAGTCAAGAGTTGGGCATGCACATCTCGATCCCGAAGGCGTGGGCCGTGGCCAGCTGGGCGCTGGCCGTGCTTGCCGCGGTCACGAAGGCGGCCGGCGCGTTCCTGCCCGGCACCTACCGTGACAACGTTTGGGCCGCGTCGCAGATGCGAGGCGCGGACCTCGTCGCACTGGCGATCGTCCCGGCGCTGCTGGCCGTGAGCGCCGAAGCCGCCCGGCGCGGCTCGGCGCGGGGCGTGCTGCTGTGGCTGGCGGCGCTGCACCTGCTGCTCTACGACGTGGCGTTCTACCTGTACGGCGCGGCCTACAACGACTTCTTCCTGGCGTACGCGGCGCTGTCGGCGGGCGCTCTGGTCCTGCTGGCCGCGGCCCTGGCGCGGCTGGACCTGGACGCGCTCGGGGCCGGCTTCGCCGCCCGGACGCCACGACGGTGGCCGGCGATCGTCCTCGCGCTTCTGGGGCTCGGCCTCGGGGGCGTCTGGCTCGCGCAGTCGATCGCGGCGCTGGCGACCGGCACGGTCCCCGCCTCGGTCGTCGCCTCCGGGCACCCCACGGCGCTGGTGTTCGCGATCGACCTGACGATGCTGGTGCCGTTCTTCCTGCTGGGCGCATGGGGACTCTGGTGGGACCGCCCCTGGGGACGGGTCGCTGCGACGGTGGTCGCCGTCAGTGGCGCCGCCTACACGGCGCTGCTGGCCGGCATGGCGGTCGGGGCGGATCCGACCGTCGTGAAGGGCGCGACCGCGCTGCTGCCCCTCTGGGCGACGCTGGGCCTCGCCGCCGCCTCGGTCGCCTGGACCCTTCTCCGTCACGCCCCTCGCCGCACCGCGACGAACGCGGCGCACACCGCTCGGAGGTCGCCCATATGATCCAAGGCCGCTACGTTCGCGTGCTGGTCACGCTGTCCCTGGCCCTCCTCGGCTTCGTCGCCAGCGCGGCCCTGGAGCCGTTGCTGCTGGGCGGCCGTCACGAGCTGGCGACGGGAGAGACGCACGACGGCACGGTGACGGTGATCGCCGGCGATCTCACGATCGCGCCGGGCGCCCGCCTGGACGGCGCGCTCACGCTGATCGGCGGCCGGCTGACGCTGGGCGGCACGGTGGACGGCACGGTGCACGCGTACGGCGCGACGGTCGAGCTGCGCGACGGATCGCGCGTCGACGGCGCGCTGGAGCTCACCGCGTCGGAGCTGACGCGAGGTCCGGGCTCGGTGGTGACCGGCGCCGTCCGCCGCGACGTCGACAGGTCGTTCGACGTCCGTGTGCCGCCCGCCTGGGAACGGGCCGTCCCGCCGGGTCGCACCCTGCCGTGGACGCTGCCCACCGGCGGCCGAGGCAGCGACCTGCTCGCGATCTGGGTCGTGCTGCAGGCGGGTTTCATGGCGCTCCTCGCCTTCGTTCTGGCGCGGCTCGCGCCGTTCCGACTGGACAGGATCGGCGACGCGGTCGTGGGCGATCCGGTCCGGGCCGGCCTGAGCGGCCTGCTGGCCGCCGTCGTGACGGCGCTGGCCGCCGCGCTCCT
>CAZHCI010000128.1:0-7880 GCA_964530905.1 uncultured bacterium
TGGGAGCGCGCCTGAATCGCACTCAGGAGGTCAGGGGTTCGAATCCCCTCAGCTCCACCAAGACCGAAGGAACCTCGTCCGAGACGGGGTTCCTTTCTTGTTGGACGCAACCTCGGGCGTGTCCCGCCATGCGTTCTGTCCCGAGCGCGTCTGTGCAGAAGGCCAGGTCGTCCTCGTACCGGTGGTCCCCACGTCCGAACTCAGCGCGTGCCACGCCCGTCGTGGGCCACGACCAGCCACGCCGTCGGCTCCTCCAGCAACCCCGGCAAGAGCACCGTGAACGGCATCGAAGCGCCGGGCGCCAGCGTTCGTAGGTTCTCGTAGTAGACGCTCGTGTCGAGCACGGCGTCGTTCGGGCCGAGCGCCGTGGCGCTGACCTTGATGAAGTCGATCGGCGCGTCGCCGAGGTTGACGACGGTACCGGTCACGCGGGTGCCGGCGGTGCTCGGCTCCGCGTGCACGTCCCGCACCGCGAGGTCCTCCCGTGGGGCCTCGGCGGAGCGCACGCTCAGGTCGACGCTGGCCGCCGTCGCCGAGGCGGAGCGGGACGGATCGAAGGACGGCACGGTGAACGGACTCCGGTCACCGGGCGCGAGAATGCGCAGGTCGGGAACGCCGGACTGCCGTGCGAGAGCGTTGCCACCCGCGTCGCGTAGCGTGACGCTCAGGCTCATGACCTCCACGCTCTGGGCGGTGTCGTTCTCGATCAGCCCGATGACGGCGGTACCGAAGGCGTTCACGGTCACGCGGGTCGACACGACGCGCTGCGCGGCGACGGGTGCGCTCACCAACATCAGCGAGGCCAACATCAGCCAAACCAACATCAGCCAGGCCAGCAGCGGCGTCAGGGCCCACCGAGGGCCCAGCGGCTGTGCGTGCGCACGGGTCGTCGCCATGCCGCAGTGTACCGGGAGGGCGGTATCCGGCCCGTTGCGCGTCCGGCACGGTCCGAACCGGCGGACGCCCGCCGCCTCCCCTGTCCGCCCGTTCACCGCACGTACAGGTACGCCACGTAGCCGACGTAGAGCGTCAATAGGACGGCGCCTTCGCGCCGACCGAGCCGCAGCCCGGAGACCAGGAACGGAACCAGCAGCACGCTGAGGCCCAGCATCACCCACAGGTCGATCGCGACCACCTCGAACGGAACCCTCAGGGGCCGCGTCACGGCCGTCGCGCCGAGGATGCCCAGAACGTTGAAGATGTTCGAGCCGACGATGTTGCCCAGGGCGATGTCGGGCTGACGCTTGGCGGCTGCGACCAGGGAGGTCGCGAGCTCCGGCAGGCTGGTCCCGACCGCCACCAGGGTCAGGCCGATCACCATCTCGGGCAGGCCGAACCCGCGCGCCAGCGAGGTCGCGCCGATGACCAGCAGGTTCGCTCCACCCACCAGCAGGGCCAGGCCCAGAACGACCAGCAGTGCGGCGTTCCAGGTCGAGACGCGTGGTGCGCCGCCGTACTCCTGCGCGAACGCCTCCCGCACCTCGGCCTTCTCCTCGCCCGGACGCAGCAGCACCATCAGGTAGGCGACGAGCAGGAGCAGCAGCAGCGATCCCTCGGCCCGCCCCGCGACGCCGCCGACGAGCATCGCGACGAGGAGCGCCGCTCCGCCGACCATGATCGGGACCTCGCGTCGCAGGAAGCTGGCCGTGGCCGTCGGCGGACGGACCAGCGCGACGAGCGCGAGGACGAGCGCGATGTTGGCGGTGTTCGAGCCGACGACGTTCCCGAGCGCGATCTGCGGCGATCCCTGCAACGCGGCCGTGAGGCTCGCGGCCAGCTCGGGCGACGAGGTGCCGAACGCCACGATCGTCAGGCCGACGACCATGGGGCTGAGCCCCCAGACGCGCGCCAGCGCGCTGGCGTTGCGAACCAGGAGCTCGCCGCCGCCGAACAGCAGCGCGATTCCGATGACGAGGGACAGAAGGTCCACCAACCGTGGGCTCCGTTCGGGGCGTCGCCGACGTGCGGACGAGCGCCCGGCGTGGATGGCGCACGGTACCGCGCGAGGATCGCTCGCTAGCGCGCGTCCGCGAGGGCCAGCACCCAGCGGGCGATGGCGGTGTCCTGCACGCCCGTTCCGGTCAGGTCGCAGACGGTGACGTCGCGATCCGACGTCCGCCCCGGGGCGCGCCCCGCGAGGACGTCGCCCAGTGCGACGGGAGCTGGACCCGTGCCGGGCGGAACGCCCTGCAGCTCGCCCAGGGCGCGACTCTGGTCGGGATCGTCGACGACCAGCCGGTCGGCTCGGGCGACCAGCGCCGGGTCGAGCTCGCGCTTGCCGGCCCCGTCCGATCCCATCGCGGTCACGTGCGTTCCGGCGCGAACCAGCCCTGCGGGGAGGATCGGCTCACGCGCCGGCGTCGTCGTGACGATCACGTCGGCACCGTCCACGGCCTCCTCCACGCTGCCGAAGGCGCGCACCGGCAGGCCCAGCTCCTCGCGCATCTCGTTGGCCAGCTGGTCCGAGGCAGACCTGCGCCGCGCCCAGACGCGCCCCTCGGTCAGGGGACGGACCGGGGCCAGGGCACGAAGCTGCCATCGCGCCTGGGCGCCGGCGCCCAGGATGGCGACGCGAGAGGCGTCGGGGCGCGCCAGCTCACGGGCCGCGAGCGCGCCGGCGAGCGCGGTCCGAAGCTCGGTCAGGTAGCCGCCATCCAGCAGCAGCGCCCGCGGACGGCCCGTTCGTGCGTCCAGTACCGTCATCAGGCCCGAGGCGGAGGGCAGCCCTGCGGCGGGGTTGTCGAAGAAGCCGGTCGACAGCTTGACGCAGAACACGTCCCAGCCGTCGACCCAGGCGGTCTTGACGTCCAGCTCGCCGTGAACCTCGGGGATGTCCAGCGACAGGACGGGCGGCTGCCGGACGGAGCCCGCGGCCAGCCGCTCGAACCCGTCGGCGATCGCCTCCATCGCGCTCGGCGTCAGGCCGGCCAGAGCCCGGATCTCGCCTTCGTACAGCACGCGCGGGACGGGCGCGTCGCCGCTCTCGTGCCCATCGTCTCCCACCGGTCGCTGCGCCCGGCGGGTCACCGCTCGCGCTCGTCGCGCGCTGCCGATGCGGTGTCGGCGTCGCGGGCGTCCGCATCGGGGGCGTCCAACACGCGCGCGAACGTCGACGGCTCGACGTTGGCGCCCGAGGCGATCAGCACGGTCGGGCCCCTCGCCTCGACGGCTCCGGCGAGGACCGCGGCGATGGCCACCGCTCCGCCGCCCTCCAGCACCAGCCGGTGCCGGACGAACGCGTGCCGCATCGCCCCCGCGATGGCGGTCTCGTCGACCCGGACGGTGGCGTCCACCAGCTCGCGCACGGCGCGGAGCGTGTAGCGGTTGTCCCGGCCCAGGCCGCCTTGCAGACTGTCGGCCAGGGTCGGGGCCTCGGGCAGCGCCACGATCCGGCCCGCCGCCAGGCTCTCGATCATGGCGGCGCCGTCCTGCATCGAGACGCCGACGATGCGGATGTCGGGCGCCACGCTCCGGATCGCGAGCGCCACGCCGGCGACGAGGCCGCCGCCCGACAGGGGCACGACGACCGTCGCGACGTCGGGGAGCACGTCCACGATCTCGAGGCCCAGCGTGCCCTGCCCGGCGATCACGTCGGGATGATCGAACGGCGGGATCAGCAGCGCTCCGCTCTGCTCGGCGTAGGCGCGGGCGGCGTCCTCGGCTTCGTCCTGCGACGTCCCCCCGACCCGCAGCGTGGCGCCGGTCTCGCTCAGCGCGTCGAGCTTCCCGGCGGGAACGTGCTCGGACACGAAGACGGTGGCTCGCGCGCCCACGCTGCGGGCGACGTGCGCGACCGCGCGGCCGTGGTTGCCGGTCGACACGGCGACGACCCCGCGGGTTCGTGCCTCGTCGAGCCGGGCCAGCACGGCGTTCGTCGCGCCGCGGAGCTTGAACGATCCGGTCGGCTGGACGGTCTCGTCGGCGATCCACACCCGGCCGCCACCGTCCGCGCCACCGTCCGCGTCACCGTCCGTGCCGGCGTCGGGGTCGAGCTCCGGCGCACGTCGCAGCCGCGTGGCGTGCGTCCGCCCGCGCAGGCGGGCGCGTGCGATCCAGACGTCGCGCGGCGTCGGCGCGGGCCGGACGGCGTCGGAACCGTGCGAAGCCGAGCCGTGCGCAGCCGAGCCGTGCGCAGCCGAGCCGTGCGGCGTGGAACGGTCGCCGGACGCCACTAGTGCTCCAGCACGGCCTTGAGGAACGACTGCGTGCGGGGGTTCTCCGGCGCGCTGAAGATCTTCACCGGGTCGCCCTGCTCGGCGACCCGGCCGCGATCGAAGAACACGACGCGGTCGGCGACGTCGCGGGCGAAGCCCATCTCGTGCGTGACGATCAGCATGGCCATGTCGGTCTCGCGCGCGAGGTCCCGCAGGATCGAGAGCACCTCGCCGACCAGCTCCGGGTCCAGCGCGCTGGTGACCTCGTCGAACAGCATCACCTTCGGCTGCATCGCCAGCGCCCGCGCGATCGCCACGCGCTGCTTCTGACCGCCCGACAGCTGGCTGGGGTACTGGTCCGCCTTGTCCTCGAGCCCCACCTTGACCAGGAGCGCAGACGCCTCCTCGCGGGCCTGCGCCTTGCTCTTGCCCAGCACGTGGATGGGGGCTTCGGTGACGTTCCGCATGACGCTCATGTGCGGGAACAGGTTGAAGTGCTGGAACACCATGCCGATGTCCTTGCGCACCTCGTGCAGGTGCCGCTGATCGGCCCGGACCAGCTCGCCGTTCACCTGCTTGTGCCACAGCGGCCGGCCGTCGACCCAGACGACCCCCGACTCGGGCTCGACCAGGGTCATCAGCACCCGCAGGATCGTGGTCTTGCCCGAGCCGCTGGGACCGATGATCGCGATCTTCTCGTTGAAGCCGACCTCGAAGTCGAGGTCGTCCAGGACGGTGAGCGTCCCGAAGCTCTTGCGGACCTTGTCGAACCGCACGATCGGCTGGCCGGACGAACGCGGCCCGTCCGGCGCGCCGTCGGACGAGCCGGCGGAATCATGAGCGGTAGCGGGCAAAGCGGGCCTCCAATCGGTTCACGACCAGGGCGGCCGGGTAGCTGAGCATCAGGAAGATGATGCCGACCAGCGTGTACGGCTCGACGTAGCTGAAGGTACGCGATCCGATGATCTTCGCGGTCTGCAGCAGCTCGACGACCGTGATCGCGGAGAGCAGCGGCGTCTCCTTGAACATCACGATGAAGTAGTTCCCGAACGCGGGCAGCATCGGCGGGAGCGCCTGCGGCAGGACGATGTTCGTCCAGGTCGTGCGGGTGTCGAAGTTCAGCGCGACCGCGGCCTCCCACTGGCCCCGTGGCACGTTCTCGATGCCCGCGCGGTAGACCTCGGACAGGTAGGTGCCGTAGTGGAGCCCCAGCCCGATCACCCCGGTGAGGAACGCCGACATGGAGATGCCGAAGTTCGGGAGGATGAAGTACAGCACGTACAGCTGCACCAGCAGCGGCGTGCTGCGTACGAACTCGATGAACGCGGTGGTGGGGAACGACAGGAGTCGCGGTCCGCGTCGCCCGAGCGCCAGCGCCAGACCGATCACGAGCGCCAGCGCGAACCCGACGACGGTGGCCTGCAAGGTGATCCAGGCGCCCTCGAGCAGCCTCGGCAGGATCTCCCAGGCGAACGCCCAGTCCCATTCGAACCGGAGACCCACGTCAGGCCCTCGTATAGGCGCCGACGCGGCGCTCGATCCAGCGGACGCCCAGCGTCAGGGGGTAGGCGACGGCGAAGTACAGCACCAGCAGCCACAGGAAGATCTCGTTCGTTCGCCCCGTCGTCTGCCGGAGCGTCAGCCCCTGGAACGTCATCTCCGGGATGGTGATCAGCGACACCAGCGCGGTCGCCTTGAGCAGCTCGATCAGCTGGTTCCCGAACGGCGGCAGCATCAGCACGAACGCCTGCGGCAGGACGACGCGCCGCATCCGCTGCCAGGGCGTGAAGTTGAGCGCGATCGCCGCCTCGGTCTGTCCTTTCGGAACGGAGAGGATCGCGCCTCGCACCACTTCGGCGCCGTACGCCCCGACGTTCAGCCCCAGCGCCAGCACGCCGGCCGTGAACGCGTCCAGACGGATCCCGAACAGCGGCAGCGCGAAGTAGAACCAGAACAGCTGCACCAGCACCGACGTGCCGCGGAACACCTCGACGTACAGACCGGCCACGAACCTGAGCGGCCAGACCGGCGACAGCCGGGCCAGGCCGGCCACCAGCGCCATGCCGAGGGCCAGGGCCGCGGACACCAGCGTGAGCTGGATCGTGATGCCCGCACCCCGGATCAGGACCGGAAGAAGATCGAGTCCCACGCTGGCTCCTTTCCTGTCCGTCGCACGCCGTGCGACGGTCGCGCCGGCGGACCGCGCCGGGCGGGCGTCACGAGGTGCCCGCCTGCGTGACGCAGACGAGCTTCGGCTCGGTCATCTCGCGCACCGTGAACGGAACCCCCTCGCGCCCCAGGCCGGAGCCCTTGAAGCCGCCGAACGGCATGCCGTCGATGCGCACGTCGCTGCTGTCGTTGATCATCACGCCGCCGTACTCGAGCGCCGCGGCGACCCGGAGCGCGCGGTCGATGCCGGCCGAGAACACGCCGGCCTGCAGCCCGTAGTCCACCTCGTTGGCGCGCCGGATCGCCTCGTCGTCGCTGCCGATCTCCTCGATCACGGTGACGGGGCCGTAGATCTCCTCGCGCGCCAGCTCGGTGTCCGCCGGCACGCCGGTCATCACGGTGGGGCGCACGAAGGTGCCGTCGCGGCCGCCGCCCAGCAACAGTCGGCCGCCCGCCTCCCGGGCCGCGGCGACGGTCGCCACGACCCGGGAGGCGGCTGCCTCGTCGACGAGGGGCCCCATGTCGGTCGCGTCGTCCAGCTTGTCGCCCACCCGGAGGGCGGCGGCACGCGTGACGAACGCGTCGGTGAACGCGGCCGCCAGCTCGCGGTGCACGAAGATCCGCTGCACGTGCAGGCAGTTCTGCCCGGCGGCCCAGAACGCGCCCGACAGGGTGGCCCGCACGGCCAGGTCGAGGTCGGCGTCCTCGAGCACCAGCGAGGGCGAGTTGCTGCCGAGCTCCATCGACAGCTTCTTGAGCCCGGCGGCGGCGGCGATCCGCTCGCCGGTCGCGCGTCCGCCGGTGAAGCTGATCATGCGGACGCGCCGGTCGCGGACCAGCGCGTCGCCCACGACCGAGCCGTCCCCCGTGACGACCTGCAGCCGGCTCCCCGGAACGCCGGCGTCCAGCAGGATCTCGGCCAGCGCCAGCGCCGAGAGCGGCGTCTTCGAGTCGGGCTTGACGACCACGGCGTTGCCCGCCGCGATCCCCGGCCCCACCTTGTGCGCGACCAGGTTCAGCGGGTCGTTGAACGGCGTGATGCAGCCCACCACGCCGACCGGCGCCGGGGTCCACCAGCCGAAGCGACCCTCGCCCGAGGGGGACTGATCGAACGGCACGGTCCGGCCCGCCAGGCGGCGCGCCTCTTCGGCGGAGAGGCGGATCGTCTCGGCGGTCCGGGCCGCCTCCTTGCGCGCCTCGCGGATCGTCTTGATCCCTTCGCGAGCGATCAGCGTCGCGAGACGCTCGGCGTCGTCGTCGATCCGGTCGGCGGCGGCGTGAAGCCAGCGGGCCCGCTCGTGGGCGGGCGGCGGCGGACGCCGGCTGGCCTCGTACGCCACCGCGACGGCGCGGTCCATGTCCTCGGGGCCGGCCCGGGGTACGCTGTCGACCACGTCGCCGCGGCCGGGATCGACGATTTCGA
The DNA here is from genome assembly GCA_964530905.1 of uncultured bacterium. GTDB lineage: Bacteria > Deinococcota > Deinococci > Deinococcales > Trueperaceae > SLSQ01. Next base: position 7,747 of record CAZHCI010000128.1, read on the forward strand.
TCGCGTCGTCGCGGGTCTCGGGCCGTCCGTCGATCCACATCGGCCTCATGGCCGGACCTCGCGCCGCTGGACCTCGTTCCGGTGGATCGCCAGCAGGTCGTGGATCAGCGCGTAGCCGGTCTCCAAGCGTCCCG
>CAZHCI010000129.1:0-2098 GCA_964530905.1 uncultured bacterium
CCGCGCCGCGGCGAGACGATCGCGTCGGCGGTGCTGGCCGCCGCCACGCTCGGACCGGTCGCGACCTCGGGCGCGATCGGCTGGGTCGTCGAGCGCGGCGGGCCCGACTGGATCCCGACGCTGATGGCGGGCACCGTCGGGCTGCTGTGGCTGGTCGTCGCGGCGTTGTGGCGCTCGACGCGGCGCGCCTGAGCCGGGAGGCTCAGGCCGGGAACGGACCGCGCGGCGGCAGGCCCGCCCGCACGCGCAGCTCCGCCTCGACCTCGTCCGCGTCCTCGTCGATGCCCATCGGGCGGACGCTGTCCACCAGCGAGCGGACGTCGCGCGTGAACAGCTGCGCGGCGTGCGGAGACTCCTCGACCGTCACCGCTTGAGGCACGTCGATCACGACGATCCGGCCGTCGTGCCACAGCAGGTTCCAGGCGCTCAGGTCGCCGTGCACGACGCCGGCGCGAAGCATCGCGGCCGCGGCGTCCTTGGCCTGGCGCCAGGCGCTCTGGGCCTCCTCCGGGGTCGGCTGGCTGTCGGCCAGGCGCGGGGCGGGCGTGCCGCCCGGATCGCCGATGAACTCCATCGGCACGATCCGGCCCGCGTCCAGGATCTCGTGCGCGCCCGGCCCCAGCAGCGGCCGCGGAACCGGAACGCCCGCACGATGCAGCTCCCAGAGCGTCTTCGTCTCGTGCAGCACCCACAGCGCCAGGTCCGCGGACAGGCCCGCCCGCGCGCCCCGGTCCAGCACCTTGCGCAGGCGACCGCGCGGCATCCGCCGCCCCTCGAGGTACACCGCGTCGGGCCGGAAGCCGCCGGCGCTCGGATCGCGGTGGATCTTGAGCACGATCAGGCCGGCCTCGCCGCGCGCCAGCACGACGTCGGCCTCCTTGCCGCTCTTGAGCTCGCTCACGATCTCGTGCACCAGCCCGCGCTCGCGCAGCTTCGCGAGCCCGGCGTCGGGGCCGGACTGGTCGCGAAGGGTGTCCATGCGGGCGCGACCCCGCGGGCCGCGCTTCGGCTTGCCGCGGAAACGCTCGTCTCCGTACTCGTCGCCGTACTCGTCGTCGCTCAAACGGAACCTCGGGCCGCAGTATGGACGGGCGCGGCGGCGGCGTCAACGTGGGGAACGGCCGGCGGCGCGTGCTAGCGTCGGAGACACGGAACGGAGGTACGAGATGGAGCATCGGCGACTCGGCGAGAGCGGGTTGCGCGTCAGCGCATTGGCGCTCGGAACGATGGTGTTCGGGGAGGAGAAGACCCGGGGCACCCCGCCCGACGTGGCCCGGCGCATGATCGACACGTTCTTGGCGGCCGGCGGGACCCACATCGACACGGCGAACGTGTACGCCGGCGGGCGCAGCGAGGAGATCGTCGGCGCGGCGATCCGCGATCGTCGCGACGAGGTGACCCTGGCGACCAAGGTCCGCTTCCGGACCGGCGACGGCCCGAACGACGAAGGACTGTCGCGGCAGCACGTGCTGCGCGCGGTCGAGGCCAGCCTGAAGCGTCTCGACACCGACCACGTCGACGTGCTGTACGCCCACTGCTGGGACCCGTGGACCCCGCTCGAGGAGACGCTGGACGTGCTGGACGAGGTGGTCCGGCGCGGCATGGCGCGCTACCTGGGGGTGTCGAACTTCCGCGGCTGGCAGGTCGCCAAGGCGCGCACGCTGCAACGCGAGCGCAGCCTCGCGCCGTTCGTCGCCGCGCAGTACCAGATGAGCCTGGTCGAGCGCGACGTCGATCCCGAGTTCGACAGCCTGTGTTGGGAAGAGGGCATCGGGATGGTGCCGTGGGGCCCGCTGGGTGGAGGGTTCCTGACGGGCAAGTACCGGCGCGACGAGACGCCGGACACCGAGACCGGCCGGATCGGCGGCACGCCCGACCACGCCGAGGAGGCGTGGGCGCGCCGCGACCGCGAGCGCAACTGGCGCACGCTGGAGATCGTGCGCGAGATCGCCGAGGCGCACGGCGCCACGCCCAGCCAGGTGGCGCTGGCGTGGCTGCTGGGACGCCCCACCGTCTCGACGGTCCTGATGGGCGTCCGCACGCCCGAGCAGCTGGACGACAACCTCGGGGCGGCGGCCCTCCGCCTGAGCGAGGACGA
>CAZHCI010000129.1:2198-4228 GCA_964530905.1 uncultured bacterium
GTCGCCCTGGCGCGCCCGGCCTTCAAGGGCGACGCCCCTTCGGCCGTTCGGCGCTCGCGCGACGGCCTCGCCGCCGCCGCCGAGCGTCTCGGCTTCGAGCTGCTCACGCCCGCCGGCGGGGCCGCGCGCCATCCGCGCGGCGACGTGCCGCTGCCGCCCTCCACCGTCACCAGCGCGGAGGAGGCGCACGCCGTCGCCGCCGCGCTGCGGGACGATCCGCCCGACCTCGTGCTGCTTCAGCACGTCACCTTCGCGACCGGCGACCTGATCGCGCCGCTGGTGGACGCCGCGCCCCGGCTGGCGGTCTGGGCGCTGCCCGAAGGCGACATCGCGACCGGACCGCTGCCGCTCAACGCCCTGTGCGGCCTGCAGATGACCCTCTCGATGCTGGGCACGCCGCAGCTGGGCCACGGCGACGCGCCGGTCAAGTGGCTGCACGGCGAGGTGGACGAGGACCGCTTCCTGGCGCCGTTCGCCGCGACCGTCGCCGCCCTGCGGGCGCTGCGGACGATGCGCGAGGCGACGGTCCTGCGGATCGGCGGAACCGCGCCCGGCTTCTACGCGCTCGAAGAGCTGCCCAGCGCGGTCGCCGGCGTGCGCGTCGAGGAGCGGGGCCTGGACGACCTGTTCCGCACGATCGAGGACGTGCCCGACGACGACGCGGCCCAGCGGGCCACGGCGTCCCGGGTCGGTCACGACGTCGAGGTGGACGACGCCACCCTGCTGCGGAGCGCGCGCATCGAGCTGGCGCTCGAGGCGATGGCGCGCGACGTCGGCGCGGACGCCCTGGCGGTCCGCTGCTGGCCCGAGCTGCCCGACGCCTGCGACGCCATGGCGTGCGCGGCGATGGGCGCCGTGGCCGGCCGAGGCACGCCGACCGCGTGCGAGGGCGACCTGATGGGCGCGCTCTCGATGCTCGCGTTGCAGGCCGTGTCCGGCGGTCCGGCGGTCCTGATGGACCTCTCCGATCTGGACGAGGCGGCCGACGCGCTGCTGCTCTGGCACTGCGGCAACGCGCCCGCCGCCTGGGCCGATCCCGCGGGACCCCGGCCGCGGCTGACGACGCACTTCAACCGCGACGGCGTCGGCCCGGTCCGGGACCAGACGCTGGCCCCCGGCCCCGCCAGCGCGTTCCGGCTCTTGCGCGGCGGCCGTTGCGCGCTGGTCGCGAGCGGCACGTTCAGGGGCGCCGCCCGGGACGGGTTCGACGGCGTCCGGGGCTGGTGGGCGCAGCCGGCGTGGGGCGCCACGCCGGTGCCGGCCCGCCGGTTCGTCGCCGAGCTGCTCGAGCAGCGCGTGCCGCACCACCTGGCGCTGGCGCACGGCGATCACCGCACCGCCTTGGCGGAGCTGTGCGGCTGGGCGGGGACCGAGCTGCTTTCGATGCGCGACCGGCCGTTCGCTGACGCCCTCGGAGGCGGAGCCGCCCCGCGCGCTCCGAGCGAGGTGGAGCGGTGAGCCGGAAGCGTCCGGTCCTGCTCAGCGTCGGCCTCAGCTGCCTGGACCTCGTCTGGCACGTCGACAGCTTCCCGCCGCAGGGCTCGCGCACCCACGCCAGCGCGCACCACCGGCACGGTGGCGGACCCGCGGCGACCGCGGCCGTCGCCGCGGCGCGCTACGGCGTCGCGTCGCGCCTGTGGGCGATCCACGGCGACGACGACGCCGGCCGGTCGCTCCTGAGCGAGCTGACGGCCGAAGGCGTGGACGTGACCGGCGTGCGCGTTCCGGTCGGCGCGCGCAGCTTCGTGAGCGCCGTGCTGGTCGGTCCCGACGGCGAGCGCTGGATCTTCCCCTACCGGGGCGAGGGCCTCGACGACGATCCCGGCGCCTGGCCGGTCGAGCAGGTCGCGTCCGCAGGCGCCGTCCTCACCGATCTGCGTCATCCCCGGCTGGCGCGCGCGGTGCTGCGCGCTGCTCGCGAGGCGAACGTCCCGTCGGTCGTGGACCTCGGCAACCTGCGGGACGTCGACGCGACGGAGGACGCCAGCGTCGTGATCGCCGCCCGCGAGGCGGCGGAGGAGATGCTGGGC
>CAZHCI010000129.1:4328-7774 GCA_964530905.1 uncultured bacterium
CGCCCTGCGGTGGCGCGACGACCAGACGGTCGCCGTCACGCTGGGCGACGAGGGGGTGGTGTACGACGCCGGCGACGGACTCCGCCACCTGCCGGCGCTGCCGGTCGAGGTCCGTGACACGACCGGCGCCGGCGACGTGTTCCACGGCGTGTGGGCGGCCGCGCTGGCGTCCGGAGCGGACGCCGACACCTGCGCGCGGCACGCGTCGGTCGCCGCCGCGCTGTCGTGCGGCGCGCCGGGACGCGCCGCGATTCCCGCGGGCGACGAGGTCGCGCGCCTGCTGGAGCGCCGTACGGCGCGCGAGATGAGCGAGCTCAGATGGTCCTGAGGCGGCGACGAGCCGCCCGAACGGACGAAGGGATTCCATCGTGACCGAACCGATTCCGACGAGCGCCGGCAAGCTGCGTGGCATGGCGCGCCTCGCCGACCGTGACGGCCGTTTCCGCATGGTCGCCGTCGACCAGCGCCCGCCGCTGTTCCGTGCGCTGGCCGCCGCGTTGGGGGTCTCCGAGGACGACCTCTCCTGGGACGAGGTCGCGGACGCGAAGGCGCTGCTGATCCGGGAGCTCGGGCCGCACGCCGGCGCGGTGCTTCTCGATCCCGTCTGGGCGCAGCCGCACGCGCTGCTCGACCTTCCCGGCGACGTCGCGATGCTGTCCACGCTCGAGGGGTACGCGTTTCGCGAGGTGGACGGCGAGCGGCGCTCGATCGCGATCGAGGGCTGGTCCGTCGCGAAGGCGCGGCGCTCGGGCGCGGACGCGATCAAGGTGCTCGCCTGGGACCGCCCCGACGTGTCGGACGCGACCCGCCGTCACCAGGACGCCTTCGTTCGCGAGGCGGCGGACGCCTGTCGTCGCTTCGATCTTCCGTTCGTGCTGGAGCTTCTCGACTACCCGCTGCCGGGCGAGGACCCCAGCGATCCGGGCTGGATCCGTGCGAAGGCGGAGCGCGTGCTGGGCTCGCTACGCCACTTCGCGGATCCCGCGTTCGGGGTCGACCTGTTCAAGCTGGAGCTTCCGTTCGATCCGCACCGGGTTCGCGAGGTCGCTGCCGGCGCGCTGGACGGCGTGTCGCGCGAGCCGGTGCTGGACCAGGCCGAGGCCGAGGCGCTCCTGCGCCGGCTGGACGACGCGTCGCCGGTGCCGTGGGTGCTGCTCTCGGCCGGGGTGGGCCCGCGCGCGTTCGAGTTCGGCGTGCAGCTCGCCGTCGCTGCAGGCGCCAGCGGCTTCCTCGCCGGGCGCGCGCTGTGGCTGTCCGCGCTCGAGGCGTGGCCCGATCGGGACGCGGTCGCCGTGGCGCTCCGCACCCGCTCGCTGCCGTTGATGCGCCGGCTCGGTGCGCGCGTCCAGGAGGCGCGCCCCTGGACGGAGCACCGTCGCTTCGCGGGGACGCCACGACTCGAGGGGGCGGGTCCCGAGTGGGCGCGTCGCTACCCGTCGCCCGACACCTACACCTACACCGACACCGACACCGACACCGAGGCGTCGTGAGTCCGGAGCGGCGGGGCGTCGCCGTGATCGGCGCGGGCGACATGGGCGCCAGGCACGCGCGGCATTGGGCGGCGACGGGCGCGAGCATCGTGGTGGTGTGCGATCCGGACGAGGCGCGCACGGCCGAGCTCGCCGCGGCGTACGGCGCGCAGGTCGCGCTGGACCCGCTCGAGGCGGTCGCCCGGCCGGGCGTGGAGGTGGTCTCGGTGTGCACGCCGACGTACCTGCACGCGCCGGTGTCGATCGCGGCGCTCGAGGCGGGCCGGGACGTGCTGTGCGAGAAGCCGGTCGCGCTCACGCTGGCGGACGCGGACGCCATGGCGGCGGCGGAGCGTAGCTCGGGCCGGCACCTTCGGATCGGGTTCATGCGCCGGTTCGACCCGGTCTGGCGGCGGGTCGAGTCGGACGTCGCCGAGCTGGGTGGGCCGGTCATGGCGCAGGCCACGCTGGCCGCCGGGGTGCGTCCGAAGCTGTTGATGCACGACGCCCGCGCGAACGGCGGGCCGGTGATCGACATGGCGTGCCACCTGTTCGATCGCTGGGAGCGCGTGTTCGGCGTGCCTCCCGTGCGGATCTCGGCTCGTGGGCACACCTTCGGTGCGGGCAAGCCGGAGCTGGCCGGCATCGAGCACGTCGCCCTCGACACCGTGCAGGTGTCGCTCGACTACGGGGAGGCGGGGTCGGGCCAGATCCAGCTTTCGTGGGGCCTGCCGTCGGGCATCCCGGCCGTCGAGCGCCATACGTACGTAGGCCCGGACGGCCTGATCGATACGGACGGCACGACGGTGCAGCTGGTGCGTGGCGCCGAGCCCCGGGTCTACCAGCGAGACGGCGTCGACGCCTGGGCCGAGCAGATCCGCGCGTTCGCGCGCGAGCTCGACGGCGACGGTCCGCAGGGACTGGCGGACGTGAACGCTGGAACGCGGGCGTTGCGCGCCTCGCTGGCGGTGCTGGCCGCGGTGCGGGAGGCGCGGCCGGTCGAGCCGAGCCGCCTGCCGGTCGAGGCGCTGCCGACGTGAGCGACGTCGGGCGGGCCGCGTCGGGGGTCGAGGCGGACGTTCGCGTCGGCCTGATCGGCGCGGGGCGGTGGGCCACGCTGCACCGTGATGCGCTGGCGACCGTGGGCGTTCCGCTGGACCGGGTTCTGGTCGCGACGGAGAGCAGTGCCGAGCGGGTACGCCGCGACTGGGGCGTGCCTGCGTTCCGGTCGCTGGAGCGGTTCCTGGACGGCGGGCCGGAGGCCGTGATCATCGCGAGTCCGAACCACCTGCACGTCGAGCACGCTTCGGCCGCGCTGCGCGCCGGACGGCACGTGCTCCTGGAGAAGCCGATGGCGCTGGACGTGAAAGGGGCGGAGCGGCTGCTGCGGGAGGCCGAGGAGGCGGACCGGGTGCTGGCGCTCGGCCACGAGATGCGGGCCTTCGCCTGGGCCGAGCGCGCGAAGCAGCTTCTGGACGACGGCGTGCTGGGGACGCCTCGCCATGTGGCGCTGGACCTGTGGCGACGGCCGTACCGGTCCGGATCCGGTGGCTGGAAGGCCGATCCGGAGAAGCTGGGCAGCTCGATCCTGGAGGAGCCGATCCACTACCTCGACCTGGCCCGCTGGCTGCTGGGCGAGCCGCGCGCGTTGCAGGCGTTCGCGACGAGCCGCGCCGGGCGCGAGGGCGACTGGGAGAACCTGGACGTGAGGCTGTGGACCGATCACGGTCAAGCGTCGGTGACGCGCTCGGTCGCGGCGTGGGGCCATCGCGTGACGCTCGCGATCGTCGGGGACGAGGGCTCGTACCGCGCGCACTGGGTCGGCTCGATGGACGCCGATCCGGATCCGCTCGTCGAGGCGTGGCTGCACGCCGGCGACGACCGCGACGCGCCTCCAGGGCGCCTGCACCTTCGCGAGGCGACCGGACACGCGCACGACCTGCCTCGCCAGACGAGCGCGTTCCTCGCCGCGTGCGC
>CAZHCI010000130.1:0-7727 GCA_964530905.1 uncultured bacterium
TCGCGGCGCTGCACGACGCCCTGGACCAGGACGCCTGGCACGACGCCCAAGCGTTCCGTCCGGTGATCGAGCCCCTTCTTCTCGACTACTACGACCCGCTCTACCGCAAGGCCACGCCGACCGACGGACGAACGGTGCTGGCGCGCGGGGGGCGAGAGGAGCTGCTGACATGGCTACGGAACGAGACCGCTCCATCCCCCGCCTGACGAAGACCGTCACGAAGGGCGGCTGCGCCGCCAAGATCGCGGCGGGAACGCTGACCGATCTGCTTCGCGGGCTGCCGCGGCAGGATCACCCCGACCTGCTCGTGGGAACGGACTTCCTGGACGACGCCGCCGCCTGGCGCCTGAACGACGAGCAGGCGATCGTGCAGACGCTGGACTTCTTCACGCCGATCGTGGACGATCCGGACGACTTCGGAGCGATCGCCGCGGCCAACGCCGTCAGCGACGTGTTCGCCATGGGCGCCGAGCCGCTGACGGCGCTGACGATCCTGGCGTACCCGATCGACGTGCTGCCCGGCGAGGTGCTCACCGGCCTGATGCAGGGGGCGACGCGCACCCTGAACGGTGCGGGCGCCAAGCTGGTCGGCGGTCACTCGATCGACGACGACACCCTGAAGCTGGGGTTCTCGGTCACCGGCGTGGTGCACCCGGACGGGCTGTGGAGCAACCGCGGAGCCCGACCGGGCGACGTACTGATCCTGACCAAGGCGGTGGGAACGGGCACCCTGACGGGGGGCCTGAAGAACGACGAGGTGGCCTACGCCGAGCTGGACGAGGCGCTGGCCTCGATGAAGACGGTGAACCGGCTCCGCCTGCCCGGCGAGCTGCGCAGCGCCGTGCACGCCGCGACGGACGTCACCGGCTTCGGCGTGCTGGGCCACGGCCTCCACATCGCCGACGGCTCGAACGTCACGCTGCGCATCGAGGCGGGCGCCGTCCCGCTGCTCGCCGGCGCGGAAGCCACGCTGGAACGCGGCATCCTGACCAAGGCGCACCGCACGAACACCGTCTACGTCGAACGCCGGGTGGCGGGCCGCGACGCGCTGAGCACGACGGCCTGGTGGAGCCTGGTCGATCCGCAGACCTCGGGAGGCCTGCTGCTGGCCGTCGCGGCCGACCGGGCGGACGCGGTTCTGGACGCGATCCGCGTCGACTTCCCGCGCGCCGCCCCGATCGGGGTCGTCGCTCCGCGCTCCGGAGCGGCGCTGCAGCTGGCCTGAGCCGAAGCGTCCCGCGGTAGCCTGCGCCATGCATCCGGTCTTCGACGGGCACAACGATACGCTCCTCGTCCTTCTCGAGCATCCCGAGCGCGACTTCGGACAGCGCCAGGGCGACGGCCACGTCGACGTCGTGCGCGCTCGCGAGGGCGGCCTGGCCGGCGGGCTGTTCGCCATGTTCTCTCCCGACCGTGACGGCATGAGCGGCGCTCGGAACCCGAAGACGGCGGACGTCGCTCCGTTCGGACCGATCGACGCCGATCATGCGCTCCGGACGACGCTGCGCATGGTCGCCCTGCTCCGTCGCCTGCAGGCGGCCGGCCACCTCCGCATCTGCGCCACGGCCGACGACGTCGAAGGGGCGCTGGCGGACGGCGTCCTGGCGGCGGTGCCGCACCTGGAAGGCGCGGAGGCGATCGTGAGCCTCGACGTTCTCGACGTCCTGCACGCGCTCGGGCTGCGCTCGCTGGGTCCGGTGTGGAGCCGGCCGAACGCGTTCGCCACCGGCGTTCCGTTCGCGTTTCCCGGCTCGCCGGACATCGGCCCGGGGCTGACCGCGGACGGTCGCGACCTGGTCGAGGCGTGCGACCGGCTGCGGATCGTGCTGGACGTTTCGCACCTGAACGAGGCGGGGTTCTGGGAGCTCCTGCGCCGGAGCGAACGGCCGGTCGTCGCCAGCCACTCGAACGTCCACGCGCTCTCGGCCAGCCCGCGCAACCTGACCGACGCTCAGCTGGACGCTCTGGCCGAGCGCGACGGGCTGGTGGGGCTGAACTACGCGTGCGGCTTCCTGCGCGCGGACGGCCGGGACGACACCGATACGCCGCTGATCACGTTGGTGCGCCACCTCGACGCGCTGGTCGAGCGACTGGGCGAGGATCGGGTCGGTCTCGGCTCGGACTTCGACGGCGCGACGCTGCCGAGCGAGATCGGCGACGCTGCGGGCCTTCCGCGGCTGATCGCAGCCCTGCGCCAGCACGGCTGGGACGAGCCGCTCCTGGCGAAGGTGACGCACCGGAACTGGATCGCTCTGCTGCGGCGGGTTCAGGAGGGCTGAGCCCGCCGTGCGACGACGCCGGGCGGCTCGGCTCGCGAAGCGGTTCGCGCTTCGTTGGCGTCGCCGTTTCGCGACCTTCGCCGGGGGGAGGTCGTCCGAGACGTTGTCGCTGGTGGGCAGCGCGATCGTGGTGGGCAGCCTCGCCGGGTTGGCGGCCGTGGCGTTCGACGCGCTGGTCGGCGGCACCGGGACGCTGGTCGGCACGCTGCGCGACACGATCGGCTGGCTTCCCGCGGCGGTGGTGACGGTCGCCACCCCGGCGCTCGGAGGGCTTCTGGTCGCCCCGATCGTGCTCCGCTTCGCGCCGGACGCGCGCGGATCGGGCATCCCCCACATGATGGTGGCCGTTTCGAACCTGGGGGGACGGGTCTCGCGCGGACTGCTGTTTTGGCGCCCGTTGGCGACGGCCCTGTCGATCGGCAGCGGCGCGTCGTTGGGCACGGAGGGTCCGGTCGTGCAGATGGGCGGTTCGCTGGCATCGTTGCTGTCGAGCTGGTGGCGGCTGAACGACGAGCGCCGAAGGAACCTGGCCGCCGTCGCGGCGGCGGGCGGGATCGCCGCGACGTTCAATGCGCCGATCGCGGGCGTGCTGTTCGCGCTGGAGGTCGTGCTGGGCCAGTTCCAGGGGCGCTACTTCGCGTCGGTGGTGATCGGCTCGGTGTCGGCCACCGCGGTGTCGCGGATCCTGCTCGGCGACGCGCCTGCGTTCGCGATCCCGCCGGACTACCGGATGGGGTCGCATCTGGAGCTGCCGCTGTTCCTGGCGATGGGCGTGCTGGCGTCGTTCGTGGCGGTCGCGTTCATCCGCGTGATGGTCGGCAGCGAGGACCTGTTGAACCGCTGGAAGGTGCCGTCGTGGCTCCGTCCGGCGATGGGGGGCGCCGCCGTCGGCAGCCTGGCGCTGCTGCTGCCCGAGGTGCTGGGTCGCGGCTACGACACCACCGGACAGATCCTGAACGAGGAGATGCGCGCGCCGTTGCTGCTGATCGCCCTGCTGGTGGGGAAACTGCTCGCGACGGGCGCGTCGATCGGCTCGTGGGGATCGGGGGGCATCTTCGCGCCGGTGTTGATGATCGGCGCCGCGTTCGGCGCGCTGGTCGGCGAGGCCGGTCAGGCGCTCTTCCCGCAGCTGGCGATCCGCCCTGGCCCGTACGCGCTGGTGGGAATGGCGGCCGTGTTCACCGGCGTCACCAGGGCGCCGATGAGCTCGATCGTGATGATCTTCGAGGTGTCCGGCAGCTACGAGCTGATCCTCCCGCTGCTCTTGGCGGCGGTGATCGCGAACCTGGGCGCGGACCTTCTGCATCCCGAGTCGTTCTACCAGCTGATGCTCTCGCGGCGTGGCCTGAGCCTGTTGCGCATGCGCGAGATCGATCTTCTGCAGACCGTGCGCGTCGCGGAGGTGATGGAGCGAGAGGTCCCGCGCGTGTTCGCCGAGGAGACGATTCGGGACCTGGCGGACGGCCTGCTGGCCTCGCACCACCACGGCTTCGTGGTGGTGCCGCGCAGCGAGCCGGAGCGCATGATCGGGATCGTGACGCTGACCGATCTGGAGCGGGCGCGGCGCGAGGGCGCGCCGCCGACGACGCCGCTCCGGGACATCTGTCGCGAGCACGTGTACTGCGCGACGCCGGACGAGGCGGCCAGTCACGTGCTGGAGCGGATGGGGCGGCTGGGCATCGGCCGGATGCCGGTCGTGGATCCCGACCGTTCCGACCGGCCGGTCGGGTTCGTGCGACAGACGGACCTCGCGCGGGCGTACTACATGGCGGTCACGCGCGAGCGCTCGCAGGAGGAGCTGCACGAGCGCCTTCGGCTGCGCGACCTGACGGGGCAGGAGATCGTGGAGGTCCGGGTTCCCCGCAGCGCCAGGCTCGCCGGGAAGAGCTTGCGAGAGGCGCGCCTGCCGCAGGAGAGCATCGTCGTCGCGATCCGTCGCGAGGGCCGGACGTTGTTCCCGCACGGCGATACGACGCTCGAGCCTGGCGACACCGTGGTCGCGAACGTGGCGCCAGGGTTCAGCGCCCGGTTCCGCGAGCTCGTGACGGAGCGGCGGGGCGCGACGGACGAGGACCGCGCAGCGGCGCCCTGACCGGACCCCAGCGACGCTCTCGGAGCGGCGACGTCCGAGCGGCGACCGGCGACCTCCGAGCGGCGCGGGCCGACCGGCCTCGGTCCTGTGCAGCCTGAGTCCCGTGCAGCCTGAGTCCCGTGCAGCCTGAGTCGCGTGCAGCCTCAGTCCCGTCCAGCTTCAGTCCTGTCCAGCTTCAGTCCTGTCCAGCTTCAGTCCTGTCCAGCTTCAGTACCTGTCCAGGACACGCTCCAGGGCCTCTCGCGGCGGCCGGAGCTGCTCCTCGCCAAGCTCGACGAGCGGCGTCTGGGTCAGGCCGACCGCTTCGTTCAGGGAGGGTCGTCCGTCGTCGAAGTAGAGCAGTCCGGTGAGCACCTCGCCACGCGCCTCGGCCTGCTGGAGGCGCGTGAGCGCGGCGCCTCGGTCGGAGGGATCGTAGCCGGCCTCGACCTTCGTCAGCGCCATGCGGCTGCCGTCGTGGAGCTCGATCACGCGGGTCTCGCCCGGCTCGTGGTCGTCGATCACGATGTCGTCCTGGGGCGGCACCCAGCCGATGTCCTCGAGCGGCACCTCGTTGCTCCGGCCGTAGGCGTAGCTCTTGCGGCTGTCGTCCTCGTTGTTGAACGCGACGCACGGGCTGATGATGTCGATCACGGCGGTGCCGCGGTGCGACAGCGCCGCCTTGAGCAGCTCGCGGAGCTGCTTGGCGTCGCCCGCGAAGCCGCGCGCCACGAACCCGCAGCCGGACACGAGCGCCTCGGCGCAGATCTCGACGGGCGGGAACGGGTTCGTGCCGGCGTACTTGAGCTTCAGGCCGTCTTCGGCGGTCGGCGAGAACTGTCCCTTCGTGAGGCCGTAGACGCCGTTGTTCTCGACCAGGTACACCATGCGTACGTTGCGCCTGAGCAGGTGCTTGAACTGTCCGAGGCCGATCGAGCCGGTGTCGCCGTCGCCCGACACGCCCACGCCGCGTAGCTTGTGGTTCGCCGACAGGGCGCCGGTCGCGATCGAGGGCATGCGACCGTGAAGCGCATTGAACCCGTGCGACATGCCCAGAAAGTACGTCGGCGACTTGCTGGAGCAGCCGATGCCGGACAGCTTGACGACCTCGTGCGGCCTGAGCCCGAGCTCGTACGCGACCTGCACGATCTGGTTCGCGACGGCGTTGTGGCCGCACCCTTTGCAGAGGGTCGACGGCTTGCCGCCGTAGTCGGCCTTGGTCAGGCCGACGACGTTCGGCTGGCGTGCGGCGGGAACGGTCATGGGACCTCCTCGGCGACGCGCTCGCCGGCAGCGGCGAGGTGCGGAGCGAGCCACGCTTCGATCTGTTGGGCGGTGTAGGGCAACCCGTCGAGGTAGGCGACGGAATGGATGGAGGAGGCGAGGTCGGGAAGCTCGGCCCGGAGGATGTCGCACAGCTGCCCGTCCCGGTTCATCTCGACGACGACGGTGCGCTCGTGACGCTCGACGAACTCACGGACGGCGTCGCCGATCGGAAGTCCCCGCAGCCGCAGCAGAGACACCTGCCGGTCGGCTCGGGCCAGGTGCGAACGGGCCTCCTCGATCGCGTACTGGGTCGATCCCATGCAGATCACGCCGACCCTCGCGTTCGGAGCCACATCGACGATCGGCGCCGGCATCAGCCCTCGGATGGTGCCGAACTTGCGGGCCAACCGCTGGGTGTTCGCCTGCCAGTCCTCGGCACGCTCGGAGTACACGGCAGCGTCGTCGTGGCCGGTGCCGCGGGCGAACCAGGCGCTGCGCGGATTCGGATCGCCGGGAAGCGTCCGAGGCGCGATGCCGTCGCCGTCGACGTCCCGGTACCGACCGAAGTCGTCCGGGATCTGATCGCCGCGCAGCACCTTGCCACGTCGCATCGGCTCGTCCGGGTACGCGAATCGCTGGGCCATCCAGGTGTTCATGCCCAGGTCGAGATCGGTCAACACGAACACCGGCGTCTGCGCCTGCTCGGCGACGTCGAGCGCGCGCCAGCCGAACTCGAAGCACTCCTCGACGGAGCCGGGAAGGAACACGGGATGCTTGGCGTCGCCGTGACCGAGGGTGTAGGCGAAGCCCACGTCGCCTTGGCTGGTTCGGGTCGGAAGGCCGGTGGACGGGCCGACGCGCTGCACGTCCCACACGACGGCGGGAATCTCGGCGAAGTAGCCGAGGCCGGTGAACTCGGCCATCAGACTCAGGCCCGGTCCGCTGGTCGCCGTCACGGAGCGCGCTCCCGCCCAGCCCGCGCCGAGAACCATGCCGATGGCGGCCAGCTCGTCCTCGGCCTGGATCACGGTCCAGGCGGGCGTTCCGTCCTCGTCGGTCCGAAGGTCGACGAGGTGACTCTTGAGCGCGTCGACGAGGCTCGTGGACGGCGTGATCGGGTACCAGGCGGCGAACGAGGCGCCTCCGAACACGCTTCCGAGCCCGGCGGCGTCGTTGCCGGTGATCAGGATCAGCTCGTCGGTCGCGTCCATCGGCTCGATCGTGAACGGGTCGCGCTTCTGAAGCGTCGCCTCGCTCCATCGCCACACCTTCTCGACGATCGGGTAGTTCGCGTCGACGAGCTTCTGGCGCCCTCCGAACTGGTTCTCGAGCGCCGCGTGCACGACGTCCAACGGAACACCCAGCAGCTGCGTCACCACCCCGAGGTAGGTCATGTTGGCGAGGTAGTCCTTGAGCTTGCCCTTCGCCGTGGCGTCCTCCATCAGCTCCTTGACGGGCACGCGGTAGGTGACCACGTCGTCGCGCTCGGGCGCGCCCCTGAGATCGCCGTTGAGGACGAGCATGCCGCCGGGCGGCAGCGCCGCGACGTCCTCGTGGAGCGTCGCCGCGTTGTACGCCACCGCGATCTCGGGCGCTTGGCGCGCGATCCATCCCTCGGCGCTGGCCCGGATGTGGAACCAGGTGGGCAGGCCCTGGATGTTGGACGGGAACACGTTCTTGCCGTGAACCGGGACCCCCATCTGGAAGATGCTGCGCAGCAAGGTCAGGTTCGCCGTCTGCGAGCCGGTTCCGTTGGCGGTTCCGACGACGATCGAAAAGTCGGAAACCCGGCGCCCCTCGGGCCGGGAGGGGGCGCGGGACGTGCTCAGGGGATCGGCCATCGGCACTCCTTTCGCGACGCGGCCCGTCGGGCCCGCGCGATCTCGGGGAGAAGTGCGTGCATCCTACCGAGCCCGTGGCGCCGTTTGCCGGTGTCGTTTGCCCTACGAGTACCCTGGCCGCGATCAGGAGGCCATCTGGAGGCGATCAGGCCGCGATGATGTCCGCGTCCGCCTCCACGTCGTCGGTCCCGCTCGTGGTCGGTCCGGTAGCCGCTTCGTCCTTCGGCGGTTTGGCGGGGGGCCTCAACCGCTCGGTCACCTCGCCACGAA
>CAZHCI010000131.1:0-7673 GCA_964530905.1 uncultured bacterium
CGCGCTCGCGCCGCGCTGGCGCGCGACGACGCGCACGGCGCGCTGGCCGCCGCCGAGGACCGCCGCGACGCGGCGGACCGGGCGTGGTCGCACGAACGGGACCGCGAGCCCGAGCGGACGCGCGCCGAGGACGACCGCCAGGCCCTCGGCGCGCTCGAGGCGTCGGTGCGCGAGCTGGACGATCTGCGTGACCGGCGCGACGCCGCCCGGGCGGAGGCCGACGCGCTCCAGACGAAATCGGTGGCGCTCGCGGCGGACGCCGAGCAGGCGTCCGAGGCGAACGCGGCCCTGACCGCCGAGCGGGCGGAGGTCGCCGTGAGCGTGGCCGACGCGGACGGGCTCGCGGAACGGGAGCTCGAGATCGCCGAGCAGGTCCGGACGCTGAACGAGATCGCCGAGGCGGAGCGCCGTATCGCGCTGGACGGCGCGGCACGCGACGAGGCCGAGCGCGCTCCCGACGAGCTGGCCACCGCGACCGCGTCGAGCCTGCTGGACGTGATCCGCGAGCGCGCCGCGGGGCTGGTCGCGCACGAGCTGCGGCCCGGCGAGCCGTGTCCCGTCTGCGGCGCCAGCGAGCATCCCCGCCCCCATCCTCCCGGCGACGTGGGGGTGCTGCGCGCGGCGCTGGAGCGCTACGGCCAGGTGCAGGAGCGGCTCGCCGAGCTGCGCTCCCGCATCGACGAGGCCACCCGGCGGCGAGCGGAGCTGCTGGCCCGGCAGGGATGGAGCGACGCGGAGCGCCCCGACCGGGCGACCGCCGAGGCGGAGCTGGAGGAGGTCCGCGGGCGCCGGGTCGCCGCCCGGCGTGCCGCCGAGCGCCTGGCGGAGATCGACCTGGCGCTGGACCGGCTGCGCGACGCGGGCGCGCGACGTGCCGCCGATCGGGCCGAGACCGACAGGAGGGCGGAGGGCGCGAGGTCCACCGCCGCCACCTTGGACGAGCGGATCGAGTCGGTCCTGGCGCGTCTACCGGCCGCCCTTCGCGAGCCGGCCGCGTTCCGTGCGGCCCTCGCGGAGGCGCGCGAGCGGCACGAGCGCTTGCGCGCCGAGCTGGACGCCGCGAAGGAGGCGCGCGACGCGGCCGTGGCCACGGCCGACACG
This sequence comes from uncultured bacterium, assembly GCA_964530905.1. Classification (GTDB taxonomy): domain Bacteria; phylum Deinococcota; class Deinococci; order Deinococcales; family Trueperaceae; genus SLSQ01. Next base: position 1,102 of record CAZHCI010000131.1, read on the forward strand.
GCGAGCGCACGGCTCGAAGAGCGCGAAGCCGCCCTCGCCGCGGCCGCGACCGAAGCCGAGCGGGCCGCCGCCGAGCTGACGTCGGGCTTGCGGGCACACGGCTTCGGCGACGAGGGACGACTCGCCGAGGCCGAGCTCGAGCCGGCCGCGCTCGACCGGCTCGAGGCGACCGTCCGTCGGCACGACGAGGAGCTCGCCGACGCCCGCAGCCGCGCCGCCGGATTGGACGAGGAGCTCGGCGACGCCGTCGCCCCCGACGTGGACGCGCTGCGCGAGGCGCGCGACGCGGCGGTCGCGTCGTGGACCGCCGCGGACGAGGCGTTCCGCGACGCCGAGCGCCGCCACCGCGGCCTCGCCGGCCTGCTGGCCGACCTGGCGCGCACCCAGGCCGCGTACGACCGGCTCGAGGCCCGCCTGGGCGCCGCCCGGAAGCTGGCCGACCTGGCCGACGGCCGACTGACCGGTCGCGCCAAGATCGGCTTCGAGACGTACGTGCTGCAGACGATCTTCGGGTCCGTGCTGCAGATCGGGAACGAGCACCTGCGCCGCATGACCGGCGGCCGCTACGCGCTGCACCTCGTCGACGACGAGACCCAGGCCAGCTCCCGCGGGCTGGAGCTCGAAGTGGCCGACCATCACGCCGGCGGCGCCCGCCGTCCCGCGAAGACGCTCAGCGGAGGCGAAGGGTTCCTGGCCGCGCTCGCCCTCGCCCTCGGGCTCAGCGAGAGCGCCCGCCGCGCCAGCGGCGGGATCGAGCTCGGCGCGCTGTTCGTCGACGAAGGGTTCGGCAGCCTCGACGAGCGCGCGCTGGACCGCGTCGTCGCGATCCTGCGCGCGCTCCCCGCCAGCGAGGGGCGGATGGTCGGCGTGATCAGTCACGTCGAGGAGCTCAAGCGCCGCATCCCGACCCAGCTGCTGATCACCCCCGAGGAGGAGGGCAGCCGGATCGAGGTGCGGCTCAACGCCTAGCGTTCGCCGAGCGTTCGCCGAAACGCGACCCGCGCCTGGCGCTCAGGTGAACAGCGGCTCCATCTCCTTCTCCTCGACCAGGCGCTCCATCTCGGCGTCGCTGGGGCGCTCGCGGAAGGTCGACGCCTCCTCCAGCACGCGCGGCAGGACGTTCACGTCGCCGACCGTGTTCAAGAACACGCCCGGCCGGCCCAGCACCCAGTGGACCGAGAGGCGGATCGCATCCGGATCCTCGAGCGGCTGATACCACGTCGCGCGATCCTGCGGCCGCGGGCCCCACGGACGGCGGGTGATCGCCTTGATCGTCTGCACCGCCACGCCACGCTCCTCGCAGACCGTCATGAGCGCCTCGAAGTCGGCGGCGTACTCGGGGTTGCGCATCATCACGTAGCTGTACGGCAGCAACACCGAGTCGAACGCGAACCGCTCCAGGCTCTGCCGGTGCCGAGCGGCGACCTCGACGCCGTGGCCGGTCACGCCGATGAAGCGCACCAGGCCCTCGTCGCGGGCCTCGATCGCCGCCTCCAGCGCGCCCCCGGGGCCCATCGCGACCTCCCACTCGGCCTCGTCCACCAGGTTGTGGAGCTGGATCAGGTCCACGCGATCGGTGCGGAGCCGCTCCAGCGAGCGACGGATCTCGTCCGCCGCATCGGCCTTGCGTCGCTCGCCGGTCTTCGTCGCCAGGAACAGATCCTCGCGGTAGCGCTCCATCCACGGCCCCAGCCGCAGCTCCGCGTCGCCGTACGACGCGGCGGTATCGACGTGGTTCACGCCGTAGGAGAGGACCGTCTCCATCGCGCGGTCCGCCGCCTCCTGCGTGACGTCGCTCAGCGCGGCCGCGCCGAACAGCGTTCGCGTGCTCTGGTGCCCGGTGCTTCCGAACGGTGCCTTGGGGATCGTCATGCGAAATCCTTTCCGGGCGGTCTCTGCGCCCGACGACGGCTGCGAGCCGAATCCGCGACGCGGCGGGGCTCGGTCAACGCTGGTAGAACGCCGGCGGCTCGATCCCGAGCTCGCGAAGGTACACGAACCCCTGCCCCCGATGATGCACCTCGTTGTCCAGAAAGTACAGGAGCGTCGAGATCACCGGCTCCTCGCGCGAGCCGATCGGCTGGTCCACCTCCAGGAAGCGGGCCGAGGAGATGTCCGGCAGGTGCGTCTCGAGCACGCGCGTCGCGTCGTCGAACGCGCGGAGCAGCTCCTGCTTCGTGGTCGGCGCGGCGTCGCCGCCGTCCGGCCAGCTCCACTCGCCGGTCGCCGCGCCCCGAACCGCGAGCGGCATGAACACGTTCAGCTCGTGCACGATCGCGCCGAACGGCCGCATGCCGGCAGCGCGGTAGACGAACAGCTCGGCGTCCGGGAACGCCTGGATCGTGCGACGCGTCAGGCGCCGGTGGCCCAGCCAGTGGCGCAGCAGCAGCGCGGGCGTGAGCGCGGCGACGGCAGCGGCGTTCGGATCGGGCTCGGATTCGGTCATGGGCGGCCTCCCGCTGCGAGGACGAGCGGTTCCGGGACATCCCCGGGCGTGACCTCAGCATGCCACGCTCGACCGTCGCCGATCCGGCATCGCGCGTCGGTCGGCGCAGTCGCCGTGCACCGCGGACCGCCTCGCCGGTGCCGAGGGCATTCGTCTCCTGTGGCGACGGCAGCCGACCCCCTACACTGAGCCGAACACACGACGACGCCCATCGTCTGGGCCCGTCACCGGCGCACCGGACGACGTCGGACTCGCGCTCTCGTTCGTCGCCGAAAGGACGCGCCGCATGCACCGAGAAAACGCTCACGACGCCGCGTCCCCAGGGCCGTGCATGGAGCGTGACCCGGTCGCCCAGGCGTTGATCGATCACCTGGAACGCTCGCTGGGCGGCGAGCCGCGCTGGAGCGAGCGCGAAGGGGGCCGCCTGGTCTGGAGCCCCCACCACCTGGCGGTCGAGCTGACCGTCCGACCCCGGCACGGCCGGGACGGAGCTCAGCTCTACGTCGTGAGAAGCACCGTCGAGATCGCCTACGGCCTGGACGCCAGGCTGTACCTCCCGATGCTCGCCCGCCACGCGCGTCGACTGGACGCCGTATCGGCGCTCACGATGGGCGACGACGGCAGGCTGACGGCGACGTTCGAGCACGTGCTGCATCCCGGACCCGAGCAGCCTGTGCGGATCGATGCGATTCGCGACACCGTCGCGATCCAAGCGCTCCAGAGCGAAGCGCTTCTGGTGCTCGCGAACGTCGGCGGCATCGTGGACGACGCGAGCCTTCCCCCGCCACGGGGTCCGTCGCCCGGCCTGCTGGACCGGCCCGACGCCCTGCTCGCCCACACCCGCGTCATGGCACGCGACGGCCTTCACAAGATCGCGACGGTCGGCCTCACCGGCGAGAGCAAGCTGGGCCCCTGGTTCCTCGGCACGGAACAGGACGCGATGCTGGAGGAACGCATGGCGCGCGGCTGGATTCGCGAGGCCGACGCTGCGACGCACACCGTGCACATCCGGCCCCCGAGCGACGCCGGGCCGATCCACGGCATCCAGGTCCGATGGGCCCACCACAGCGAGCAGTACGGCCCCGCGCTGTTCCTGGCCGTCGTCTCGGCCGCGCGGCTGGGCGATGACCCGGCCTCCACGCTACGGTCGCTGAACCGCCTGCAGGACGTTCCGGCCATCCACGCCCGCCTTGGAAGCTGGCTTCCCGCCGCCTGGCTCGATCAGGAGGTCGTGTGCAGGGCCGCCGTCGGCGACGGAACCGAGGCCGACGCGACGGCGGGACTGGCCCCCGACGATCGTGCCGCCTGGGTCGTGGCCGTCCCGACCGCCCTGGCCCGACCGGGAGGGCTGGCCCAACAGTGGCGCTGGGCGGAGAGCGAGGTCCGTTCCGCGCTGGCCACGCGAACGCTGAACTGACGTCGCGGGACGCGCCTCGCTCGGCCTGCCGCGCTCAGTCCGCCGCGCTCAGTCCGCCGCGCTCAGTCCGCCGCGATCGAGGGCTCCACCACGACCACCCGGTCGCGGCCTTCCCACTTCGCCCGGTACAACGCCCCGTCCGCCAACGCCAGGATCGTGTCCAGGTCGAGGTTCTTTCCCGACGTCTCGCACACGCCCAGGCTGGCGGTCACCGACAGCTCGCCCGCCGTGATCCGCACGCGACGACCGGCCACCGCGGCGCGCAAACGCTCGGCCAGCAGCCTGGCTCCCGCGAGGTCGGTATCGGGCAGGCAGACGGCGAACTCCTCGCCCCCCATGCGGCCGACGATGTCGCCCGCTCGGACCGTCTCGCGCATCGTGTCGGCGAGAACCCGCAGCACCCGGTCGCCGGCATCGTGCCCGTAGTGATCGTTCACCAGCTTGAAGCGGTCGATGTCCAAGACGATCCAGCCGGTCGAGCGCCCGCTGCGGTGCGAGCGCTCCAGCGCCTGCTGGGCCAGCTCCAGGAAGTGGCGCCGGTTGGGCAGCAGCGTCAGCGCGTCGGTGGTGGCCAGCTCGCGAAGCGAGCGCTGCATCCGCTCGTAGCTCGTCACGTCCCGAAGCACGATCGCCTGACCCAACAGCGCCTCGTCCGGGCCGGCGAGGTCCACCAGCCGCAGGCTGAAGGTGCGATGGTCCACGTGCAGCTCGCTCTCCCCTTCCAGCCGGGCGACGTCCACCGCGGACGCGAGCACGGGAACGTGCTCGAGGCGCGCCGGTGGCGCCGCCGAGAGGGCGGGGTCCGCCAGACCGGCCACGAACGTGGCGCCGGCGTCGTTCCGGTCCACGAGCTCGCCGCCCGCGTCGACGACGAGCACCGGATCGCTCATTCGCGCCACCACCAGCTCGCGCGCGATGGGACGCAGCTGCGCGAGCGCGTGATCGCGGACGCCCCGGTAGATCAGGTAGCTCGCGGGAAGCACCAGGAACGGCGGTCCATCGAGCCCCCACGGCACCAGCCCCGCCAGGTAGGCGAGATTGCCCAGCCACGGAAACAGCGACGCGATCGCGATGGTGCGGGCCTGCTCCCGCCGCGCCGACCCGGCGCGCCGCCACGCCCTGAACAGCGCCACGTTCGCGATCAGCAGCGACGTGCCCACGTACGCCTGCACGACGTAGAAGAACGGTCCCGGCTCGAACGCCAGCACCGCCAGCGGACCGCTCCGGTCGACCCGGGGACCGACGTGGACCAGCTCGTGCAGAGGCTCGGTGACCACGACCAGGTAGAGCGCCAGCGAGACGGCCACCAGCACCGCCCGCGTCACCGGCCTTCCGAGCACCGACCGGAACGCGTAGCCGCCGACCACCATGAGCAGGAACGCCGGAACGAACACGATCCCCAGGTACTGCATCGACTCCGCCGCGAGCTTCCACGCCAGCTCGGTGCCCGCCAAGCCCAGCCCGTACCCGAACACGTACACGAACGTCGCGACGATCAGCAACGACAGCGCGGGTCGGTTCCTCAGCTGGCCGAGGCGCCACACCACCGCCAGGACGCCCAGCGCGCTGAGCGCGTTGGCCATCACCACGAGCACCAGCACGAACTGAACAGCCACGTCGGAACCGTCCTCGCGCACGATGATAGCGCGGCTGGACGGCTGCGCGGCCGACCGTCCGGGGTAGACTCCCGCCGATGTCCGACGCCCGCGAAGCCACGTCCGCCCCGACCGTTCCCCGCATCCGCCTCGCCTCGGGACTGGAGATCTCGCGGGCGTTGACCGGCCTGTGGCAGATCGCCGACATGGAGCGGCACGGCACGACGCTGGATCCCGAGGCGGGCGCGCGCGCGATGGAGCGCTACGTCGAGGCCGGCCTGACGACGTTCGACATGGCGGATCACTACGGCTCCGCCGAGGTCGTCTGCGGCCATTACCGCGCCACCCGCGGCGAGCGCGCGCAGGTCGAGACGCTCACGAAGTGGGTTCCGAAACCCGGACCCGTCGGCATGGACGACGTGCGCGCCGCGGTCGACCTGGCGTGCGCCAGGCTCCGAACGGACCGCCTGGACCTGCTTCAGTTCCACACCTGGACGTACGACGATCCCGCCTGGATCGACGCCCTGGACCACCTCGCCGAGCTGCGCCGCGAGGGCCGGATCGGCGGGCTGGGGCTCACCAACGTCGACGCGGCGCACATGAAGATGGCGCTGGACAGCGGGATCCCCGTCGTCACCGATCAGGTCAGCTTCTCGCTGCTGGACCGGCGCGCCGCGCACGGCTTGACCCGCCTGTGCGACCAGCGCGGCATCCACGTCCTGGCCTACGGCACGCTGGCCGGCGGCCTGCTCACCGATCGCTGGCTGGGCCGGCCCGAGCCCGCCTGGGACGACGCGACACCGTGGTCGCTGAACAAGTACCGCCGGTTCATCGAGCAGGTCGGCGGCTGGGACGCCTACCAGGCGGTGCTGCGGGCCGCGCGGAACGTCGCCGACCGGCACGACGCCTCCATCGCGAACGTCGCGACCCGCGCCATCCTGGACACGCCGGGCGTGGGCGGCGTGATCATCGGGGCCCGCCTGGGCGAGTCCGAGCACGTGGACGACACGCTCCGCACGTTCGCGATCGAGCTGAGCGCCGAGGATCACGCCGAGCTGGCCGCCGCCATCGCGGGCCTCTCGCCGGTGCCCGGCGACTGCGGCGACGAGTACCG
>CAZHCI010000132.1:0-1189 GCA_964530905.1 uncultured bacterium
CCCGCGATCTTGCCGTCGAAGAGGAACAGGACCCGCTCGGCTCGGGTCGCCACCCGGGGGTCGTGGGTGACCAGCACGATGGTGGTTCCAGTGCGGTGGACGTCGGCCAGCAGCGCCATGATCTCGTTGGACGCCGTCGAGTTCAGCGCGCCGGTCGGCTCGTCGCCGAAGACGATCTTCGGCTCGGCCATCAGCGCGCGGCAGATCCCCACCCGCTGCAGCTGGCCGCCCGACGCCTGGGTCACGCCGCGCTCCTCGAGCTCCTCGATGCCGGTCATCTTCAGCAGCGCCCGGGCCCGCTCGGTGATCTGCGCGGCGTTCTTCCTGCCGTCGCGCATGGCGGGCAGGATGATGTTGTCCAGGACGTTCAGGTTCCGCAGCAGGGTCGGTTGCTGGAACACGAAGCCCATCTTCGTGCGGCGCACGTCGGCCAAGTCGCGATCACCCAGCCGCGACAGCTCCAGGCCGTCGAACAGGACGGTTCCGCTGTCCACGGCGTCCATGCCGCTCAGGGCGAACAGCAGCGTGGACTTGCCCGAGCCCGACGGGCCCATGATCGCGACGAACTCGCCGGCGCGGATGTCGACGGTGACGCCGTCCAGCACGTTGCGCCGCTCCGTCCCGACGCCGAAGGTCTTGACGAGGTCGTCACTGGCGAGGATCGTGTCCATGCTCACTCCCGGAGGCTCTCGGAGACGTGGATCTTGCCCGCGTCCATCGTTCCCAGCACCGTGGCCAGGAGGACGGACAGGGCCATCGCGGCGGGAGCGAGCAGGTACGCCTCGACCGGATCGACGACGAACGCGAACGACGAGGCCCCGAACGAGGCGATGACGGCGCCGACCAGGGACTCGCCCAGCGTGTTCGCCAGGACGGTGCCCAGCACGACCCCGAGGGCCAGAACGATCACGGAGCGCACCAGGTACTGCGTCTTGATGTCCGCCTCCGTGAACCCGATCGACTTGAGCACGGCGATCGCGTAGCGGTCCTTGGCGATCAGCATCCGCATGAACAGCAGCGTGATCAGGGCCGTGATCGCCAGCGAGACGCCGACGGACGCGTACGACGCCAGTCCGACGGCGCGGACGGTGGGTCCGTACGTCTGCGCGACGAAGTCGTCCATCGCCGAGACCTTGGCGAAGGCGAACCGGTCTTCGTACGCCGCGGCCGTCTCGTCGACGCGGGACGG
>CAZHCI010000132.1:1289-7598 GCA_964530905.1 uncultured bacterium
AGGTCGCTCTGTCCGACCCCCATGTAGGTGACGAAGCTCGTCGCCGAGATGGTGGTGTGCAGGTTGCGCGGCAGAACGATGATGAACGCCGCCAGCACCAGCACCACCAGCATGGTGACGAACAGCCTCTTCCGGACGAGCAGGTCCTTGACGCCCAGGAAGGCGTTGGCGCCCAGGCGGTGACGGGTGCTCAGCCGGAAGCCCCGGCCTCCGCCGGCCGCGCCCCGCGAGGCGCCGAAGCGGATGGCCTCCGCCGCCGGGATCTTGTGGAACCGGCCCAGGGCCGCGTACACGAACGCGCTGATCGCGAGGAACACCAGCGCGACGCCGATCAGCCCGAAGTACGGAGCCAGATGCGCGAGGTCGCTCTCGCCCATGTACAGGCGGATGTTCGCGAGCAGCGGGTCCCGGAGGAGGAACGAGAGGCCGTAGCCCAGCAGGCTGCCGACGGCCGCGACGGCCGCGTACTTCGCCAGGTAGAGACGCTTGATGTCGGAGACGCGCAGGCCGATCGCCTTCATCACGCCGATCTCGCGGTAGTCGTCCTCGATCTTCGCCATCAGCGTGAAGCGGATGCACAGGAACGCGATGGCCAGGACCAGCACGCTGATCAGCAGGATGACCGCGATCATGAGTCCGTCGGACAGGCCGTTGATCAGTCGGAACAGCGGGTAGGTGAGGGTCGGGCCGTTGGCCTCGAGCCCGGCGCCTACGTAGGCGTCCTCGAACGCGCCCAACGCGGACAGGTCGTGCAGCCGGAACTCGATCAGGTACTCCATGCCGCCCAGCGGCTCCAGCTCCGCGAAGTCCTCCTCGCTCACCAGGAACCGCTTGGACGAGGAGAGGAGCGACTGCATCTGCGAGTCGCGCAGCGCGCCCGCGACGGTCAGCTCGGTGCCGGCCACGCTGAGCGTGTCGCCCACGGTCGCGGTGCCGTCCTGAACGTAGGCGATCGGAACGTACACCTCTCCCTCCGCGACCTCCAGCACGTTCCCGTCGAGATCCAGCAGGAAGTCGAACGAGCCGCTCTGCACCGTGACCCCGTTGTCCTGGACGCTGCCGGCCAGCGACGCGTCGCCGAAGACGAACTCGGACCCGTCCAGGTTGAGGAACTCGAGCACCTGGAAGTCCGCGACGTCGCCCCGCGCTTCGGCGAACGCGGCGAGGCGCGCGCGGTCCACCTCCCCCGCGTGCATCTGCATGAAGTGCGGCGTCTTCGCGCGCGTCATCAGGGTGTCGATCGCGCCGGACAGGTTCACGACCAGGATCGCCGCCAGCGCCACCAGCATCGCGGCCGCCGCGACGAACGCCATGGTGGTCAGGGTGACCGCCTTGCTTCGGAGCACGTCGTTGCGGATCGCGCGAAGGAACATGCGGGCTCCTCAGCTCTCCTCTCGAAGAAGCGCGTCGCGCCGGCGCGCGTACGCGCTCATCGCGGACCGCTCCCGGTCGCGGCCTCGATCTCGGCCAGCAGCCGCGCGTACTCGGCGGGCCGCTCGAAGCTCGCGCGGTGGCTCGATGCCTCGAACACCACCCACTGCTTCTCGGGCGCCTCCAGCGCATCGAACCACTCCCGCGCCGGCTCCACGCGTCCGCGCGCCTCGTGCTCGCCCATCACGATCCAGACCGGGACGTCCAGCGCAGGGACCCGCTCGCGGAAGTCGAGCTCCTGCAGCTGCGGGTACAGGCGCGTGTACGTGTTGGCCAGGCCGAGAATCGCGCCGACGCTGTCCATCGCGCTGAACTCGGGTCCCCAGATGGTCGCCGTCATCTCGGTGGCGCCGTCGAACTCGGGGTACGGGTTGAGCTGGCGCTCGGCGCCCACGATGACCGGGTAGTCGCCGATGACGTCGGCGTAGGGGGGAGGCCCCATCGCCTCGAGCCGCTCTGCCAGCTGGGTGTCGCCGCCGGCGCGGGCCCACGCCAGCGTGTCCTCGTAGAAGATCGTGTCGGTCTCGAGGACGTCCACCATCTGACCGGTGCCGATCAGCGCGTGGTACAGGTCGGGCCGGCGTTGCGCGGCCAGGGTGGCGGGGATCGTGCCCCACGACTGGCCGGCGATATGGATGCGGTCGTGGCCGAAGCGGTCGATCAGGTACTCCGTCACCTCGATGGTGTCCGCCACCACCCGGTCCAACGTCAGCGTCTCGTGGGGATCGAAGGCGGGATAGGACTTGCCGGTCCCGCGCTGGTCCCAGGTCGCGACCACGAAGTGGCGTTCCAGGCCGGTATCGAGCCGCATCGCGCCGATGTCCGTGCCGCCCGGTCCGCCCGCGAGGTGCAGCAGCACCGGCAGCGAGGCGTCGCGCCCGCGGATCATGAGCGCCTGGTCGTGCCCACCGATGCGGGCGGTCGTGAGCTCGGCGACGCTCCCCGGGACGACCTCGCCGTCCGGGCCGACGATGGGCGCCGTCGTCGCGGGCCGCGCGACGACGACGCCGGTGGCCACGACGGCCACGGCCAGGGCGGACGTGGCGATCCAGCCGCCGATCCCGAGCGGAGGCGCGACCGTGACGCCGACACGAGGCGCCAAGGCGAGGCCGATGAACCCGCCGAGCACCATCGGCACCACGGCCAGGAGGCCGTGAAGGAGTCGGCCGAGGCCGAAGGCCAGCAGGTGGATCAGCCCGAACGAAGCCGGAGCGTCGACGGTCGGGCCCCACGTGCCCATGCGCGCCAGCTCGAAGACGACGATGAACGCCACGGGCGCCAGGACGATCGCCCAGCGCCGGCCGGTGGAGGTCGTCACGACGACGCCGACCGCGAGAGCGACGATCATCGTCACCAGCGCCTGCGTCGTGGTGACGGGTCCGCGTGGCGTGAGGTACGCGCTTCCGAGCGCGAACGCGAGCACGCTCGCGCCGGCCAGCGTCGTCGCCGGAATCGTACGGGTCCTGGTCGTCATCGTTCACCTGCCTTCCCCAGCGGGCGTGGAGCGCACCGACGCGCGCGGCGCGACGTCCGCCAATCGATCACGTTAGTCGCCGCGTGCAGCGGGGGACAGTGCCGGATGTCCTGGAGGTCGGGGCGAACGCGGGACGCGGTCGGTGCGTCGCGGTGCTCTCCCGGTCGGCGACGGCGCCGACATCTCGATGATGATGGGTTAGCTCGAGATGCCGCAGTAGCACGACGATGCGGCTGGGCGCCCAGGGGCGTTCGCGCCCTGAACCCCGTCGTGGTCGCGTCGTCTCCGAGGTTTGTTGGAACGGACCCCGCCTTCGGCGGCGCGAACCGTTTCGTGCCCATCGATTGCCGCGACGACCGGGAACACGAGGCGCGAGTTCGTCACGTTGGTTGCCGTGACCGTCGACTGCTGGACACGTGAACCGCACGCTGCAGCCGGGGCTGGCTGTCGGCGTCGCCTTACACGGATGCCGTGCAAGCATGATATCCTGCGTGGAGCCCGTCGATGATTCGCTCGTTCCGCGATCGGCGAACGGAGGACCTGTTCCACGATCGCGAGACCTCGCGCGCGACTTTTGACTCGTGGACCACCACACCTGAGGAAGGGAGAACCAGCATGCTTCCAGAGCACCGACTGCCCACCCATCCCGGCACCGTCCTTCGCGACGAGTTTCTGGGCCCGCTCGGCCTGAGCCAAGTGCAGCTCGCCCGCCACCTGGGCATCCCGATCCAGCGCGTCAACGAGCTCGTCAACGGCAAGCGCGGCGTGACGCCGGAAACGGCGTGGCTCCTGGCTCAGGCGTTCGGCACGACGCCGGAGTTCTGGGCGAACCTGCAGATGGCGTACGACCTGGCGCGGCATCGTCCGGGGCGGACGGTCGGCCCGGTCGTTTCTCGATGAAGCGTCGGCCGCGCCTGTCGCGCTCCTGGGGTGTCTGTGAAGGCGTCCTCGGCATCGGCCGTGGCCGGTATGTTCGAGCGCCTGCTGGGCTCCGTCGCGTGTCGAGGCGACCTCGGGCGCGAACGGGCTACCCGAAACGCCCACGTCTGCCAACCGGCATCCTGACGTGACAGTGACTCGTCTGGCGAAGGCGCGGGGCTGAGGAAAATACGCTGCCGAGACGTGGCTCCGAGCCGGTGTTGACGAGCGACACGAATGTGCACAGTATTGAGACACGAAAGGGGACACCTGGATGCGGTTCATAAGCGTTCGCGACCTACGTACCAAGTCCGCAGAGATCTGGCGCGATCTCGACGGGGAGCGTGAGATGGTCGTGACCAGCAACGGCCGTCCGGTCGCGATCCTGGCCGCCGTGGACGAGGCCTCGCTCGAGGCGTCGCTTCGAGCGTTCCGTCGCGCTCGCGCCATCGATGCGGTCCACGGCATGCAGCGTGGCTCCGTGGAGCGCGGGACCGACGCGATGACGATGGACGATATCGACGCCGAGGTGACCGACGTTCGCGCGCTGCGCCACCGTTGAGGATCGTCCTGGACACGAACGTCCTAGTGTCCGGCCTCCTATCTCCGTACGGCGTGCCTGCCGAGGTCGTACGCCTGGCCGTGTCGGGCGCCGTCACGTTGTGCGTCGACGCGCGGATCCTGATCGAGTACGAGCAGGTCCTAGCACGACCCGAGTTCGCTTTCGACCCCGACCACGTCGAAGCGCTCCTGGACTTCATCGAGACGGAAGCGCTCTCCGTCATGCCGACGGCCCTCGAGTCCAGGCTTCCAGATCCGGACGACGAGCCCTTCCTCGAGGTGGCGATCGCAGGACGCGCCGACGCGTTGGTAACGGGGAAGCTGCTGCACTTTCCTGCGCGGGCCCGCGCTGGGGTGTCCGTCCTCGGCCCCACCGAGTTCCTCGCGTAGGTCCGTGGGATCTGACCGTGTCGCCCCGGGAGCGCGCGGCATCGTCGGGAACGGACGGCCGAGCCGGTCGTTTCTCGAGGTGGCAACCACCATTGCCCTGCCGGCTCGTACGAAATGGATGTCGGCCGAAGTCGATTGACAGCATAGTCTAATGACACTACGCTCCAATTAGCCCGTCCGGCGCGAGCGCGACGTCGACGCTCACCCGAAGACGGCCTTCCGACACCGCATCGCGGATCCGGCGGTTCGCTTCTGGTACCGCTTCGTCTACCCCCATAGGAGCCGCCTCGAAACGGGCGACGCCCATGCGGTCTGGGACCGGCACGTCGCCCCCCAGCTCCGGCTCGACGAGTACATGGGCGAGGCGTTCGAGGAGATCTGCCGAGAGGCGTTTCGCCTCCGGCACGATCGTTGGGGTCTGCCGGCGACCCGGTAGTGGGGACGGTGGGAGGGTCGCGTCGCGCAAGAGGACGCGCGCATCCGACTGCTGGACTTGACCGACCTCTACGATGACGGACGTCGCCTGCGACCGTAGCGCCGTGCACCGACGCGTGCGACGCAGCGACGACCTGGGCGGCCCGACCGCCGCCGCCGTTCGGCTACCATTCGTCCATGCCGCGCCTCTGCCCGCCCGCCAAGCTGCACGCCGCGATGACGCTGGTCGAGGACGACCTCGACGCCGGTCTCGGGCGCCTCGAGGCGCTCGCGCGGAAGTACGCCAAGGATCCGGCCGTGCGGTTGGGCTACGGCGTCGCGCTCATGGACGCGGGCGAGCCGGCCGATGCGGTCGATCACCTCGAGTTCGTCGAGCACCGCGACCCGGGCGACGACGCGCGCGAGGCTCTCCTGGACGCATATTTCGCCCTCGGCATGGTCGTGCATGCCGCGCGCCTCCTCGAGCGCACCGGCCGCAGCCTGGACGACGAGATGGACGCCGGGGTGGACGCCGAGGTCGAGATCCTGCGCAACCACGGCCCCGCCTGGCGCGACCTGCCCCGCAAGGACCTGCTGGCGCTCGAGCGGGCGAGGGTCGCGATGATTCGGAGCGAGCCCGGCGCGGCCGACCAGCTGGCGCTCCTCGCGAAGCGACATCCGTCCTGGACGGCCGCGCGCAACGCCCTTGCTGGTGCGCGCCTCGTAGCCGGCGACCTGGACGGCTTCTACGCCGCTGCGAACGACGCGCTCGAGACGGAGCCGGAGGACGCCCAGGCGCTGCTGTACGCCACCCGCGCAGCCCTGATGCGGGAGGGGACCGAGGCGGCGCGGGCGTTCCGCGAGCGCCTACCGATCGTGCGTTCGCACCGCGGGGTCGGCGCTGCGCTGGGCCTCCGGGCCGAGGCGGCAGCCCTGATGGACGACGCGGAAGCGTTGCAGGCGGCGTTGGACGCGCTGGACGCCTTCGAGCTCAGCTCCCACGCGGACGCGTTCGAGGATGTCGACCACCTTCGCGACGCCGTCGCGCTCCGGAAGGACGATCCGAGCGCGCCCCTGGCTTCGCTGGGCGATCTCTACTTCGGCCTGTTCGCCTCCTGGAC
>CAZHCI010000133.1:0-7506 GCA_964530905.1 uncultured bacterium
CCCGCCGCACTTTTTCATTGGGGTGCAACCACCCGCCCTTCGTGCGCGCCGCCCCCCTGGGGGGGGGGCCCCCCCGCGCCCGTGACATGCGGACGTTGCGCCACCCGACATGTGGCGCTAGCAGCCAGCAGGCTTGTGGACGGATGCGCCGTCGCTCATGTGGTTCGGGTCATCGAATGGGTGTCGGGCGTAGACGTGAGAACCGATCGCGAAGGCTGCGGCGACGAGGAACCGTACTCGCATGGATGGACGCACCCCGCAGACCGTGCCTGCGGGGGGCCGTGCGACCCGCATGCGGGAGCGTACGGGAGGATGCCCAAACGGTCCTCGGCCGTCGTGTAGGTCTGGTCTGCGCCTGGTTGGCATCGTGGGTCCTGTTCTGCTCGGTCCCTGACCCCGTGCACTTGAGAGAACCGTCGGTCGTTCAGGATGGGAACTGGTCAGAAACCGCTGGGGATCGAGGTGAACGATGGCTCAGCTCGACGACGTGCGACGGCCGACCAGTGCGCGCGGGCCCCGCCAGCTTCGAGGACCCCTCGCGGGCACCAAGCCACGGCCGGTCGAGGCGCTACGGTGGGGTAGGCGAGACCGCCGCCCCGTCGCCCGACCCCTCCGCGCGAAAGGAGACCGCCCATGGCCGAGCTCCCCGACGTCGCGACCTTCAAGCGTTATTTCGACGCCACCGCACTCCATCAAGAGATCACCGGCAGCCAGATCCTCGACGAGCAGATGCTGGACGGCCTCACGGCCACCGAACTCGATCGCGGCCTGGTGGGGCACGTCTTCGCCGCCACGCGGCGCCACGGCAAGTACCTCTTCGCGCTGCTCGACGATGCGGATGACGGCGCGCTCGTGCTGCACTTCGGCATGACCGGCTCGCTGCGCTACTTCAAGCGCTCGGACGCGATGCCGGAGCACGCGCGGGTGCTGATCCGCTTCTCGAACGGCTACCTGCTGGCGGTGGTCAGCCAACGGCTCCTGGGTGGGTTGTCCCTGACCGACGACCCGGACGCCTTCATCACCGAGCGCGGCCTGGGACCGGACGCGCTGAACGACCTGAGCGACGAGGCCTCCTTCCGACGCGCGTTGGAGGGCCACGGCGGCATGCTCAAGCCGACCCTGACGAACCAGGCGATCGTGGCCGGCATCGGCAACCTGTACGTCGACGAGATGCTGTACCAGGCGGGCCTCGATCCCCGCATGCCCGCGGACGAGCTCGACGACCGCGCGTTCGCGGAGCTCTTCCGGGCGATTCGCCGCGTCCTCGAGACCGCCGTCGAACGCGACGCGGAACCCACGGAGTTCCCCTCGGACTGGATCACCCGCCACCGCGAGCCCGGCGCGACGTGCCCCCGTTGCGGCGGTGAGATCGAAAGGCTCGAGGTCTCCGGCCGCGGGACCTACTGGTGCCCCGCGTGCCAGGGCGGCGCCGGCGGCGGGGGTGGTGGCGGTGCCTGAGCTGCGCATCGGCACGTCGGGTTGGCATTACGACCACTGGCGCGGCGCGTTCTACCCGGACGACATGGCGGCCGAGGATTACCTCGGCTTCTACGCCGAGCGTTTCGACACGGTCGAGGTCAACCACAGCTTCTACCAGTTGCCCGAGGCGTCGGCGGTCGCCGCCTGGCGCGAGACCGTGCCCAGCACGTTCCGCTTCGCGGTCAAGGCGAGCCGCTACCTGACCCACATGAAGAAGCTCAAGGACCCCGACGCGCCGCTGGCCAGCTTCCTCGAGCGCGTGACGCCCCTGGGCGACCGGCTGGGTCCGCTGCTGTTCCAGCTGCCGCCGAAGTGGCACGCCGACCTCGATCGCCTGGCCGCGTTTCTCGAGGTGGTGCCGGAGCACGTGCGGGCGGTCTTCGAGTTCCGCGACCCCAGCTGGTTCTGCGACGAGGTCTACGAGCTGCTGGGGCGCCACGGTGCCGCGTTCTGCATCTACGACCTGGCGGGCACGGAGGCGCCGCACGTGGTCACCGGCGACCTGGCGTACGTGCGCCTGCACGGGAGCGGCGCCGCGTACGAGGGCGGCTACACGAAGAAGACGCTCAGCGGCTGGGCCGGCGCCTGCTCCGCCTGGCTCCGCAGCGGCCGCGACGTCCACGTCTACTTCGACAACGATGCGCACGCGCATGCGCCTCGGGACGCGGGCGTGCTCCAGGAGATGCTCGAAGCGGCCTGACCCCACGCGACGGCCGATGGCCGCCGCGCGGCGTCAGCCGCGAGCGGCGGCGAGCGACTGCCGGACGCGGACGGCCTGGCCGACGGCGAACGGCACCAGGCTGAGGCCGAGCAGCAACGCCCAGCCGCCCGCGCCCGGGGCGCGCGTGCGCAGCACGTCGGAGAGCCCGGGGAGGTAGACCGCGGCGAGCAGCAGCGGCACGCACAGCGCCAGGGCCGCCCACACCCACGGGTTGCGCACCACGTCGTTGCGCAGCACGCCGGTGCCCGGCGCGCGCAGCACGAAGGTGAACCACAGCTTGCCGAACGCCAGCGTCAGGAACGACACGGTGATCGCCTGCAGCGTCGCCATGCCGAGCACGAAGGTGGCGACGGCCGAGGCGGCGAGCACCGATGCGGCCAGCACCAGCGACCAGCCCGCGATCTCGCGCCAGTGGGCGGCGGTCAGCACCGCCTCTTCGCGAGGACGGGGTGGTTGCGTCATCACGTCGTCAGCGCCGCGGCCGACGGCCAGCGCCAGGGCCGGGAAGACGTCGGTGAGGACGTTGAGGTAGAGGATCTGCAGCGGCAGGAGCGGTAGCGGCAACGCGGTGAAGGCCCCCAGCACCGAAGCGACGGCCACCGCCAGCACCTCCGCCAGGTTGGTGCACAGGACGAACATGACGGCCTTGCGGATGTTGCCGAAGATGATCCGGCCCTGTCGGACGGCGGCCACGATGGTCTCGAAGGCGTCGTCCTGCAGGACCATGTCGGCCGCCTCGCGGGCGGCATCGGTGCCGCGACGCCCCATCGCGACGCCGATGTCCGCCGTCTCGAGCGCCGGCGCGTCGTTGATGCCGTCGCCGGTCATCGCCACCACGCGGCCCTCCGCCTGCAGCGCCTCGATCAGGCGCAGCTTCTGCTCGGGGTTGACGCGGGCGAAGACGCGCGTGTCCAACACCCGGCGGCGCTCGTCCTCGCCCAGGTCCCCCGATGCGGGCAGGTCGGCCCCCTCGACGACCTCGGCGCCCTCGTCGGCCACGATGCTGGTCTGCCGGGCGATGGCGTGCGCGGTCGCGGCCTGGTCGCCGGTTGCGAGGACGACGGTGATCCCGGCGCGTTGACACTCCTCCACGGCCCAGCGCACGCCCTCGCGGGGCGGGTCCTCCAGCCCGACCAGGCCCAACAGCGTGAGCTCGCGGTAAGGGTCGGCGTCGGCATCCTCGGTGCTGCGCTCGGCCACCGCCAGCACCCGCAGGCCCTCCGCCGCGAGCGCGTCGGCCCGCTCGACCCACTCGCGTCGCGCGGATTCGCCCAGTTCGCGCGTGCCCTCCTCGCCGGCGACCTGGGTGCACACGTCGAGCACGGCGCCCGGCGCCCCCTTCACGGCCACGCGAACGTCGTCGTCTTCCCGCCGGTGGAAGGTCGCCATCAGCATCCGCTCGGCGTCGAACGGCTCCTCGCGGACCTCCGGCTGACGCTCCAGCAGCGTCGCCCGGTCCAGCCCGAGACGCCGCGCCCCCAGCGCCAACGCCACCTCGGTCGGATCGCCCTGCGGCCCTTCTGCCTCGTCGTCCGCGTCGTCCGCGACGGAGACGTTGTTGCACAGAGCGCCCACCTCGAGCACGCGCCGCAGCGTGCCCTCCGGCTCGGCAGGCTCGTCCTCTGCCTGTGCGCCTCCCCGCCGCTCTCGCCCTCCGCCCAGGTGGTGCTCGTCCGCCGCGGTCACGACGCGCACCAGCTGCATGCGGTTCTCGGTGAGGGTGCCGGTCTTGTCGGTGAGGATGACGTTGGTCGCCCCCAGCGTCTCGACCGCGGGCAGGCGGTTCACCACCGCGTTCTGCCGCGCCAGCAGCCACATCCCGTGTGCCAGCGCGATCGTGGCCACGATCGGCAGTGCCTCGGGGATCGCCGCCACCGCGAGCGCCAGCGCCGTCTCGATCATGCGCGTGGGGTCCTGCCCGACGAGCAGGCCCAGCGCCGCCACGGTCGCGGCGAGGACCAGCGTCAGCAGGGCCAGGCGCCGGCCCAGCCGGTCCAGTCGGCGCCGCAGCGGGCTCATCCGGCCCTCGGCCGTCGCCGCCAGCTCCGAGATGCGGCCGAGTTCGGTGGCCGTCCCGGTGGCGACCACCAGACCCTCGGCCGAGCCCGCGGTGGCGACCGTGCCCTTGAAGAACATCCCGCTCCGCTCGGCCAGCGGCGCATCGTCGCCTACGGCGTCCGTGCGCTTGGCGACGGCGACCGACTCGCCCGTCAACGCCGACTCGTCGACCTGCAGGCCGTTCGCCTCGATCAGGCGCACGTCGGCCGGTCCGCGGTCGCCTGCCTCGACGATGACGACGTCGCCGGGCACCAGCTCGTCCTCGGCGACCGTCCGTTCGGCGCCCTCCCGGCGCACGCGGACGTCGGGCCGCGCCAACTCGCGCAGCGCGTTCATCGCTCGGGTGGCCCGCCACTCGCTCACGAAGCCGATGGCGGTGTTGACGATCAGGACCGCGGCGATCGCGATGGCTTCCGCGCCGCGCCCGAAGACCAGGGCCAGGACCTCGGCGGCGACGAGCACCAGGACGACCGTGCTGGCGAACTGGTCGACCAGGATGCGCAGCGGGCCCCGGCGCCGGGCTTCGCCGAGCCGGTTCGGTCCATGCCGCTCGCGGCGCCGCTCCACCTCCTGGGCGTCGAGCCCGCGCGCGGGATCGACCTCGAGGGCGCCGACCACCTCGTCGACGCCTCGCGCCCATGACTGCTCGACCGCGGCCGCGCCGGCGTGCTCGGCGTCGGGTGGCGTGGGCATCGGCCTCCTCCCGCCGGGATGGAGACGCTGTGGGGCGGCAGGCCCGCGGCCGGCATCGCTCGGCCGCGCGTGCGCTGCCTCCGTGGGGCCTCCGACCCGCTACCCCACTGTACCCGCGGTCCAGCGGCAGGATCGCCCGGACGTCGCGTCGCCCACGCTTGTCGGTGTCCCTGTTCCGGTGTCGGGGACAGGGGCCGACCGGTGGCATGGGCGTGAACGCCGCGGCCGCGCACGAAGCGCCACCGTGAGGCATGCGGCGCAGGAGGCGATCGCGATGAAGGTGACCTTCCTGGGTACCCGCGCGAACGTTGCCGCGCGTAACCGCCGCCACCGACGCCATTCGGCCGCCCTCATGAGCTACCGCGGCACGCGCGTGATGATCGATTGCGGGGAGGACTGGCAGGGTCGCGGCGAGAGCATCGCGCCGGACGCGATCGTGCTCACGCACGGCCACCCGGAGCATGCCTTCGGCCTCGCCGGCGGTGCCCCGTGCCCGGTGTTCGCGACGGCGCCCACCTGGCAGGCGATCGACGACTACCCCGTCGAGGAGCGGCGCACGATCCGTTCCGACGAGCCGTTCGAGATCGCGGGGATCGAGTTCGAGTTCGTGCCGGTCGCGCATTCGACGCGGGCGCCGGCCGGCGGGTTTCGCGTCGTCGCCGGCGGGGCGACGCTCTTCTACGTGCCGGACGTGGTTTCGATCCACGGTCCCCAGCGGGGCGCTGCGCGACGTCGACCTGTACGTGGGCGACGGCGCGACGATCGAGAGCTCGTTGGTGCGGCGGGTCGGTGGCCACCTCGTGGGCCACACGCCGATCCGCACCCAGCTCGGTTGGTGCGGCGAGCACGGGGTGCCACGCGCGATCTTCACCCACTGCGGGACCGAGATCGTGACCGGCGACGAGCGCAGGCTGGGTCCGAAGGTCCGCCGCCTGGGCGCGGAGCGGGGGGTCGAGGCGGGCATCGCCCACGACGGCATGGAGGTCGTGCTGCGGTGACGCGCATGCCATCGACGGCGGGGGACGCGAGCCCGTCGACGCCGCGGTAGCCTCGGGGCATGATCCCCACGTTCGATGGCCACAACGACACCCTGCTCGTCTTGCTGGAACACCCCGATCGCGACTTCGGCCAGCGGCTCGAGGAGGGCCACATCGACGTCGTGCGCGCCCGCGAGGGGGGCCTGGCCGGCGGCATCTTCGCGATGTTCACGCCGGCCCGCGCCGCCATCCCGGCGTCCGCCGCGGCCAGCGAACCCGCCGCGCCGGCGCCGCCGCCCGCGCCCCAGGGCCCCGTCGACGGCGACCATGCCCTGCGCACCACCCTGCGGATGTTCGCGCTGCTGCGTCGGCTCGAGGCGGCCGGACACCTACGCGTGTGCCTCGGGGCCGACGACGTCGAGGCGGCGATGGCCGCGGGCGTCCTGGCGGCGGTGCCCCACATCGAGGGGGCGGAGGCCGTGGTCGACCTCGAGGTGCTCGAGGCGCTGCACGCCCTCGGGCTGCGTTCGTTGGGGCCGGTGTGGAGCCGCCCCAACGCCTACGCGACCGGTGTGCCCTTCGCCTTCCCCGGCACGCCGGACGTGGGGACGGGTCTCACGGCCGCCGGGCGCGCGCTGGTGGAGGCCTGCGACCGGTTGCGGATCGTGCTGGACGTGTCGCACCTCAACGAGGCGGGGTTCTGGGAGCTGCTGGCGCGCAGCGGGCGCCCGGTGGTCGCGAGCCATTCGAACGTGCACGGCCTCAGCGCCAGCCCGCGCAACCTGACCGACGCGCAACTCGACGCCCTCGCGGAGCGCGACGGCCTGGTCGGCCTCAACTTCGCCTGCGGCTTCCTGCGCGAGGACGGCCGCCACGACACCGACACGCCGCTGGAGACGATGGTCAGGCACCTCGACCGGCTCGTGGAGCGCCTCGGCGAGACGCGCGTGGGTCTCGGTTCGGACTTCGACGGCGCGACGATGCCGCAGGCGATCGGCGACGCGTCGGGGCTGCCGCGGCTGTTCGATGCGCTGCGCGCGCACGGCTGGGACGACGAGCTCCTCGCGCGGGTGAGCCATCGCAACTGGATCGACCTCCTGCGGCGCGTGCAGGAGGCCTGAGGCTCGATGGGGGCAGCGCGCGCAGCCGTGACCCGCTTGGGGCGCACCGCACACTGGCTGCGCCGGCTCGGGCCCAGCGCGTCGGGCGGCGCGTCCTCCGAGACGCTGTCGTTGGTGGCGAGCGCGATCATCGTCGGGTCCCTCGCGGGCCTGGCGGCGGTCGGCTTCGATCGTCTCGTCCACGGCGTAGGTGACCTGGTCCAGCTCGGGCGCGAGCACCTCGGTCTGCTGCCGACCGCCCTGCTGACCGTCCTGACGCCCGCCGTCGGGGGGCTGCTCGTGGCGCCGATCGTCGTGCGCTGGGCGCCCGACGCGCGCGGCTCCGGCGTGCCGCACGTGATGGTGGCGGTCTCCAACCTGGGGGGACGGGTGTCGCGTCGCCTGCTGTTCTGGCGCCCCCTCGCGACGGCCCTGTCCGTGGGCACGGGGGCGTCGCTGGGTTCCGAGGGGCCGGTGG
>CAZHCI010000134.1:0-4733 GCA_964530905.1 uncultured bacterium
TGCCGGGCGGCAGGCGACCCGAGGACACCCCGTACTCGATCTGGCCCACGAGCTGACCGTGGATCGAGACGGGGAGGTCTCGGTCCACGCGTAGCGCGAGCGGGGTGGGGCCGGCGAGCTTCGACATGATCGTTACGGAGCAATGTAACAGGATGCAGGCGGTGGGTCAAAAACCGGGTGAGGAGACGCAAACAGACGGAGAAGACTTGACGAGCGTTACAGTCAAGAGGCACAGCTAGCGGAGGCCAACGCCTGCCATGGGCCTCGGCACGGTCCGCTGCAGAGCCGTCCGATCGCGCTCACGTCGCTTCAGCGGTCGCGTCACCCAACGCGAGGAGCGTGGACCACGACTGCGCACGGCGACCGTTCTCGACCTCCTCCATCAGCGCCGCCATGCGGGACGTGACGGGCAGGTCGATCCCATGCCGAGCGGCGGCCTCGAAGACCGGATCGAACTGAGCGCTCACCTCGGTCCTGCGTTTGCGCACCGCGAGGTCGCGCCAGACCCCGCTGTGCGTCTTGGCGGAGCGCCGGTTGTGCTCGGCCATCGCGTCGAACGAGGCCCGCCGGGAGGACTCGTCGCCGTTCGGACCGAAGGCGACCGGGTCGAAGCCGTTGAACCCCATCGCGGTCACCCCTTCGGCGCGGGCGACGCGCAGCACCTCTCGCGCCAGCGCAGCGAAGATCGGCCGTGCATCCTCGGCCTCCAGCGATTCGGCGATGCTGGCGTTCGAGAGCGCGCCGGCCGAAAGCATGGCAGCGTAGCCCATCTTTCCCCACAGGTAGCCCCAGACGTTGTCGGACACCTCGATCCCCGGATCGAAGCTCCGAAACGCGTCGGCCAGTTCCAGCACCCGATCGCTGCGGCGACCGTCGAGCTCGCCCAGCACGAAGGCGCCGCGGCCACCGAAGTGGATCCGGCCGGGGCCCACGACGTCGGCGCCGAAGTTGACGAACGCGCCGACGGTTCGTTCGGCGCCGATGCGCTCGGCGATGAGGCGCTCGTTCAGGCCGTTCTGCAGGGAGACGACGTAGCCGTCCTCGGCGAGGTGCGGCTCGAGCTGGTCCAGCGCCCGGCCGGTGGCGTGCGCCTTGACGGCGAGGAGGACGTGCTGGAAACGCCCTTCGAGCGCTTCGGGGATGAGCGCCGGCAGGCGAGCGGTGAACGTCTCGATCGGCCCTTCGATCGTCAGCCCGTCGTTTTCGATCGCGTCGACGTGGTCCGCGGCCGCGTCGACGAGCACGACGTCGTGACCGGCCCGAGCGACGTACGCGCCGACCGTCCCACCGATCGCGCCCGCGCCCCAAACGAGGAGCCTCACGACCAGGGCCCCCTCGGCGCTTCGCGTGACGCGGCCACGGCCATCGGTCGTGCGCTCGGGCGGTCCACGCCGGCCGTCCGCCGGCTGCCGGCGGGCTTCCGAGCACGGAGGCTCGCGTCGCCGCGCGGCTCGGTGGCCGCTCGCGGACCTCCGGCACGGGCGTCGTGCCGCCGCTCGTCGTCGCGGCACATCCAGTTCCTGGGGTGGCTCATCTCCGGCTCCTTTGGGGGTCGGGGGACGCGTTCAGCCGCGAGGCGCGACCGATTCGGGGTGCGGCCCGGGCACGTCGGCGGCTTCGTCCGCGCCGCTCTGGGAGGGAGGCCCATGGCGACGTCGCCGCAGCTGGGCGAGGACGGGCAGCAACGAGCGCTCGATGTGGATCGGATCCGGCTCGTGCCGGTACTCGAACACCCGTACGTGGGGTGGCACGTTCCGAGTCACCTCGTCGGAGCCGGTGCCGTAGATCACCACGTCGGCGAGCTCGAGGACGGACCGGAACGACGGATCGGCGCTGGACACCGGCACCACGTCGGCGACGTGGCTCGCGAAGCGCTCGAAGGAGCTGCGGAAGGTCGGCAGGAACTCGGGAAGCGAGCTCGCGAGGATCACGCGGCCGCGGGGGTCGAGCTCGGCCAGCGCCGTCCGGGTCCGGGCCGAGGGAATCAGGTGAACGGTGCGGACCACGACGTCGCCGCCCAGGAACGGCGCCAGCTCGCGTTCACGGTGGGCGAAGGTGAGCACGAGGTCGGCACGGTCGAGCGCATCGTGCCCTTCCGGACGGGAAGCGAGGTCGGCGAACGTGGTCACGGCCAGCGTATCGCCAGCACGCAGGTACGGCCTTAGGGCAGCGGCGTAGGTGTGCGTCGCTTCCAGATAGACCCCGACGAAGACGATGCGCAGCGGTCGACCGGTCTGCAGACCCACGGATGCGGCCCGCTGGACACGCGCGACCAGGTCGGAACGATCGACGCCGTGGCGGTCGGCACGATCGAGAAGCCGCGCGATGTCCATGTCCAGCCAGGCGTCGCAGCCGCTGGCCACGTCCGTTTCGCAGCCGGGATCGCGGACGAAGGTGCCTCGACCGCGCGTGGTCTCGATCAGGTCGCGCTCGGCGAGCTCCCGGTACACGGTCGAGATCGTCACGGGCGAGACGCCCAGCGTCTCGGCCAGCTCGCGTACGCTCGGTAGCCGGCTGCCGGGTGGGAAGTCGCCGTTCGACACCCCGTACTCGATCTGCCCCTGAATCTGGACCGGAATCGGGACGGGTAGGTCCCGATCGACGCGGATACGCATCTTCTTCCCCTCTCTGTGTGCTTCGGCAGGATAACAATGCTGAAACATCGGTGCGCAAGCCTTCGCTGACCACTCGGCGCATGACGACGAGACGGCGACGAAGAAGCAGTCCCGAAGAGGCCCCGGCGAGGAGCGAAGGGCGACCGCACGCGTTGACAGGTCGCGCTGCGATTGATATTACATACAGTCACACTCAACGTCTTCCGTCCGTTCGACGCCGAAGACGTGACGTCGGAAAGGGGGTGCGCGCAGCAACGGTACACCGAAGGAACGGACGCGCGACGCCCAGCGCCGTTCTCGTCGAGCCGTCGCCCCCGTCCGACCTGCACGCGAAGCACGCCGCGTGCGTCGATCGACCCCTTGCTCGGGCTCCGGCCCGGTTCCGAAGGAGCTCCATGTCCCGACGCCTGTCCTTGTTCGTTTCCGCCCTGGTGGCGCTGAGCCTCGTGCTCGGCCTCGCCCTGGCCCAAAAGACGCTGACCATCGCGCGTCCCACCGATCCGGTCTCGCTCGATCCCCAGTTCGAGACGACCGCCCCCGGCAGCTGGGTCTTCAGCCAGATCCTGGAACCGCTCATCACCGTCAATCAGGATATGGAGATCGAAGGCCGGCTGGCGACCGAGTGGGAGTTCGTGGACGACAATCGACTCCGCTTCACCCTTCGCGAAGGCGTGACCTTCCACGACGGCACGCCGTTCAATGCGGACGCGGTCAAGTTCACCTGGGACCGCGCGTTCGAGGGCGACCCGCCCGGACGCTGGAAGAGCCTCGCCGGTCCCGTCGAAGGGATCGAGGTCGTCGACGAGTACACCGTCGACCTGGTCGCCGCGCAGCCGTACGGCCCCCTCCTGCTCACGGCCACCATGCCGTACACGGGCATCGTCAGCCCCAGCGCGGTCGAGGAGATGGGCGAGGACTTCAGTCGCGCGCCCGTCGGAACCGGCCCGTTCTCGTTCGTCGAGTGGCGCAGCAACGAGCGCATCGTGCTCGAGGCGTTCGATGACTACTGGCGTGGTCGACCGGAGCTGGACCAGGTGATCTTCCGGACGATCCCCGAAGAGGGTGCGCGCATGCTCTCGCTTCGCGCCGGCGAGGTGGACATGGTCCTCCTCCCGACCCCGTCCGACCTGCCCGGCCTCGAGGCCGACCCCAACTTCATCGTCGAGGGCGCGCCCGGCGTCGGCGTCTTCTACCTGGCGTTCAACCTCGACCGCGAGGCCGTCGCCGACGTTCGCGTCCGCCAAGCCGTGGCGCACGCGGTCGACCGTCAGCTGATCGTCGACGCGATCCTCGAGGGCGGCGGCGTGCTCGCCACCTCCGTGATCGGCGAGCCGGTCTTCGGCTACAAGGACATGCGCCTCACGGAGCGTTACCCGTACGATCCCGAGCGGGCCCGCGAGCTGCTCGAAGAGGCGGGCTACACGCCCGGCGACGACGGGCTGATGCGCGATGCCGACGGCGAGACGCTGACGCTCGAGCTGCTTCCCTCCAACGGCCGGTCGCTCAAGGACCGCGAGATCGCCGAGGCCCTCCAGGAGTTCCTGCGCCAGGCGGGCATCGACGTCGAGATGGACATCTTCGAGTGGGCCACCACCTTCGAGCTGATGCGTGGCGCCGAGCTCGACTACGACCTGAACTCGTTCACCTGGTTCACGACCACCGCCGACGCCGACTACACGATGTACTCGAACTACGTCAGCGATCAGCTGCCGCCGAGCTCGTGGAACCGCTGGCGCTACGCCAACGACGACGTCGACGAATGGCTCATGGCCGCCCGCGCGTCGCTGGACCCGGACGAGCGTGAAGAGCTGTACGGCCTCGTGCAGGACCAGCTGGCCGAGGACCTCCCGGCGCTGCCGCTCTACGGCAGCTACGAGGTCGCCGCGCTGTCCGCGGACGTGACCGGCTTCGTGGCGCATCCGATCCAGTACATCCTCGACCTCTTCCCGGTCGACAAGACCGAGTAGGGAGGAGGCGGGGGGGGGCCGCGGGGGTCACGTTGCCATAAATGTTTTGGTGGGGGGGGGCTTTGAGGGGTCTTTGTGGAGGGGGGGGGGGGGGGGGGGGGGCCTGGGGGGGGGTATGGTGGCGGGGGTGGGGGAGGAGGTGCGGGGGGAG
>CAZHCI010000134.1:4743-7499 GCA_964530905.1 uncultured bacterium
CCGTCTCGTCCTGACACCTGTGGGTGTGGGGGGGCGGGGGTGCGGGTGCGCTCCCCCCCCCCCCCCCCGCCACCACCGATGTTCTCCTATCTGATTCGCCGCATCTTGATCACGATCCCGCTCCTGCTGGGCGTCATCTTCATCGTCACGATCAGCTTCGATCTCATTCCGGGAGATCCCGCCGCGCTGATCCTCGGCGAGTTCGCCACCGAGGAGGCGGTCGCCGAGCTGCGCGGCAGGCTCGGACTCGATCGACCGCTCCTGATCCGCTACGCCGACACGGTGATCAGCGCGGCGCAAGGCGATCTCGGCCGCTCGCTGAACGACCGTCGGCCGGTCGTGACGATCCTGTCCGAGACGTTTCCCTACACGGCCCAGCTCGCCGCGGCGGCGATCGTGCTCGTGCTCGTCGTCGGCATCCCGCTCGGCCTGCTGGCCGCGATGCGGCCGGGCTCGATGCTCGACAACGTCATCCGCGTCGTGTCGCTCGCAGGCTTGTCGATGCCCGTGTTCTGGACCGGTCTGGTGTTCATGGTCATCTTCGCCGTCGAGCTCAACTGGGTGCCGGTCTCGGGCACGGGCACCTGGAAGCACCTGGTGCTTCCGGCGGTCACCCTGGCGCTGCCCTCCCTGGCGGTGATCGCGCGGATGACCCGCTCCACCGTGCTCGAGGTCCTGCGCGAGGACTTCATCCGAACCGCCCGGGCGAAAGGCGTCTCCGAGCGGACGCTCCTCCTCAAGCACATGCTCCGCAACGCCATGATCCCCATCATTACCGTGTTGGGCCTGCAGCTCGGACAGATGCTGGGTGGCGCGGTCCTCACCGAGACGGTGTTCGCCTGGCCCGGCGTGGGCCGGCTGACCGTGTTCGCGATCTTCAATCGCGACTACGTTCTCATGCAGGGGGTCGTGATGGTCCTGGCGTCCGTCTACGTCGTCGTGAATCTTCTGGTCGATCTGAGCTACGGCCTGTTCGATCCGCGCGTGAGGTACGCATGAGCGTCTCGACCCCTGCCGGCACGCCACCCGTCGCGTCCTCGAACCGCAAGGCGTTGCAGCGCTTCCTTCGCAATCGTCTCGGGGTCGCCGGCGCCCTGATCGTGCTGATGTTCGTTCTGATGGCGATCTTCGCGCCGTGGCTCGCACCGCAGGACCCGGCCGACCAGAGCCTTCTGATCCGCAGGCAGCCCCCCAGCTCCGACTACCTCCTGGGCACCGACGAGTTCGGGCGAGACATCCTTTCGCGGATCATCTACGGGGCCCGCGTGTCGTTGAGCGTCGCGCTGTCCTCGGTCGGCATCGGGTTGCTGATCGGTAGCACGCTCGGCGCCATCGCCGGCTATCTCGGCGGCTGGCTGGACACCGTCATCATGCGGACCATGGACTTGCTGCTGGCCTTCCCGTACCTGCTCCTGGCGATCGTCATCGTCGCGGCGCTCGGACCTGGGCTGGTGAACACCGTCATCGCGATCGCGGTCTGGACGGTGCCTGCCTTCGCCAGGGTCGCAAGGTCGGCGGTGCTGCAGATCAAGGAGCGCGACTTCATCGTCGCCGCCCTCGCCCTGGGCGCCAAGGAGGAGCGCGTGATGCGGGTCCACCTGCTCCCGAACTTCGCCGCCACCCTGGTGGTCTACGCCAGCCTCTACCTCGCCTACGCGATCCTGATGGAGTCCGCCCTCTCGTTCCTGGGCCTAGGCGTCCAGCCGCCCCGCGCGAGCTGGGCCGGGATGATCTCGAACGGTCGGAACTACATCACCTCGGCGCCGCACATCGCCACCATCCCGGGCGTCGCGATCGCCCTCGCGGTGCTGGGCTTCAACCTTCTCGGCGACGCGGTCCGCGACGT
This sequence comes from uncultured bacterium, assembly GCA_964530905.1. Taxonomy (GTDB): domain Bacteria; phylum Deinococcota; class Deinococci; order Deinococcales; family Trueperaceae; genus SLSQ01. The sequence goes on from CAZHCI010000134.1 coordinate 6,590, forward strand.
CTACGATCCGCGCTCGGGGAGCGACGGCTGAGGCGGACGAGCGACACGGACCCGGAACGAGGCAGTACGCGTCGCCGGTCGTCGGCGACGCGGCCCGCATCACGAGCCCGAGCGGAAGGACGACCCGCTCACCTGCGCGAAGGCTGTCGTCGAAAGGAAGCCCCATGCATGCTCGATCGGTCCCGAACGAGAACTCCGATGCTCTCCCAGATCCCGTGAGCCACGAGACCAGGAAGCCCGTCGCGATCTTCACCGCCGCCGGAAGCGGCATGGGCGCGGCGGCCGCCCGCCTCTTCGCCGAACGGGGCTGGGAGGTGGCCGTGCTCTCCTCCTCGGGCGCCGGCGAGGCGCTGGGCCACGAGCTGGGCGGCGTCGGGATCACCGGCGACAACCGGGTGGAGGCCGACCTGGTCAGGCTCGTCGACGGCGCGATGGAGCGCTGGGGACGGATCGACGCCGTCGTGAACAGCGCCGGGCACGGACCGCGCGGCGACCTGCTGGCGCTGTCCGACGAGGAGTGGCACGCCGGGCTCGAGACCTACCTGCTGAACGTGGTGCGCATCGCCCGGCTGGTCGCGCCGATCCTGGCCCGCCAAGGGGGCGGCTCGATCGTGAACGTCTCGACCTTCTCCGCGGTGGAGCCCGACCCCACCTTCCCGACCTCGTCGGTGGCGCGTGCCGGCCTGTCGGCGTTCACGAAGCTGTTCGCGGACCGTTACGCCGCCGAGCGGGTCCGCATGAACGACGTCCTGCCGGGGTTCGTCGATACCTTCCCGGAACGGCCCGAGATCCGGGCGAGGATCCCGATGGGGCGCTACGCCCACGCCAGCGAGGTGGCCGAGGCGATCTTGTTCCTGGCCTCGCCCGGCTCGAGCTACGTCACGGGGCAGGCGATCCGCGTGGACGGCGG
>CAZHCI010000135.1:0-3996 GCA_964530905.1 uncultured bacterium
GGACCTGGACGACGTCACCCGCGCCCTGGGCGAGGCCGGCTCGCTGGACCCGGCGCTCCTCGCCCAGATCCGCGGCGGCCTGGCGGTCGCCCTCGATCAGGCGTTCCTGGTCATGGCGGGGTTCGCGCTCGTGACGCTGCTGGTGGCGTTCGCCATGCCGGACCTCGGGCCGGACGAGACGCGCGGTGACGCGCCCACGACGGGCGATGACGCCGGGACCGGCGTAGAGGCAGGTTGAGCGCTATCGGGTATCCACGGGGCTTCACGCCGTCGTATCGGGCGGCGGTCGTGGGCGTCGCGCCGCGATCGGACCGCGAAGCGCGCATCGTTGCCGACAGCACGGCGGCCCGTCCTTTCGTCGGGGCCGCCACGGTCGGTCTGGTCGTCGCGTCAGCGTCGAACGGCGCGCAAGATCACCAACAACACCACCGCGCCGACGAACGCCACGAGCAAGCTGTAGAAGTTGAATCCGGTCACGCCCGCCGCGCCGAACAGGCCGAAGATCCAGCCTCCGAGGAGCGCCCCGACGATGCCGACGACGATATCGATCACGAGGCCCTGTTGGCCGCTCGTCTTCATGACGAGGCTGGCCAGCCAGCCAGCGACGGCTCCGAGCACGATCCACAACAGAATGTTCATACGCCATCCTTTCTGACTCGAGCCGAGTGCCGACGACGGCGGACGCGTGGGAAACGCACAGGCTCGGTCGCCGTGACCCTTTCGAAGCATCGTGGCCAGCCGCGTCGGCATCAGCGACGTTCACGGCGCCTTCCTACGACGATCATGGCGCGCTCAGTCACAATTCGTGTGCGCTTCCGTACATCGGGGCGGATCGAGGGACGCTCGGAGGCCCGGAAAACTCTCCCCCGACGCGAGCGTTCCGCGTCCGTCCTATACTCAGGTATCGACGATCACCTGGACGCACCATGAGAGACTTCGTCCGTTTCCTCGCCGCCTGGGCCCTGCTGCACGAGAGCGCGGACGAGGGCTGGAAGGCCGCGGTCCAGCGGGGCGAGGAGCTCGAGCCGGGGGGTATGGACCGCGGCCCGGACGCGTTCGTCGACGGTCTGGCCGCGTTGGTGGACGACGAGAAGGAGCGGCTCAAGCGGGAGCTCTCGAGCGACGCGACGGAGGACCGGGGCCCCCGGCCCGCGGACCTCGCCGACAAGCTCGACGCGGTGGCGTTCGAGCTCGCCGAGCTCCGTGGCCGTCTCGAGTCGCTGCAGGCGTCCGTCGACGCCCTGGCATCCCACCGAGAGGACTGAGCGTCGTGTCGGAGCGCGGCCGTGCCATCGTCGCGGTCGCGCTCCGGCGCACCGCCGTCGCGGTTTGGGGCACGCGCTTCGGCCTACGCAGGGGGCGGACGCGGCGACGGATCGTCGCGCGGCAGCTGCGGCTCGCCTGCGAGGAGCTGGGGCCGACGTTCGTGAAGCTGGGCCAGCTCGCCTCGGTGCGGCCCGACCTGGTCCCCGCCGAAACCGTGTTCGAGCTCGAGCGTCTCCAGGATCGGCTGCCCCCCGTGCCGACCGACCAGATCCGCACGATCGTCGCCGCCGACTTGGGCGCGCCGCCCGAGCGCCTGTTCGCCACCTTCGAGGCAGATCCGATCGCGACCGCGTCGATCGCGCAGGTCCACCGGGCGACGCTGGCGCGCGACTACCGACCCGTCGTCGGTCCGGTATTGCCGGCGGGCGCGTCGGTGGCCGTCAAGGTGATCCGGCCCGGCGTCGAGCGAAGGATCGCCGAGGACCTGACCATCGCGAGCCGCTGGGCCGCGCGGCTCGAACGGGTTCCGCGCCTGAAGCGGCTGGGGCTCCGGTCGATGCTGACCGAGTTCCGAGCCAGCTTGCGAAGCGAGCTGGACCTGCGGAACGAGGGGCGGATGGCCGACCGGTTCGCGCGCGACTTCGCGGACGATCCACGGGTCGTGGTGCCCCGCGTCGTCTGGCGCCACGCCACGCGTCGCGTCCTGGTGTCCGAGTTCGTCGAGGGCTGGCGGCTGACCGACCTGGGCGACGCGGAGCGCGCCGGCATCGACGCACGCGGGCTCGCGACGCACGGGGCCGAGGTGTTCCTCCGGCAAGTCCTGGTGCACGGCCGGTACCACGCCGATCTGCACCCCGCGAACCTGTTCGTGACGCCGGACGGACGCATCTGCTACCTGGACTTCGGCATCGTCGGGCGCACCTCGCCGGAGCAGCGGATCGCCATCTCGCAGGTGCTGGCCGCGACGGTGTACGGCGACGCCGACCGGGCGCTCCGCTACTCGCGCGAGCTGGGCCTCGAGGTGCCCGAGCGCGATGCGGCCGCCGTGCGAGACGCCGTGGGCGCGCTGATGCGGCGGCACCTCGCGGGCCGGGAGCCGGCGGACGTACGCGGCTTCGCGCTGGGCTTCCTGTCGATGCTCGCCGACTTCCGAATCCCCGTGCCGGAGGGGTACGGGCTGTTGATCAAGGCCCTCGCGACGGTCGAGGGCGTGGCCCGCGCCATCTACCCCGACATCGACATCACCAGAACCGCAGCGCCGTTCGCGACGCGCCTCGTGGCGGCCCAGCTCGCCCAGCCCAAGCGCCTGCGCGAGCGTCTGCCCGCGGCGACGCGAGCGGCGCTGCGAGAGCTTCTCGCCTGACGCGGCGTCGTGGCGCGCGGGCCGACGCGCGAGCGCGTGCGCCGGGACCGTCGTCCAACGCGGCCGAGGCCGACCGCACGGGGCTAGACTGTCCTCCGTGACGCGCATGGCAGCCTGGCTCCTGATCGTGGCGTTCCTGGCGTCCGCGAGCGCGCAGGAGCCGTCCGCCGCGGCCGGTCCGATCCGATCCGACACCGCCTACACGGTCGTGAACGACTTCGAGGAAGGTCACGGCTTCGCCTCGTGGTTCGAGGCGGGGACGGTCTCCACCGACGCGTCGTTCGCTCGGTTCGGATCGTCCAGCCTGCGGATCGCCACGGAGGGGGACGGGCGTCCGGTGGCGGCCGAGTGGCGCCTGCCCCAGCCCATCGACGCAGGCGACGCGTCGTGGCGGGTATGGGTCCACGTCGACGATCCGTCCGCCCTCGCCGAGCTTCGTCTCCAGGTCACCGCGGACGACTGGGACGGCTACGCCGTCTACCGTCTGGACCGCAGGGTGCACGACGTCGACGCGGGCGCCTGGCTTCCGCTAGCGGCCGTCGAGGCGGAAGGGTACACCGTGGGCGACGTCGATCCGACGGCCGTGACGCGCGTACGGCTGCGCGTCGCCGACGACGGGACGAGGCCGGTCACCGTCCACGCCGATCGCCTCGCGCTGGCTCCACGCGCCCGAGGCGCCGTCGTCTCGATCACGTTCGACGACGGCTGGTCCGACCATGCGCGATACGCCGCCCCCGCCATGCGGCCGTACGGCTGGCCCGGCACCGTGTACGTCGTTCCCTACCTCGTCGGAACCGCCGGCTACATGACGGACGACGAGCTGTCGACGTTGGCGGCCGAGGGCTGGGAGATCGGCGGGCACTACCATCCCTCCCTCGAGGGTCGCGTCGATCCAGAGCTGGGCGGCATCGTGCGTGGCGTACGCGCCTTCGTCGAGAGGTACCGGCGAGCCGCCGATCTGCCGGTCACCTTCGCCTATCCCCAGGGGTACGTCGACGGTCATACGGTCGCCCCTGCCGTGGGCGACGGTTTCGATGCCGCGCGGACCATCTTCGACGGGATCGAGTCGCTGCCTCCGGGCGATCCGCTACGGCTCCGCTCGTTCAGCGTGCTCCCGACCACCGACCCGGCGCAGATCGACGCCTACCTCGAGCTGGCGCGTAGGGAGCGCGGGTGGCTCATCCTCGTCGTGCACAAGCTCGATCCGGCGCCGCGCGAGCCGACGGAGATCGCGCCCGAGCAGTTCGCCGAGATCCTGGAGCGGATCGCGGCATCGGGCCTTCCGGTCCGAACCGTGGCGGACGTCCTCGGATCGCTCCCGCCGGCCGCCGTGCGCGTGGAACCGTGATTCCACGCCGCTGGGCGGG
>CAZHCI010000135.1:4096-7478 GCA_964530905.1 uncultured bacterium
GGGCGGGCTATCCTCTGTCCGTGCTGCCGCCGTCCGTCCCGCCCGTGCAGATCACGCCTATGCAGATCACGGTCGAATCGGGTCCGCCCCCGTCCTCGTCTCGAACGGTCTGAGCCGTGCCGTTCCTGCCCGGCTACGCCGCCATGCCCACCACGCTCCTCAACGCGTTCCTCGGTCTGACACGCGAAGGCGAGCTCGTGGTGCGCGGTCCCGACCGCCTCGCGGTGGTCGCCCCGATGTTCGACGAGGAGGACGGCGCCGGACCCGCGCTCCGGTCCCTGTTGCGCCAGTCGCTGCCTCCCGACGAAATCGCGATCAGCATCAACGGCGGGACCGACCGGACCCCCGAGATCGTCGCGGAGACGCTGCTGGAGCACGACTACCTGCACCAGGAGCGTGAGTGGATCCGGTACCTGGACGTGGTCGTCCATCGCTGGGGCCCCAGCGGCGACGGTCCGTCGGTCACCGTGCTGGAGCACGCGACGCCCACCTCGAAGTCGGACGGCGTGAACTTCGTGGTCGCCGGCGGCTTCGTCACGGCCGAACGGATCCTGATCGTGGACGGCGACACCCGCTTCCACCCGGGTTTCGTGCGTGAGCTTCGAGACGGCTTCTATCGGATTCGGCGCGTTCGTCGCGACGGACGGATCGTGTACGTCGTGGACGACGTCGGCCTGCAATCCGGGGCGGTCGACTCGCTGCGGCCGGGCGCCGGCAAGCCGTTGGCCGGGCTCATCTCGCGGGCGCGCTCGGGCGAGTACGCCATCGCCGCGCTGCTGCGATCCGGCCAGACGAGGCGGATCGGAACGGGACGCGTGTTCGGCTCGAGTCGGCTGTACACGGCCGTCGGCTGCGGCTTCGCGGCGAGGCGCGACGCGTTTCCGATGCCGGCGGACACCTGGACGGAGGATCACGACTTCACGCTGCTCGTCCAGAACGAACGGGACGTCGAGCGGACGACCGACGCCGGCACCCTGCACGAACGTGGGTTCCGCATCGTCGTCGACGGGCGCGAGGTCTCGCCACGCCGCCTGCTCGATCGCGACGACGAGATCGTGGTGCGCCGCACCTCCGGTGCGCGCTTCGTATCCAGCGCCGTGATGTACACGGAGGATCCGCCGAGCCTCGGCGGCTACCTGCGGCAAGTCGAGCGCTGGAACGGCGGAGGCATCGAGAACGCCCTGAAGCGCACCGTCACGCGCGGCGCCTGGACGCAGCAGCGACCCAACGTCCGCTTCACGGTCGCAGCGGCGCAGCTCGAGAACGTGCTCGGACTCCTGCTGCTGCTGGCCATGCCGGCGGCGCTGGGGCTGTACACGGGGGCTCCCGGGATCGGCGGGCTGGGCATGGCCGGCGTGGGCACCTGGTTCCTGCTGGACATGCTGGCCACGCTGACCCTGGTCTACCTGGGCGCTCGCCGGCTGGAGGCGGCCCACGGGCAGAGCGGGATCCGGCGGGCCAGACGTGCGATGGGTACCGCGCTCGTCGGCGTGCCACCGCTTCTCGCCCTGCGCCTGTTCAACATCTTGAGCCTGCTGGCCGCAGCGATCCGGGTCGTGCCGAAGTACGCCAAGCGGGCGGGTCCGTTGCCGCTGACGGCGTCGCGGACCTGGGTCCGTGCCCGCGTTCGGCACCGCTCGCTCGATTACGGCCGATTCGCCCTGGTAGGTGCCGCGTTGGTCACCTTGGCCACGGCGAACTTCGAGGTGACCCGACGCTGGGCGATGTACACCTGGCCGGACGATCGCGCCGTGTCGGCACTGATCGCCGACGCGCCCACGATCGACAAGGAGGCGCACCGCCTGCTTCCGATCGCGCCCGCCGCGCCCCTGCCCGTGCCGGAGCCCGGTCCGACGCCGGTCGGCTCCGAGGAGGAGGGTCCCGGCGTCGCGGACGCCGAGCCGCGCGTCTCCGTGGACGACGACGCGGAGTCGAGCAGCGCCGCGGACGCGTCTGGGGCGTCCAGCGCCGTCTGGGGCGGCCCGAGCCTGGCGCAGGTCGCCTGGAGCGCGCTGCAGATCGTCGTCGGGATGCCCACGCCGATGCTGACCTCGTGGAGCCACGAGCCTGACGACGGCGATTCCGAGCTGTCGGCGTTCTGCGCTCCGTCGGACGTCGCCGCGTCGGCATCGGAGCCGCGGACGTTCCGATCGGCCCAGGGGGAGTACGCGCCGCTGACGTCGTGGGGCTTGCTGACGCTGGCCAGGCTCGCTCCCCTCGCGGCGCACCTCGAGCAGGCCGCCACGGCCTACGACGTCGCGCCGGAGACGCTGCTCAAGGTGCTGCTGAACGAGTCGTACCTCGACCCGCTGGCGGTGGGGCCGACGAACGACCTCGGACTCGCGCAGATCACGACGGACACCCTCACCCTGTTGGGGGCGCTGTCGAACGATCCCGCCTCGCCGCTGGCGAACCCGGAGCTGCTGCCGGCCGAGTTCAGCGTGTTCGATCCCGACTTCTCGCTCTGTGCCGGCTCGGCGATGCTGGCCTGGGCGACGGGCCAGTCCGGGGGCGAGGACGAAGCGATCGCCTACGCGCGCTACATCAACCCCCGACACGGCGTGGTCCGCGGCGACGTCAGCGAGCGGCACCGTCCGCTCGTCGACGCGTTCCTGGCGTTGACGCCGATGGTGGACGCGCTGTCCGCGACGATTCGGACGTACCAGGCCGATCCGGCGGCGGTGTCGCGCGAGGAACGCCTTCTGCTGGACGTCGCGCACGGCGTCGCCGCCGGCGATCTCGACATCGAGACGGCGTACGCCCGGGTCGCCCAGGCGGCGCACGACCTCGGGATCGACGACGCCGCGTTCTACGCGGACGTCCTGACCGACCTCTTCGGCAGGACGGATCTCGAGCGCGCTTCGCCTTCCGAAGCCGCGTCGCCCTGACGCGGTCGCCGACCGCGCCACGCGACCCCCGACGCGGTCCCCCGAACTATGGAACGATGCGGCGATGGCCGAGCATCCTTGCCCCCCACGGCGAACGCGCCTCGGCACCGCGCTCTCCTTCGCCGTCGGGCTCCTGCTCCTAGCCGCCTGCTCGGGGCCTCTCGTCGACGCCCCGCCGAGCGCCGACCCGGGGCCGGACATCGCGCCCACGGCGCGGGCGCCGATGTTCGGCGCGTACACCTACGGCGGCGTGTGGAGCGGCCTAGCGCCGGTGCACGCCCTCGAAGCCTCCCTGGGCCACAAGCTCGACGTGGTGCACTGGTATGCGAGCTTCGACGTCGCGTACGAGGCCGCGCTGGCCAGGGACGTCATGCGCGGCGGCCGCATTCCGATGATCAGCTGGCAGCCGTTCTCGCAAACGGTCGCGTCGATCGCGGCGGGCGATCACGACGACTACCTCCGCAGCTGGGCCCACGGCATCCGCGACACCCCAG
>CAZHCI010000136.1:0-3074 GCA_964530905.1 uncultured bacterium
CGAGCAGCAGCGTGAGCACGGCGACGAGCGCCAGGGCGGGCGGGGGGGTGGTGGATCGCATGCGGCCTCCGGGTCGGCGCACGACCGCGGGACGCGGCCGGACGATGGCGTAGAGCGCGAGCGTCGCTACCTGCGGCGACCGGGTTCGCGCCGGGACGAGGGAGGCCGGGACCGTACGCTCGTGCCAGATCGCGAGCGGCGCTCTTGCGACCGGCCTCGCACGTGCCGCCGGAACGCCGAGCCTCCGGCGCACAGTCTACCCACAGGCCGCCGATCCACCGGGCCGTTCGAGCCCGTCCCGGACGAGCGGAAGCCGCGTCGCAGCGTGGTATCGTCGCGTCCATGGACGCCACCCTCGGCGGGGCGGCGCGCGCCCTCGCGACGCGCGAACGAGCCCTGCTCGCCGACCTGCGCGAGCTGCTCGCCCGGGCCGAGGCGGACGCGGAGCGACGCCGCGCCCTCCGCACGGCCGCGGCCGACCTGGACGGTCTGTTCCTGCTGGTCCTGTGCGGGGAGTACAACGCCGGCAAGTCGAGCCTCATGAACGCGCTGCTGGGAGCCGACGTCATGCCCGAAGGGGTGACGCCGACGACCGACCGCATCACCGTGCTCGGCTACGGCGACGAGGACGTCTCCCAGGACGAGCACGGCGTCGTCACGCGCCGCGCCCCCCTCGAGGCGCTCCGCGACGTGGCGTTCGTCGACACCCCCGGCACGAACGCGGTGATCGTTCAGCACCAGCAGCTCACCGAGCGTTTCGTGCCGCGCGCCGACCTGGTCCTGTTCGTCACGTCGGCCGACCGGCCGTTCACCGAGAGCGAGCGGGCGTTCCTGGAGCTGATCGCGTCGTGGGGCCGCAAGATCGTGCTGGTGGTGAACAAGATCGATCTTCTCGACGAGGTGGGCGACGACGGCGGCGCTGCCGCCCGCGACGAGGTGGTGCGCTTCGTGGCCGACCACGCGCGCGACGTGCTGGGCGAGCCGACGCCCCGCGTGTTCGCGCTCTCCGCGCGGCGGGCGCGCCGCGCGCAACGGCAGCACGACCGCGCCGCCCTGGAGGCGTCCGGCCTGCCGGACCTCGAGCGGTTCCTCACATCGGAGCTGTCCGACGCCGAGCGACTGCGCCTCAAGCTCGCCTCGCCGATGGGCGTGGCCGAGCGGGTCGCCCGCGACGTCCGCGACGACGTGGACGCTCGCCTCGAGCTCCTCGCCGAGGACCGCCGCACGCTGGACGCGGTCCACCGTCAGATCGAGCAGTTCGAGCGCGAGATGCGGCGCGAGGCCCAGACCTACCTGGCCCGCATCAAGACCGCGCTGGTCGAGGTCGAGCGGCGCGGCGAGGTGTTCCTCGACCGCACGGTGCGGATCGGCAACGTGCTGGAGCTGGTCCGCCCCGAGCGGATCCGCGCGAAGTTCGTCGAGCAGGTCACCCGCGACGCCGACCACGAGATCGACGAGGCGATGGGCGAGATGGTCGACTGGTTCCTGCACCGGAACCTGCAGCTCTGGGAGGACGTCGTCGGCTTCGTGCAGGAGCGTCGCGCGGCGGGCGACGAGCGGATCGTGGGCGAGGTCGGCGGCCGCTTCCGGATGGACCGGCGCGAGGTGCTCACGGCGCTCCGTCGCCGGGCGGAAGGGGTCCTCGAGGGGTGGGACCGGGAGCGCGAGGCCGACCGGCTCGCCGACTCGCTGCAGCAGGCGGTCGTGCGATCCGGGCTTCTGCAGGTCTCGGGCGTGGGCCTCGGCGCCGCGGTGGTGGCGTTCGTCTCGGGCGCCGCGTTCGACATCACCGGCGTCACGCTGGGGGCCGCCGTCGTCGGCCTCGGCGTCCTCGTCCTGCCCCGGCGTCGCGCGCGCGCGAAGCGGGAGCTCCACGAGCAGCTGCAGGCGCTTCGTGACGGGCTCGGCCACGACCTGGATCGTCAGCTCCAGGTCGAGCTCGAGCGCGCCGAGGCGTCGCTGGCCGGCGCGATCGCGCCGTACGTGCGGTTCGTCGAGAGCGAGACCGAGCGGCTCGAGACCCTCTCCGACGAGCTGACCTCCGCCGCCGGGACGGCGGCCGAGGTACGACGCGAGGCGCTCGAGCTCGAGCCGGCGCAGGTCTGATCCCGAGCCGCGCCCCGCGACCGGCGCACGCGCGTCCGCGAGCCGCCGGCCCGACCGTGCTAGCGTGGGCCGCCATGGACCGGATCCAGCGCATCGCGTACCAGGGCGTCGCCGGCGCGTTCAGCGAGCAGGCGGCGCTTCAGTTCGCGCCCGGCGCCCGAGCCGTCGGCTTCGGAAGCTTCCAAGAGGCGTTCGCCGCCACGGTGCGGGGCGAGTGCAGCCACGCGGTGCTTCCCGTCGAGAACAGCCTGGCAGGATCGATCAACCAGACCTACGACCTGTTGACCGACTCGGTCCTGCACGTCGTCGGCGAGCAGATCGTCCGGGTCCACCACAACCTTCTCGCCAAGCCGGGCGTCCGGCTCGAGGACGTCCGCCGCGTCTACAGCCACCCGCAGGCGCTGGCCCAGTGCCACGACTACCTGCGGCGCCACCACTTCGAGGCGGTCACCGACTTCGACACCGCGGGCGCCGCCAAGCTGCTCGCCGAGAACGGCGGCGAGGGCAAGGCCGCCATCGCCAGCAAGCTCGCGGCCGAGACGTACGGCCTCGAGGTCCTCGCCGAGCGGATCGAGGATCTGCCGTTCAACTACACCCGCTTCTTCGTGCTGGCCGCCGACGAGGCCGAGCCGACCGACCGACCGCACAAGACCAGCCTGGTCCTGGCGATCAAGCACCGCCCCGGCGACCTGGTGGCCTGCCTCGAGGAGTTCCCGAAGCACGGCATCAACATGACCAAGCTCGAGTCGCGCCCGCGCCGCGACAAGCCGTGGAGCTACCTGTTCTACGTCGACATCGAGGGGCACGTCGACGAGGCGCCGGTGGCGGCCGCCCTGACCGGCCTGATGCGGAAGGCCGCGTTCGTGAAGTACCTGGGCTCGTACCCGGCCGCGGAGCCGGTCGAGGTCGAATGAGCTCCGGGGCGCCCAACCCGCCTCCAGGCGACGAGCCCGCGGACACGCCCACGC
>CAZHCI010000136.1:3174-7470 GCA_964530905.1 uncultured bacterium
CACGCCCACGCTGACGCTGGCCGCGGCGCTGAAGCTGGCCGGCTTCGCCGACACCGGCGGGCAGGCCAAGCGCATGATCCAAGCGGGCGACGTGCTCGTGAACGGATCGGTCGAGACGCGACGCAAGCACAAGCTCCGGCCCGGCGACGAGGTCACCGTGGACGACGAGACGTTCGTCGTGGAGCTCGCGGAGGGGGACGACGCCGGCCGCTGACCCGCCGGGACGCGCAGGCGCAGGCCGCCTCGCGCTCCTGCTCTCGTTGCTCGCCGCGCTCGGCTGCGGCGCGGCCTTGGCCGCTCCACACGTCGCGGCGCCGCCGGACCGGCTCGTGGTCCCCGGCGAGTTCGTCACGCTGGTGTTCCGCGTCGGCGCCGAGGTGGAGGCGCAGGCCGAGGTGCGGATCGAGACCCGCGAAGGCTTCGCCGTGCTGCGACGGACCGAGCGGCTCGCGACCGTCGCGGGCCGGGACGTGCCCCTCGCCGTCACCGTGGAGGTCCCGGCCGCTGCACCGGCCGGTCTCGAGGAGATCGTACGGGTCGCCGTCGACGTGGCGGGCGCCCGCGCCGAGGCGGAGGTGCGGCTCACCGTCGCCGAGCTTCGCGAGCTGACGCTCGAGGCTCCGGATCCGTTCGTGCTGGACGACGAGCCCGCGGTCGTCACGGTCCGCAACGCAGGCAACGTGGCCGCCGAGGTGCGCCTGGAGCTTCGTCTGAACGGGGCGTCGGTGGACGTCGCCGAGGAGCGGGTCCCTCCGCTGGAGACCGTGGCGCTCGCCGTCCGGCCCACGCAGGCGGGCATTCACGAGCTCATCCTCGAGGGAGGCGGCGTGCCGCTTCGTCGACCGCTGCGCGTGACCCGGCTCGGCCCTCCCGAGCCGGAGCGCCCCGTCCTGACCGGCTCGGTCGCGATCGTCGCGACCAGCGAGGCGCCGCGCTTCGGCGTCGAGACGTCGCTGCGCGGGGCCTTGTCGGACTACGTCTCCCTCGATGCGCTCGCGTCCGACCGTGCCGCGCGATCGTTCGCGGAGCTTCGGGGAATCGGCTACGGGACGGCCCGCGACGAGACGGCCGGAGTCGCGCCCCGTGCATGGCGCGCTCGCATCGGGGCCAGCGGACCGGCACCGTTCCGCCTGACGCTTCCCTCCCTCGTCGGAGGCTCGGCGCAGAGCCGTGCCGGGGGGTGGGAGGCCGCGCTCGCCGCGGGCGACGACGGCGGCGTGCTCGCCGCGTACGTCGCTGGCCGGCGATCGCTCGACGGCCTGCCGAACGTGCGCGGCGGCGTCGCAGCGGCGGGCGGCTTCGATGCCGGAGGCGCCAGGCTCGCGCTGCGAGGCGAGCTCGACGGTCCCAACGCCACGGTCGTGGGCGAGGCCGCCTACCGCGACGGAACGCTGGACGCGGGCCTCCGGCTCGCCGGCGTGGACCCCCTCGACGCCACCCGTTTTCGTGCCGCCGCGCGCCTCGACGGGGCGTTCGGGTCGGGTCCCGCGCTCGTCGTCGAGGGATCGGCGCGCGCCGCCGACCTCGACGCGGTCTTCGGCCGTGTCGTGCTCGATCTGGCCGCGCCGGACGCGTCGTGGCGCTTCGGTGCGACCGTCGGTCTCCCCTCCGGCCTGCCGGGCCGTCTCCGTCAACGGCTCCAGCTGGGAAGCGACGCCAGCCACGCCCTGCTCGAGGTCGACACGGCTCTGGGCGACGGCTGGCAGGCCCAGACCTCGTTCGGCGTGGCCGCGGACGCAGGCGGTGCGGCCGTCCGCGCGAGCAGCTCCGTGCTGGGTCTGATCGGTCCCTCGAACGCCGTGCAGGCGTACGCAGAAGCATCGCGCTCGCTGGTCGACGGCAGCTGGAGCGGAAGCCTCGCGGCGCGCGGCGAGGTCTCGTTGGACGCGGTCGCGCTCCGCGCCAACGGCGCGTGGCGACCGTCGGAGGGGAGCGTGGAGCTCGCCGTCGGCGGCGACTGGTCGGTGGCCGACGCCGAGCTGCGCTTCGACGTCGGCATGCACTCCGACAACGGCTCGAAGCCTACGTTCGAGGCGCGCCTGGAGGGCGGCTACGCGTTCGTCCTGCCCGTTCCGGAACCGATCGTCGACCTGACCGGTGGACGGCGCCTCGGCACGGTCGAGGTCGTCGTGACCGGCGGCGAGGGGCCCCTCGAGGACGTGCTCGTGCGGGTAGGCGACTACCGGCTCCGCACGGACCGCGACGGACGCGCCACCGCGCTGCTGCCGCCCGGAGCGTACGGGGTCCGGCTGGACGGGGATGCGCTGCCCGCCGAGTACGCGCTCCCGCTCGACGCAGGCCGGACCGTCGTCGTCGAGGCGAGGCGATCGCGAACGGTCACCGTTCGGGTCGTTCGGACCGGAACGTTGCGCGGACGCCTGCTGCTGGACCGCGACGGTGACGGGACCGCCGACGTCCCCGCGCGAGGAGCGCCCGGCCGCGTGCTCCTCGTCGAGGAGAGCGGCGTCGTGCGCGACCTCGAGATCGCTCCCGACGGGCGCTTCGAGACACGAGGACTGCGACCCGGAAGCGTCGAGCTCCGCGTCGTCGGTCTGCCCGTGGGAAGCGCGGTCGTCGGGCCGTCCGAACGGCGCCTTCGTGTCGCGCCCGGGCCGAACGAGGTGGAGCCGTTCCTGGTGCGCCCGCTCGCCTCGGTCGCCCGGACGTTCGGCGGCGACGCGCCCCGCATCGCCGGGATCGCGCCGCAGGCGGAGCGCGTGCCGCCCGGCTCCGCACCGATCGTCACCGTGACGCTCCTGGGCGAGGCGGACGAGGTCGTGCTGGAGGCCAGCGGGCGTCAGCGTCGCATGCGGCTCGTCGGGGACGCCTGGCAGGCGCGCGTGGGGGTGCCGGAGGACGCCGTGGCGGGCGTGCTTCCCATCACGGTGACGGCGCGCAACGTAGCGGGAGAGCGAACGCGCCGAGGCCAGATCGTGATCGATCCGGACGTGCCGCTCGTTCGTCTCGACGCCCTCGGGCCGGTGGAGCCCGGCGGCGTCCTGGAGGTGCGCTTGAACGCGCTGGCGCCCGTCGCGCGCGCCGAGGTCGCGTCCGCGGCGGCCGCGGCCCCGGAGCGCGCCGTTCCGCTCGCGCCCACCGAAAGCGAGGACGGCGTGATCGCGGGCGAGCTCGCCGGCGAGCTCGTGATCGCGCGCGATGCGCCGGACGGCGTGTACCGGGTCACGGTGACGGGCGCGCTCGACGACGGCTCGCCGTTCACGGCGGAAGCGAGCTTCCGCGTCCCGGCGCGCTGAACCCACCCTCCGACCTCGGCCCGCCGGGCCGCCGGGCTTCAGCGCAGCGCGGTCGCGCGGAACGTGAGCTGCACGGCGAACCGACCGGCGCGCTCGTCGCCCGAGGGCCACACGCTGTAGTCGTCGGCGGTCAGCACCGTCTCGAAGCCGCTCGTGGGCCCCGTGCTCCGGACGGTCCAGCTTTCGGCCCGCGTGCCGGCCAGCCGGAGCAGCCCGTCCGGCCACGTCGCTCCCGGGGAGAGGTCGGTCACGGTCACGGCGACCTCCCAGCCGGTGCGGCTGGTGCTGAACACCTCGACCCCGCGCAACGAGGCGCTCGTCACCGGCAGTCCCGAGCCCGCATCGGACGCCGCGAGGAACGCGAGCGCATCGGCGCCGTAGTCGAACGTCACGTCGGCGCTCGCAGCCGGTGCGCCGCCGACGACCCGGACGAAGGTCACGTCGGGCACGCCCACCGTGACGGCGTGCTCGACCGATCGGCCCGCCAGCCGGTACCGCAGCGTCGCGCTCGCCAGGCCCGCCGAAGCGTTCGCGCCGGGCCGCAGCCGGAAGACCGCCGTGACGTCCACGCGAGGATCGTCGGGCACCGACACACGGCGCGGCCCTCGACCGAGCGGGGTCCAATCCGTGACGCTCGGGCCGCTGCGGTTCCCGTCCAGCTCCAGGCGCACGAACAGCTCGAGCTCGGATGAACCCGCGCCGCCGCCGTCCGCGAGGCTCCACGCGCCCAGGTCCAGCACCAGGTCGTTGTCGTTGCGCGGGTTCTGACGGAGGATCGAGAGCGCGATCCGGGGACTTCCCGGCGTGGGCTCCAGGCAGGTGTCGGGCGGGCAGGCGTACGCGGCCACGAGCTCCTCTCCGCTGGGCACGAACGCGACGGTACCGGCCCGGTCGAGCCTGACGCGCTGGGCCGCGGCGGCCGTGACGCTCGCGAGGATCACGATCGCGACGAAGAGAGGGATCGCCCGCGTGCGCTCCACGTTACGGCAGCGTCAGGGGAAGCTCGCCCGCCAGCAGGCCGCCTCGGCTCGGCTCGACCAGC
>CAZHCI010000137.1:0-1439 GCA_964530905.1 uncultured bacterium
AGGTCGAGACGTGCGCCACGAACGGTCGCCGGCTCGCGCCGCGTGCGAAGTCCAGGAGGCGCATCGGGCCCAGCGCGTTCGTCTGCACGGCCTGGTCCAGGGGCGCGTCGAAGACCGCCAGCGCGCCGTTGCCGATCACGAGGTCCACGTCGTCCTGGAGGCGTTCGAAGGTACCTGGATCCAGGCCGAGGCGGTCACGCGCCAGCTCGCCCTCGACGGCCTGCAGCCTGGCACCCACGAACGCGCCGAAGTGGCTTCCGTGCCGCGCGCGCAGCGCGTCGAAGGCCGAGGAGGCGAGGACGTCGCGCTCCAGGCGGCGTTCGACGCTCACGACGCGCCCCGCCGCGTCGCTGCGGGGCCGCATGAGCAGGTACACGCGCCGGACCTCCGGCAGCGCCCGGAGGATGGTTTCGACCAGCGCCTTTCCCACCAGGCCGGTGGCGCCCGTCACGAGGATGGCCTTGCCGGCGTAGTACGCGCGGCCCGTGCCGCCCTGAGCGTTGGACATCGTGGGTCGCAGTGTAACGAACGGCGGTGCGGAGTCCTCATGGGTTCAGCGCGGCCACGTCGTCGCCGTGGTGGGTCGACGTGGCGCACGGCATCGACCATGCCGAGCGGAGGTGTCCTGCGGGCCCGATCGCACCGCACGATTCGGCGTGTGCCCAGGCCTGATCGGCGAACTCACCGAGGCGACCGCGAGCAGAAGCGCCCATGACGTAGGGTCGATATGTTGGCGACGTGCTGATCGATCGCGAACGTCACGAGCCTCGAGACGCCGGGAGCGACCCCGTCCTCGCCGCCTTCTCGCACCGCGACGACGAACGCGCGCGTCCCCTGCACGAGTCGCTGGAGCTGGGCGTTCGGTTCATCGAGATGGACGTGTGGCACGTATTCGGGCGCACGCTTGTCGCGCACGATCGGAAGGACCTGCGCCCCGGTCGGACGCTCCGGAGCCTCTACCTCGAGCCGCTCCGGGCCCTTCATGCCGATGGGGCGCTTGCGCCGGGCGGGCCTCTCTGGCTGTTCGTCGATACGAAGACGCGGGCGAAGCCGATGCATGCGGCGCTCGAGCGGCTCGCGCACGCGTTCGACGACCTGGTTGCGGATCCGGCGGACCCGGCGGACGAGCGCCCCGTGCGCCTCGTGCTGACCGGCAACCGGCCGAGCTACGAGCACGTTCGGAGGACGCCCCGCCGGCGCACCGCGCTCGACGGCCGCTTGGTGGACGTCGGCGTGCGGACCGACCCGCGCATGATGCCCGTCGTGTCGGACCACTGGCCGAAGCACTTCGGTTGGCGCGGTCGCGGCGTCATGCCCGATGCGGAGCGCACGTGGCTCCGCACCCAGGTCGCCACGCTTCGTGCGGCCGGCCAGCGGCTGCGCTTCTGGGAGACCCCCGACGCGCCGGGACCGGAGCGCGACGCGGTCTGGACGACGCT
>CAZHCI010000137.1:1539-5537 GCA_964530905.1 uncultured bacterium
CCCGGCTCGGGGACCGGGATGGCGGCGAGCAAGGCCTCGGTGTACGGGTGCTTCGGTCGCCGGTACACCTCGACGGAGGGCGCCTCTTCGACCACCGCGCCCGCGTAGAGCACCACGACCCGGTCGCACAGCGAGGACACGACCGACAGGTCGTGCGACACGAACAGCATCGTGAGGTCGCGCTCCGCCTGGAGCCGCTCGAGGAGGTTGAGCACCTGCGCCTGAACCGAGACGTCCAGCGCGGACACCGGCTCGTCCGCGATCAGCACCTCGGGATCGGTCGCCAGCGCCCGCGCGATGCCGATCCGTTGCCGCTGGCCGCCGCTGAAGGCGTGGACGTAGCGGTCCATGATGCTCGGTGCCAGGCCGACCGTGTCGAGGAGGTGGCGCACGCGCTCGTCGCGGTCGGCGCGACGGGTCTCGGTGAGCAGGTCGATCGGTTCGCCGATGACCTCGCGGACCGGGAGCCGCGGGTCGAGCGACCCGTACGGGTCCTGGAAGACCATCCGGACGTGCCGGTGCACCTCGCGCAGGGTCGCTTTCTTGGCGGACGCGACGTCGATGGTGCGGCCGTCGGCGAGGTTCAGCGTGACCGAGCCGCGCGTGGGCGCGTGCAGCCGCACGAGGGCGTGCGCCAGCGAGGTCTTGCCGCTACCCGATTCGCCGACGAGCCCGACGGTCTCGCCGCGTCGCAGCGTGATCGAGACGTCGTTGACCGCCTCGGCGGTACCGACGCGACGCTGCAGGAAGCCGCCGTGGATGGGGTAGTGCACGTCGACGTTGCGGATCACGAGGGCGGACTCGTCGCGCTGGGCGCCAGGCGAAGACGCAGCACCGGCGTCGGGTCGGGCTCGCGCGCCGACGATGGGAGCGTGGCCGCGGGCGTCGCTCCCGGCCACGACGTCGGCGTGCCGGGGGTCGTGGAGGTGGCACCGGACCTCGTGCTGCGAGCCGACGAAGATGTCGGTGGGCGGCACGACGTCGCACAGGTCCGCGACCGCGTGCGCGCAGCGGTCGGCGAACGCGCAACCGGGCACGACCACCGACGCCGCGGGCACCGATCCGGGGATGGCGTAGCGGACCGCGGTCCGCTCGGGGTCGACGCGCGGGATCGACGCCATCAGGCCGCGCGTGTAGGGGTGGGCCGGGTTCGTGAAGACCTCGCGGACGGGGCCGGACTCGACCACGCGACCCAAGTACATGACGGCGACGTCGTCCGCCATCTCGGCGACGACGCCCAGGTCGTGCGTGATCAGGACGAGCGCCATCCCCTTCTCGCGTTGAAGGTCGCGGAGCAGGTCGAGGACCGTCGCCTGGGTGGTCACGTCCAGCGCCGTGGTGGGCTCGTCGGCGATGAGCACCGCGGGATCGCAGGCCAGCGCCATGGCGATCATCGCGCGTTGGCGCATGCCCCCCGAGAGCTCGAAGGTGAACGCGTTCAGGCGGGTGACGGGTTCGGGCATGCGAACCCGTTCGAGCAGCTCGATCGCGCGCGCCGTCGCCTCCGCGACCGAGACCCGCCGGTGCAACCGGATCGCCTCGACGATCTGGTTGCCGATCGTGTGGACGGACGACAGGGCCGACATCGGCTCCTGGAAGATCATCGCGATCTCGTTGCCGCGGATCGACCGCAACTCGGCGCCGTACGGGTCGAGCTTGGTCAGGTCGACGAGCCCCGAAGGGCGGTCGAGGGAGACCACGCCGGCTTCGACCACCCCAGGAGCCTGCACGAGCTGGAGGATCGAGCGGGCAGCGACCGACTTGCCGCAGCCCGACTCGCCGACGATGCAAAGCGTCTTGCCGCGGTGGACGGCAAAGGAAGCGTCCCGAACCGCGACGACGTCGCCCTCGTCGGTGCGGAAGACCGTCCGGAGCCCGGCGACCTCGAGGATGGGCCGCGCGGGCGCCCCGAGCGGGGCGTCGCCGCGGGCGGTCGTGGCGTGCGTCGCATGCGGCCGCACGATTCAGCGGTGCCCGTAGAGCGGGTTGCTGATCGCCCAGGCGCCGGCGTCGTCCCACACTTCGAGGGTGGCCCATCGGAAGGCGCCCGCGTCCAGGAGGTGATGCGTCTCGCCCGATGCTCCGTGCCCGAGCGGGTGGCGGCGGCCGTCGACGACGAGCTCGACGCGCGCGCCGTCGGGCACGTCTCGCCAGCCGCAGGCCAGCCGCAACGTCGACGCGACGACCGCGGCGTCGCCCATCGCGTACGTGCGACCGTTCGCGTCGCCAGCTTCGAGTCGCAGGGTGGGGCCGGCCGACACGTACGAGCGGCCGCGTTTGAGCCCCTCCAAGACGGCTTCGCGAGTGAACGCCTCGGCGTACACGACGTTCGCCGCCGGCCGGCCGCGCACGGCCTGGTCGAAATGGTGCGGCATGCCGTGGTGGTCCGAACCCGCCGTGGCGACGAGCCGATGCCCCTCGCTCAACCACGCCTGCCAAAGCCGTACCCCCTCGAGGTTCTGCTGGTGCCACACGCCGTTCCAGATCTCGACCGCCATGGCGTTGCCCGGCATCATGTCGGCGTGCTCCCAACGGCAGCCGCAGCACCACGGGTCGCCGATGGCCCGGGGGTGGCAGATGACCGGCAGGCCGCCTTCGGCGGCGATCGAGGCCGAGATTTCGGGCACGGGGATCGGGGAGCCGTCGGGGCGGCGCCATTCGATGCGCTCGTGGACCCCCAGGGCGAGCATGTGCCCGCGAAAGGTCGACATCTCGCTTCCGCCGAGCGTCAGGAAGCCGTCGCTCGCACGGTGGAAGTGCTCCGGTAGCCCGGTGACGGTGTTGTGGTCGGTGAGGGCCGAGAAGTCGAGGCCGCGTCCGCGCATGTGCGCGATCAGCTCCTCGCTCCCCCAACGGCCGTCGCTGTGCCAGGTGTGCGCGTGCAGGTCGCCGCGATACCAGCCGGGTCCACGGTCGACCGGCGTGGCGGGCTCCAAGGCAGGGGACAGGGCGATCGGCTCCGAAGCCGCCTCGAGGCCGACGTCGATCTCGAACGCGACCGTCGCATCGACGACGCGGTAGATGCTCAGGAACACGGTCCAGGGGCCGGGCTCGATGCGCGTCGGGGGCGTGCCGGGGCTGGGGTTCGGGCCGATGTCGGTGCCCTCGTCGAAGCGATCGCCGGGTTTGTTGATCTCGGCCACCCAGCCGTTCGGACCGTTCACCGTCACGCTCAGCTGTTGCGGCAGCTCGGCGCCCTCGGTGTGGACGGGGTGGTACCGCAGGCGCACGTTGACGTTCGTCGTGCCCTCCGGGACCACGAACGGAAAGACGCGCGTGGTGCGCTGGTCCTCGGCGGTGGCGGTGCCCTCGAAGCGGAATGCCATGGTCGTCGTCCTCTCTGGATGCGGAGTTCAGGCGAACGGATCTGCGGCGTCGCGCAGGCCGTCGCCGAGGAAGTTCATGGCGAGCACGGTGACGATGACGGCCGCGCCGGGGAAGAAGAGCCAGGGGGCGGTCGCGACCGAACGGATGTTCTGCGCTTCTTGGAGCAGAACGCCCCAGCTGACGACCGGTTGGCGCAGCCCGAGGCCGAGGAACGAGAGCGCGGTTTCGGCGAGGATCATCGCCGGGATGGCGAGCGTGACCGCCGCGATGATGTGCGAGAGGAAGGAGGGCACCATGTGGCGGAACATCACGCGCAGCGGTCCAGACCCGTCGAGCCGGGCGGAGCGAACGAAATCCTCGTTCTTGAGCGCGAGGAAGCGCCCCCGGACCACGCGACCGAGGCCCGTCCAGCCGATGATCGACAGGATCAGCGTGATGTAGAAGTACACCAGCGCCGGCGAGACGTCCTTGGGAAGGGCGGCCGCGAGCCCGATCCAGAGCGGGATCGAGGGGATCGACTGCAGGAACTCGATGAGGCGCTGGATGATCGTGTCGACCGTGCCTCCGTAGTAGCCGGACAGGCCGCCGAACAGGACGCCGAGGAAGAGGCTCATCGCGACCCCGATGAGACCGATCGACAGCGAGATCTGCGAGCCGATCAAGGTTCGCGA
>CAZHCI010000137.1:5637-7341 GCA_964530905.1 uncultured bacterium
CGACCCCGATGAGACCGATCGACAGCGAGATCTGCGAGCCGATCAAGGTTCGCGACAGCATGTCGCGGCCCAGGCGATCGGCGCCCATGAGGTACATGGGCCGCTCGGGGTCGACCGGACCGAACAGGTGGCGGTCGGCGCGGACGAGCCCGAACAGTCGGTACTCGGCACCCTTCGGGAAGAGCCGAAGCGGGATCACGCTGTCGCGATCGGCTTCGAAGATGCGCCTACCCGACGCGTAGTCGACGGTCACCTCGAGATCGTGGACGTACGGACCCCACACCGTCCGACCCGTCTGGTCCGTGTGGACCCAGCGGACGGGCTGAGGGGGCGCGTACGTGTAGCGCGAGGCGTACTCGTTGGGCCCGTAGGGCGCGACGAACGGCGCGAAGACCGCGATCAGGTACAGCAGAAGCGTCAGGACGCCGCCGAACATCGCGAGCCGGTGCCGCCGGAACTTGCGCCACACCAGCTGCCCCGGTGTGACGACGCCCGGGTCGGAGCCGGCCGCGTTCACGCGGGCGGCCGGCGGTACGACCGAGCCGCTCACCGGAACCGGATCCTCGGATCGAGCCAGGCGAGGAGCAGGTCGGACACGAGCGTGCCGAGCACCGTGAGGAGACTGAGCATCATGATGAAGCTCCCGGCGAGGTACATGTCCTCGGCCCGCAGCGCTTCGAGGAGCAGCGGACCGGTCGTCTGGAGGCTGAGGACGACCGACACGATCGTGGCGCCCGAGACCATTTGGACGAAGACGTCGTTGAGGCTGCTGACGAACGGGTTCAGGGCGATGCGCAGCGGGTACTTGACGATCGCGTCGCGTTCGCGCATGCCCTTGGCGCGGGCGGTCACGACGTACGGCTTCTTGAGCTCGTCGAGCAGGTTCGCCCGCACGACCCGGATCAGGCCGGCCGTGCCGGCGGTGCCGAGCACGACCATCGGTAACCAGAGCTTGCCCAGGAAGTCGCCGAGCTTGGCCCACGACCACGCGGCGTTGATGTACTCCGGCGAGAAGAGACCGCCGACGCTGGCGCCGAAATAGCGGAACGAGACGTACATGAGGACGAGCGCGAAGAGGAAGTTCGGGATCGCCAAGCCGACGAACCCGAAGACCGTGGCGACGTAGTCGCCGATCGAGTACTGCCGGATGGCGGAGTAGACCCCCAGCGGGATCGCCACGATCCACACCAGCAGGAGACTCGAGAAGGAGACGACGAAGGTGAGCGCGAGTCGCGGCCAGATCAGTTGGTCGACGGGCAGGTCCCACTGGAACGAGAAGCCGAAGTCGCCGCGCAACACGATGCCCGAGATCCAATCCCCGTACTGGACGATCCAGGGACGGTCGAGCTTGTAGAACGCGCGGATCCGCTGCACGTCCTCCGGCGTGACGGTCTGACCGCTCTGGCGCGCGGTGAGCACGTACGTGTCGGCGTAGTCGCCGGGGGGCAGGGTGATGACGGCGAACGCCACGAGCGAGATGGCGATCAGCGTCGGGATCATGTAGAGGACGCGTCTGAGAAGATAGCTGAGCATGGGGTATCGGCCTTGGGTGCGGTCCGGAGCGGGGAGGGACCCCGCGCCCGGGAGCGCACCCGGGCGTGGGGTCGAACGGTCGCGCTGGCCGGCGGCGCCGCCTAGCGCGTGGAGGGGTCGAAGTAGAACGACTCGAAGTTCATCGGGCCGGGGCCCGGGTAGAGCCAGCCG
>CAZHCI010000138.1:0-3487 GCA_964530905.1 uncultured bacterium
GGCCTGGCGACGCCGAGCGGACGCGGTCCGCTGCGTGCCCGGCCCGCGCGCATTTGGGAGACGCAGACGATGAAGCGAGTCGTGGTCACCGGGCTCGGTCCGGTCACGCCCATCGGTGTCGGCGCCGACGCCTTTCTCGACGGCCAGCACCGCGCCGAGAACGGCATCCGCACGATCACCGCGTTCGATCCGTCCGAGCTGTCGGTCCGGATCGGCGGCGAGGTCGACGTCGACGTGTCGGTCTACATCGAGCGCAAGGAAGCCAAACGGCTCGACCGCTTCGTCCAGCTGGCGCTGATCGGCTCCGATCTGGCCCTCGCCGACGCCGGCCTCACGCCCGACGACGTCGCCGGCGAGCGGACGGGCAGCTCGGTCGGAAGCGGCATCGGCGGCCTCGCCACCTGGGAGCGCGAGTCGAAGGTCCGCTTCGAGCGGAATCCGATGCGGATGAGCCCGTTCTTCATCCCGATGCTGATCGCGAACATGGCCTCGGGCCACGTCGCGATGCGCTACGGCCTGACCGGACCGTCCACCTCCGTCGTCACCGCCTGCGCGACCGGCTCCGGCTCGATCGGCGACGCCTACCGCATCGTCCAGCGCGGCGAGGCGGACGTGATGCTGGCCGGCGGGACCGAAGCCCCCATCACGCCGATGGGCATCGCCGGGTTCGCCGTGATGAAGGCGCTCTCGACCCGGAACGACGACCCTGCCGGCGCCAGCCGACCGTTCTCGAAGGATCGCGACGGCTTCGTGGCGGGCGAGGGCGCCGGCATCATGGTGCTCGAGGAGCTCGAGCACGCCAAGGCCCGCGGCGCGCACATCTACGCCGAGGTCACCGGCTACGCGACCAGCGCCGACGCGCACCACATCACCGCCCCCGCCCCCGGCGGAACGGGAGCGGCCCGGTGCCTGCGCTGGGTGCTGCGCGACGCGGGCCTCGATCCGAGCGACGTCGACTACCTCAACGCGCACGGCACCAGCACGCCCGCGAACGACCTGAACGAGACCCTCGCGATCAAGACGGTGTTCGGCGGCCGCGATCAGGCGCCACCGGTCAGCAGCACGAAGTCGATGACCGGCCACACCCTCGGCGCCGCCGGCGGCATCGAGGCGATCGCGGCGGTCCAGGCGGTCGCCAGCGGCGTGCTCCCGCCGACCCGCAACCTGCACGAGCCGGACCCCGAGCTGGACCTCGACTACGTGCCCAACGAGGCGCGCGAGGCCACGGTCGACGTCGCCATCAGCCAGAACTTCGCGTTCGGCGGACAGAACGCCGCACTGGTCTTCCGGCGCTTCGGCTGAGCGCCGAAGCGGAGCGCCGCGGCGTGCCCAGCGACGGACCCGGCGCACCGGTCGGCGGCGATCCCGCCCCCGACGCGGCCGATCCGTCGGGCGCGTCGACGCCGCCCCCGCCCCGTCCACGCCGCTCGGCGGGACGGGGCGCCGCGGTGCTGATGGGCGGCACGCTGGGCAGTCGCGTCACCGGGCTGCTCCGCAACTCGCTCCTCAACCAGCTGTTCGACCGGACCGTCACCGACGCGTTCACCGTCGCGCTACGCGTCCCGAACCTGTTCCGCGAGCTGCTCGCCGAAGGCGCGCTCTCGAACAGCTTCATGCCCGTCTACGCCCGCCTGGAGGGCGAGGACGCGAAGCGGCTCTCGGGCGCGCTGCTGTCGCTGCTGCTGCTCGTGAACGGGCTGCTGGTGCTGGCCGCGACGCTGGCCGCGCCGTGGATCGTGCGTCTGCTGCTGGGGGGCGAGGGGAGCGTGGACGCCGACCTCGCCGTGCGCCTCACCCGCGCGGTGTTCCCGTTCCTGGCGGCGGTCAGCCTGTCGGCCTGGGCGATGGGGATCCTGAACGCCGAGGAGCGCTTCTTCGCGCCGGCCTGGGCGCCCGTCGCGCTGAACCTGGTCGCCGTGGCCGGCATGCTGCTCTTCCCCGGCGCGGCGCTGCCCCTGGCGGTCGCGTTCGCGCTGGGCGGCGTCGCGCAGTTCGCGGTCCAGCTGCCGTTCCTGCTGCGTGCCGGGCTGTGGCCGGGCGTTCGAAGGCCGTGGCATCCCGAGCTGCTGGGGGTGCTGATCCTGATGGCGCCGTTCGCCGTCACCACCAGCGGACGCCAGATCGTGAACGTCGTGGCGACGCGAATCCTGAACGCGCTCCCCGCCGGCAGCCAGACCGCCTGGTTCAACGCCGACCTGTTCCTCTCGCTGGCGCTCGGCCTGTTCGCCGTCAGTCCGGCGCTGGCCTGGTACGCGCGGCTGTCGCGACTCGCGAAGGACGAGCCGGAGGCGTTCGCGCCGACGCTGCTCGAAGGCCTCGGCTTCATCGCGTTCCTGAGCGCCCCCGCCGGCCTGCTGCTGGCGGCGCTGGCCGAGCCCGCGGTCCGCGTGGTGTTCGACTGGCTCTCGCTGGTGGGCCGCGGCCTGGACGCCGAGCGGCTGCGCCTGACGGTCGCCGCGGCCGGACCGATCGGCTTGGCGGTGCTTCCCCTCGGCCTGCACCAGCTGTTGTCGCGCGCCTGGTACGTCCGCGGCCGGGTGCGTACCCCGATCGTCGTCGCGATCGGCTTCCTGACGCTGCAAGGGATCCTGTTCGCGGCGCTCGCGCCGCGCTTCGGCGTGGCGGGTCTCGGCTGGGGCGCCGCGGCGGCGGCGTGGGCGCAGCTGGCCGCGATGCTGACGCTCACCGCGCGCGAGGAGGGCCTGGCGCTGCGGCCGCTGGCGTCGCACCTCGGCCGGGTCGTGCTCGCCGCGCTCGGCGGGGCGGCCGCGGCGTGGCTCGCGGCGGCGTGGCTGGCGACGCCCGACTGGTGGGCGTGGCTAGGGCGACTGGCGCTGGGCGGCGGCGTCGGGATCGCGGTCTACCTGGCGCTCGCGACGGCGCTGCGGCTGCCGGAGGCCACCGAGGCGCTCCGTCGCCTGCGCCGGCGCGCCTAGTCGGCCGTACGCCGCCGCCTCGCGGGCCGTCGCTCGTGGACCGTCGCCTCGCGACCGCTCGACGCTTCGTGCCACAGCCCGCCGTTCGTCCGTCCGGGGCGACGGTATCCTCGCGCCCGTCCCGGAGCAGGCCGCCGTCGTGCCGCCGGGACGCGTCCACGAGGAGGACCCCATGCCCACCCTGACCGTCGGAGACGTCTCGAAGGAGTTCGCGGAAGGCACGCGCCTGGTTCTGGCGCTCGAAGCGCTCGGCATCGACATCGGCCACCGTTGCGGCGGCAAGGCGCGCTGCACCACCTGTCGCGTCACGTTCGAGGCGGGCGAGCCGGAGGCCGCCACCCGCGCCGAAGTCGAGAAGCTGCAGGACAAGGAGCTCGCCGGCGAGTCGCGCCTGTCGTGCCAGATCGTGCTGGACCGCGACATGACGGTCGCCCCCGTCATGACCAAGCAGAGCGAAGGCTGGACGGACACCGGGCCGGAGCCCGCCGCCGAGATCGAGCCCGAGCCCGAGTGGACCACGCTGGACGCCGCCGCGGGCGACTGACCCGCCG
>CAZHCI010000138.1:3587-7337 GCA_964530905.1 uncultured bacterium
CCGCCTCTGCTACGCTCGCGCCATTCCGCAGCGAGGAGGCGACCGCATGAGGGCATTCCGCGCGCCCACGCCCGCCCGGCGCACGACCGAGCTGGTCGAGTCCACGATCCGTAGCCTCACCGTCTACGCCGCCTCCAAGGGCGCGGTGAACCTGGGGCAGGGCTCGCCCGACATCCCGCCCCCGCCCGAGGTCGTCGAGGCCGCGCACCGGGCGCTGGCCTCCGGCGTGCACCAGTACGTTCCCACCTGGGGGCTGCCCGAGCTACGCACCGCGATCGCCGCCAAGACGCGCCGGTTCTACGGCCTGGACTACGACCCCGACGCGGAGACGACCGTCACCTGCGGAGTGACCGAAGCGGTCATCAGCGCGCTGCTGGGGGTCGCGGACCGGGGCGACGAGGTCGTCATCCTCGAGCCGGCGCACGAGAACTACCACGCCGGCGTGGTGTTCGCCGGCGCGAGCCCCGTCTGGGTTCCGATCCGGCCGCCGGAGCACCGCTTCGATCCCGAAGAGCTGGCGCGCGCGATGGCGCGGCCCGGCGTGCGCGCCGTGATCTTCAACAGCCCGCACAACCCGTCCGGGCGCGTGTTCACGCGCGACGAGCTGAGCGTCATCGCCGAGCTGTGCCACGAGCACGACGTCGTCGCGATCTCCGACGAGATCTACGAGCACATGACGTACGGCCCTCACGAGCACGTGCCGATCGCCACCCTTCCCGGCATGCGCGAGCGCACGATCACCATCAGCGGCCTGTCGAAGACGTACGCCGCGACCGGCTGGCGGGTCGGCTGGGCGCACGCCCCGGCGCCGCTGTCCGACGCGCTCCGAAAGATCCACGACTTCACCACGATCTGCGCGCCCGCCCCGCTCCAGAAGGCGTCGGTGACGGCCGTGAGCCTGCCGGACGACTACTACGCCTCGCTCCGCGGCTGGTACCTGGAGCGGCGCGACCGGACGGTCGCGATCCTGCGCGCCGCCGGATTCGACGCCCGGCCGCCCGAAGGGGCGTACTACCTGATGGCCGGCATCGAGGGGCCCGCCCGCACGGCGGGCGTGGGAAGCGACGACGTCCGGTTCGCGCGCTGGCTGATCGACGAGGTCGGCGTCGGCACGATCCCGGGCAGCAGCTTCTACCGCAGCGACCCGGAGCTGGGCCGGGGCACGGTGCGGGTCGCGTTTCCCAAGTCGGACGCCACGCTGGACGAGGTGGAGCGGCGACTGGCCGTCCTCACGGGCTGATCGGGAGGGGCTGACCGGGTCGGCCGGCGCGCCCGACCGCCGGGCGGCTCAGCCGTCGTCGCCGATCTCCACCGTGGAGCGGTGGCGGTGGACCACGGCGTAGGCGGCGCCGACGATCCCCGCTTCGTTCAGCAGCGCCGCGGGCACGACCTCCGCGTCGACGTCGAGGTACGGCGCGAACTTGTCGAACTTCTTCGACACCCCGCCGCCGATCACGAACAGGTCGGGCGAGAACAGGAAGGCGTAGTGCCGCAGCGCCTTCGACACCCGCTTTCCCCACTTCTTCCACGACAGCTCGTGGAGCTGGCGGGCGCGGTCGGACGCCCACGGCTCGATCTCGCGTCCGCGCAGCTCGAGGTGACCGAGCTCGGTATTGGGCAGCAGGTCGCCTGCGGTGAACACGGCGCTCCCGATCCCGGTCCCGAAGGTGAGGACGAACACCGTTCCGTCCTGGCCACGCCCCGCGCCGAACGCCATCTCGGCGACGCCGGCCGCGTCCGCGTCGTTCAGGACGGTCACCGGCAGGCCGGTCGCCTCATGGAACAGTCGCTGGGCCGGCGCGCCGATCCAGGCGTCGTCGACGTTCGCGGCGCTGTGCGTCACGCCGTTCCGGACCACGGCGGGGAAGGTGCAGCCGATCGGACCTTCGTACTCGAAGTGCCGCACGAGCTGCGCGACGACCTCCGCGACGGCGTCGGGCGTCGACGGATCGGGCGTCGGGATCCTCTCCCGGTCGGTGAGGAGCGTGCCGGCGCGCACGTCCACCAACGCGCCCTTGATGCCCGACCCGCCGATGTCGATCCCCAGGACGGGGCGGTCGCCCTCGCTCGCGGCGGGGGCGGTCCGTGGCTCGGGGTCGGCGGCGGCGGTGGCCACGGCTCGGGGACGATCCAGCGTCAGCTCGTTCATGTGCGCCGATCGTAGCAGGCGCGCCTCGGCGCCAGGCTGCGCGCGCGGTACCGTGGAGACGTTCGCACGACGCTCCGACGACTCGCCGCTAGCGAAAGGTCGATCATGATTCATCGCGAGATCCAGGGCACCCGCGTTCCTGCGCTCGGCTTCGGCACCTGGCAGCTCGAGGGCGACGCCTGCCGGGAAGGGGTCGAGCACGCGCTCGAGCTCGGCTACCGCCATATCGACACGGCGCAAGGCTACGACAACGAGGACCAGGTGGGCAGGGCGCTGGCCGCCACCTCGGTCCCGCGCGACGAGATCTTCCTCGTCACCAAGCTCCGTCCGTCCGACTTCCGTGCCGACGACGCGATCCGCAGCACCAAGGTCAGCCTGGCCGATCTCGGGGTCGAGTACGTCGACCTGCTGCTCCTCCACTGGCCCAATCCCGACGTCCCCGTCGAGGAGACGTTGGGCGCGCTGCGCGTGCTTCAGGACGAGGGGCGCGTCCGGCACCTGGGCGTCAGCAACTTCCCGCCCAGCCTGACGCGCCGCGCGAACGACGCGCATCGCATCTTCGCCAATCAGGTCGAGTACCACCCGTTCCTCCATCAGCGTCCGCTGCGTGCGGTCGCCGAGGAGCTCGACCTGCTCCTCACCGCCTACAGTCCGCTGGCGAAGGGGGCGGTGTTGCGCGATCCGGTGCTGCAGGAGATCGGCGAGGCGCACGGCAAGTCGCCGGCACAGGTGACGATCCGCTGGCTGCTGCAGCAGCCGCGCGTGGCGGCCATTCCGAAGGCGGCCAGCGCCGAGCATCGCGAGGCGAACCTGGACGTGTTCGATTTCGAGCTGTCCGCTGGGGAGATGACCCGCATTCACGACCTGGAGCGCGAGCAGCGGATCATCGATCCGCCGGACGGTCCGGACTGGGAGCGCCGTTGAGCTCCCGCCCCGACGGCGAGGCCGCCCGGGACACGTTCTGGAACCGTCGCGAGATGGCGCTTCGGATGGGCGACCGCCCGCCGGACGAGCGGCTGGTGGCGCTGCTCGACGCCGAGCCCGACGTTCGCCGGATCCTGGACCTGGGCTGCGCCGGCGGCCGCAACACGGTGCTCGCCGCCGAGCGGGGCCTGGACGTGCACGCGTTCGACGCGGCCGACGCCATGGTGGCGCTCACGCGCGAGCGTCTGGCGCCGATCGTGGGGCCGGACGAGGCGCGCAGGCGCGTCCGCCTCGCCCGGCTCGAGGACGAGGAGGCGTGGCGTCCCGCGGACGAGGCCCCGTTCGACCTGATCCTGGCGCTGGGCGTGCTTCAGGACCTTCCCGGCGAGGCCGCGGTCCGCACCGCGATCGGCCGTATCGCGGGGGCGCTGGTCCCGGGCGGGCGCGTGCTGGTCGCGAACTTCGGTCCCGACTCGCGTCCGGCCGGAACGCCGCTGGTGCCGGTCGACGGCGCGCCGCATACGTTCCTGGGGTTCGCGCACGACGATCGGCGCATGACCCTGCCGGACGCGGCGACGCTGGAGGCGTGGTTCGAGGCGGCCGGACTCCGGACGGACGCGCCGACCGAGGTGCGCACGCGCCCGACCGACGAGGGGGTCCGGACCACGATCAACGCC
>CAZHCI010000139.1:0-7331 GCA_964530905.1 uncultured bacterium
GGCGCGCTGGCCGGCCTGGCGCTGGTGGTCCAGGCGGCGTACTGGAACATGCTGACGTTGCCGTGGGCCTAGGCGATCCGAGCGGCCCGGTCTTCACGGGCCGACCTTGGCGGCTCAGCGCTCGCGGGACGGGGCGTCGTCCGCCATCTGCAGCGCGATGCGGAGGCCGGTGGGGGTGGTCGCGACGCCGCCCTCGCCGGTCTCGCGCAGCTCCGGGGGCAGCATCCGGCCGACCGAGGCCATCGCGCCGACGACCTCGTCGGCGGGGATGAACGACTCGAGCCCGGCCAGCGCCAGCTGCGCGGCGGCGACCGCGTGGACCGAGTAGAACGCGTTGCGGGAGACGCACGGCACCTCGACGTACCCGCCCACCGGGTCGCACACCAGGCCGATCGTGTTCATCAGCGCCAGCGCGGCGGCGTGGACCGCGGCGTTGGCGTGGCCGCCACGCAGCTCGGTCACGGCGGCCGCCGCCATCGCGGCGGACGGGCCGATCTCGGCGCCGCAGCCGCCGGACGCGCCGGCGATGAACATCGTGCGCGAGATCACCTCGCCCACGCCGGCCGCGGTGACCAGCGGCAGCACCAGCGCCTCGTCGTCGAGCCCCAGGTGGTCGCCCACGCCCAGCAGGGCGCCGGGCAGCGTGCCGGCGCTGCCCGCGGTCGGCGCCGCCACGATGCGGCCCATCCGCGCGTTCTCCTCGTTCACCGCCATCGCGTACGCCTGCACGCGCTTCAGCAGCGGGGCGTCCAGCAGGTCGTCGGCCTCGTTCAGGCCTTTGGCGTTCCAGCCGACCATGCCGGTCCGGCTGGCCGCGTCGCTGCGCAGGCCGCGCTCGACGCTGTCGCGCATGGCGGCCAGACGTCCGCGCATCTTGGCCAGCAGCGCCTCGCGCGCCGCGGCGTCGCCGCCCGTCTCGTCCGCCAGGAACGCCTCGGAGGCGGGACCGCCGTAGCGGGCCAGCTCCTCGAACGTCATGCGTGCACCGCCCCGTCCTCGGCCGGCTCCGGCAGGTCGTCGCCGGAGAGGACCTCGGGCAGCATCCGCATCCAGTGGACGTCCGCGAGGTGGTCGAGGTAGTCCAGCGCGATCTGCGAGAGGCGCCGGTCCATCTCGACCGACATCATCGCCTCGCCGCCCCGCTTGCGGCGCGCGGAGTGGAGCGTCGCGATGTTGCCGTCGTCGTCCGCGATGACCCTGGCCACGCGCGCGATGACGCCGGGCCGGTCGACGTGGCGGATCAGCAGCGTGTGACTGCCGCCGACGAAGTCGATCCCGAACCCGTCGACGTCGAAGACGCGGACCAGCCCGCCGCCCAGGCTGGAGCCGGTCAGCGAGACCCGCTCGGCCTGTGGCCCGTCGCCTCCCTCGGTGACGATCCGAACCGTGTTCGGGTGGACGTCGCCCAGGTCCGCGGCCCGGAACTCGACCTGCAGGCCGGCGGCGTCCGCCTGCGCGTAGGCGTCGGTCAGTCGCGGGTCGTCCGGGTGCATGCCCAGCAGACCGCCGATCAGCGCGAGGTCGGTGCCGTGGCCCCGCGCGGTCTTCGCGAACGAGCCGTGCAGCGTCAGCTGGGCCCGCGTCGGCGGCGTGAGGCGCGCATGCCGGGCGAGCAGCGCCAGCCGGCAGGCGCCGGCGGTGTGCGAGGAGGAGGGCCCGATCATGACGGGCCCGATGACGTCCAGAAGGCTCATGACCGGAGGCTAGCCCGCGTGGGCCCGGGCGTGTCGCCGCGGCACGACGCGGGGCGGCCCGCGTTCGGCCGCCCCGTCGCTTCGTCGCTCCCTGAAGGGGTCAGACCTTGACCTTCTCCTTGAGGCTCTTGCCGGGCTTGAACGCCGGGTACTTGCTGGAGGGGATCTTGATCTTCTCGGTCGTGCCGGGCTTCACGCCGGTGCGGGACTTCCGCTCGCGAACCTCGAAGGTGCCGAAGCCGGTCAGCTGAACCTTCATGTCGTTGTCCAGGTTCTCGCTGATCTTGTCCAGCATGACGTCCATGACGTCCTTCACGTCCTTCTTCTTCATCCCGGTCTCGTCGGCAACGATGCCTACCAGATCCGCCTTGGATACCGTTTTGCTCTTCGCCATGGTCAGCGCCTCCTCCAGGGATTTTGGACTTGAGGCACCGTAGCATGCGAAAACGCGGCAAGCAAGTGCACGACGGAAGAAACCGGATTTCGAGGGTCCTCGCGGCTCAGCTCGAGCGATCGGCGGTCGCCTCGGCCGGCGGCTCCACCGGCTCGCGCTCGGGTGGCAGGAGCCGCTTCTGGGAGGGGAGAAGCTCGTTGATCCGCGCCATCGTGGTCGCGGTGGCCGCCCGGATCGCCTCGCGATCCTTGCCGGGCACCACGAACGGCTCGCCGAACTGCACCCGGTAGCGCCGTCCTTCACGCCATACCGCCGCGGGAAGCAGCGGAGCGCCGGACCGCTGGGCGAGGAACGCGGCGCCGTCGAGCGCCTCCACGTCTCCGGCGTTGCGGGTGCCCTGCACGAACACGCCCACCGCGCGACCTCGTTTCAGCCGGCGCAACGCCTCCTTGACGGCGCTCACGTCGTTTCGCGACCGGTCCACCGGAAAGGCGTGCAGCCCCCGGGCCAGCAGGCGCATCGCCCTGTTCTCGAACAGCTCCTGCTTCGCCATGAACGAGATCTCGCGTGGGAGGTTGGCGCCCAGCATCGGCGGATCGAGCGCGCTGAAGTGGTTCGCCGCGACGACGAGCCCGCCCTCCTCGGGGACGCGCTCGACGCCACGGGCGCGGAGGCCGAGCACGACCTTGGCGTAGAAGAGGAAGAGGGCGCGCACGGTCCAGTAGAACCAGGGACGCTCGACCAGCCGCATCAGCGAGCCGTACATGGCTTCATGCTACCCGAGGCCGGTCGCGTGCTCCCGTTCGCGGTCTCGCTGGCGGCGGCGGGCCGTGCGGCGCTCGCGCCGGCGCTCCTCGGCCGACACCTCGGCCGCGACGAGGGCGCCGACGAGGAACAGCATCAGCGACAGGAACAGCCACAACAGGAGCAGCAGCAGCGACGTGACCACCCCGTAGACGAGGTTGAAGCGGGCTTCGTTGAACGCCAGGGGAAGCACGATCCGCATCAGCTGCAGCCCCGCGACGCTGAAGAGGGCGCCGAGGAGCGCGCCGCTCCA
This sequence comes from uncultured bacterium, assembly GCA_964530905.1. Lineage (GTDB taxonomy): Bacteria > Deinococcota > Deinococci > Deinococcales > Trueperaceae > SLSQ01. The sequence continues at coordinate 3,146 of CAZHCI010000139.1, forward strand.
GCGCGAGGTTCGGCGCGGCAGCCACCGGAACGCCGCGGCGAACGCCAGCGTCGCCAGCACGACCCGGAGCAGGCCGGGGTCGGTCAGCACGCCCGGTGGATCGGGCAGGGCCAGGTTGATCGGGTCCAGCCCGGCGGTGAGCGACTGCAGCGTCTGCCAGATCCACAGCGCCAGCGAGCCGCCGATCAGCTCCAGCGCGATCACCAGCGCCACGCCGGCGATCAGCAGGACCGCCACCGCGCGGGTGCGGAAGAAGCCACGGACGTCGGGCACCTCGAAGATCACCTCGAGCGCGCGTTGGAGCGACGCGAAGAAGCCGCTGGCGGCCCACAGCAGCACCAGCAGCGAGAACGCCACGCGCCAGAAGGTGCCCTCGGAGAGCTGGTCGACGACGATCTCGAAGCTGCGGTCCAGAAGGTCGAGGCTATCGACCGTCTCCGGCAGGATCGGCGCGATGATCTCGGCCAGCGCCATGCGGTACCGATCGGCCAGCTCGGGCCGCGCGCGCAGGATCGAGCCGAGCCAGCCGCCGAGCAGCAGCAGCAGCGGCCCCAGCGAGAACGCGGCGTAGTAGGCGAGGGCGGCGGCGAGGGTCGAGACCCGGGCCCGCCGATAGCGTCGGATCAGCCCGCGGACGAGCCGGACGGTGGTGTGCCACGCCCGGGCCCTGAAGCCGTGGCGGTCGTTCGTGCGTGGCTCGGACGACGCCACGGCGCCTCAGTCGGCCGTCCGGAGCCGGCTGCGCTCGATCAGGATCGCGGCCAGGATGCCCGCGACCGCGACCAGCGCGTGCAGCGCGATCCACGCCGCCCCGTTCGGCTCCCAGGGGAGCTCGACGCGGAACAGCTCGCGTTGCGACAGCGCCAGCGTCGTGACCTGCGGCGCGATCAGCAGCAGGGGCGAGACGATCAACGCCGGCCAGCGCCAGGCGTACTCGAGCCCCAGCATCGCCAGCAGGTTCCCGCTCAGGATCACCGGGAGCATCACCAGCCAGGCGGAATCGCCGCCCAGGAGCCCCACGGCCGGCGCGACCAGCGCCGTGAGGTACGCCCACGGCATCCCTCCCGCGGCGAACGCCAGGTAGGCGGCCGCCAGGATGCCGGCACTGCGGAACGCCAGGGGCAGCGGCGCGACCGCCGCGACGGCCGCGAGCAGCACCAGGAAGATGCCGATGATCGTGCTTTGCGGCGCGGGCGCGGTGCGAATCACGGCCGCATCGTAGCCCGCCGGCGTCACGGACGCGTCCAAGTGCCCGACGCGCCGGTTTCGCGGCGCGCCGGGGTGGCGGCGCGCCAGGCTCCTCGCCTCAGGTTTCCGCGAGCTCGGCGGGAAGGGGCTGGATGCGCTCGGCGATGCCGGGCGTGCGACGAAGGAACGCTCCGGTCGCCGAGCCCGCCGTCGCCGCGACCTGCTCCGGCGTGCCGGTCGCGACGACCTCGCCGCCGCGCGCCCCGCCGTGCGGGCCGAGGTCCACGACCCAGTCCGCCGTCTTGACGACGTCGAGGTTGTGCTCGATCACCAGCAGGGTGTTGCCGCCCTCGACCAGGCGGTGGAGCACGCCCAGCAGCTTCGCGACGTCCTCGAAGTGCAGGCCGGTGGTCGGCTCGTCCAGGATGTAGAGCGTCTTGCCGGTGCCGCGCTTGCCCAGCTCGGACGCCAGCTTGACGCGCTGCGCCTCGCCGCCCGACAGGGTCGGGCTGGGCTGCCCGATCTTGACGTATTCGAGCCCGACGTCCTTCATCAGCTGCAGCTTGCGGGCGATGCCGGGGATGTTCTCGAAGAAGCCGAGGCCCTCCTCGACCGTCATCTGCAGCACGTCGCTGATCGACTTGCCGCGGATCTTCACCTCGAGCGTCTCGCGGTTGTAGCGGGCGCCCTTGCACACCTCGCACGGAACGTAGATGTCGGGCAGGAAGTACATCTCGACCTTGACGGTGCCGTCGCCCTTGCACGCCTCGCAGCGGCCGCCCTTGACGTTGAAGCTGAAGCGGCCCGGCTTGTAGCCGCGCTTGCGCGCTTCGGGGGCGCGGGTGTAGAGGTCGCGGATCTCGGTGAAGATCCCGGTGTACGTCGCGGGGTTGCTGCGCGGCGTGCGGCCGATCGGGCTCTGGTCGATCTCGATCACCTTGTCGACCTGGTCGGTGCCGACGATCTTGTCGTGCGCGCCGGGGTTCGCCTTGGCGCGGTAGAGCTGCTTGGCCAGCGACTTGTGCAGGATCTCGTGCACCAGCGTGCTCTTGCCCGATCCGGACGCGCCGGTCACGCAGGTGAGCGTGCCCAGCGGAAGGTCGACGTCGATGTTCTTCAGGTTGTGCTCGCGCGCGTTCTTGATCGTCAGCTTCTTGCCGCTGGCGTCGCGGCGCTGCTCGGGAACGGCGATCCGCTTGTCGCCGCGCAGGTACGCCGCGGTCAGGCTGGTGCGGTGCTCGACCAGCTCGGCGGGGGCGGCGCTGGCGACGACCTCGCCGCCGTGCACGCCGGCGCCGGGGCCGAGGTCCACGATCCAGTCGGCGGCGCGCATCGTGTCCTCGTCGTGCTCCACGACGATCAGCGTGTTCCCCAGGTCGCGCAGGCGCAGCAGCGTGCCCAGCAGCCGCTCGTTGTCGCGCGGGTGCAGCCCGATCGACGGCTCGTCCAGGACGTACAGCACGCCCGTCAGTCCGCTGCCGACCTGGGTGGCCAGGCGGATCCGTTGCGCCTCGCCGCCCGAGAGCGTGTTGGCGCTGCGGTCCAGGCTGAGGTAGTCCAGGCCGACGTCCTCGAGGAAGCCCAGCCGGTTCGCGACCTCGCGCAGGATCGGCTTGGCGATCTCGGCCGCCGCGCCTTCGAGCCGCATCTCGCGGAAGAACACGGCGGCGTCGAGCACCGTCATGCTGCTCAGGTCGGCGATGTTCCGCTCCGCGACGGTGACGGCGAGGACCTCGGGCTTGTAGCGCGTGCCGTGGCAGTGCCCGCACGGGACGAGGCTCATGTACGTCTCGAGCCGCTCGCGCGCGCTTTCGCTGCCGGCCTCCTTGAGCCGCCGCTCGAGGTTCGGGATCACGCCTTCGAAGTCGGCCTTGAAGCGCATCGTCTCGCGTCCGCCGCGGCGGTAGACGACCTCGATCGGGTCGCTGGCGCCGTAGAGGATCGTCGCCTTGGCGTCCTCGGGCAGGTCGCGCCACGGCACGTCGATGTCGAACCCCATGTGGTCCGCGAGCGCGCGCAGGCGGTCCCAGTAGAACACCTTGCCGCCGCCTTCGCGTCCGCCGGTCCACGGCTGGATCGCGCCGCGCGCCAACGTCTTCGACTCGTCGGGCACGATCCGCTCGGGGTCGAACTGCTGCAGGAACCCGAGGCCGCTGCAGTGCGGGCAGGCGCCGTACGGGCTGTTGAAGCTGAACACGCGCGGCTCGAGCTCCTCTAGGAAGGTGCCGTGCTCGGGGCAGGCGAACTTCTCGCTGAACAGCTCGTCGACGTCGTCGTCGGGCAGGAACACGCGCATCAGCCCGTCGCCGCGCGCCAGGGCCAGCTCGGTCGACTCGGCCAGCCGGGCGCGGTCGTCCTCCTTGATCCGGACGCGGTCCACGACGACGTCGATGTCGTGCTTCTCGTAGCGCTCCAGGTCGGCGGCGAGGCCCTCCTCGACCGTCATGACCGTGCCGTCGATCCGCACCCGCGCGAACCCTTCCTTCTTCAGGTCGGTCAGCAGCTTCTTGTACTCGCCCTTGCGTCCGCGCACGACGGGCGCGAGCAGCATGGCGCGGGAGTCGTCGTACGTCTCGAGCATCCGGTCCACGATCTCGGTCGCGGACTGGCGCGCGATCTCGCGCCCGCAGACGGGACAGTGCGGCGTGCCGGCGCGCGAGAACAGCAGGCGCAGGTAGTCGTGGATCTCGGTCACGGTCCCGACGGTCGAGCGCGGGTTGTGGCTGGTCGTCTTCTGGTCGATGCTGATCGCGGGGCTGAGCCCTTCGATCGCGTCGACGTCGGGCTTGTCCATCACGCCGAGGAACTGCCGCGCGTAGGCGGAGAGGCTCTCGACGTAGCGACGTTGACCTTCGGCGTAGATCGTGTCGAAGGCCAGCGTGGACTTGCCGCTGCCCGACACGCCGGTGAACACGATGAAGGCGTTGCGGGGGAGCGTCAGATCGACGTTCTTGAGGTTGTGCTCGCGGGCACCGCGGATGGTCAGATCCTGCAAGGC
>CAZHCI010000140.1:0-2135 GCA_964530905.1 uncultured bacterium
GCAATGACTGGAGGCACGCGATGTTGAGAACGATCCGGCTCGTTACCGTCGCCGTTTCGATGCTTGCCGTGTTGGGGGTCGCCGCAGCCCAAGACGGCGATGTCATCGAGATGGACTTCCTCCTCAATTGGACGATCTCGGGTGACCACGCGCCGTACTACGTCGCCCTCGACAAGGGTTGGTACGACGAGGTCGGCTTGGACGTGAACATCATCGTGGGCCAGGGCTCTGGCTTCACCGTGCAGTCGGTCGATACCGGCAGGGCGCACATGGGCATCGCGGACGCTCCGGTGGCGGTCGCGGGCCGAGCCGAGGGCGCCGACGTCACGATCGTCGGCATCATCTTCGACAAGCACCCCAACAGCATGTTCTTCTGGGAGGATTCTGGCATCACCGAGCCGCAGGACCTCGTCGGCAAGACGGTCGCGGTGCCTGCGTCCGACGGGCATCGGGTGATGTGGCCGGCGTTCGCGCAGCTCATCGGCGTCGACCCGGACGCCGTCGACTTCGTCAACATCGCGCCGGCGGCGAAGGTCGCCGCCTTGTCGGCCCGCAGGGCCGACGTCGTGTTCGAGCTGTACACCGGTACGCCGTTCATGGAGAAGGCGATCCCCGCTGAGGAGCTCGGCAACATCCTGTGGGCCGACTACGGCTTCGACCTCTACGCGCACTCGTACGTCGCCAGTGACGAGGTCATCGCCAACGACCCGGAGATGGTCCGCCGCTTCCTCGACGCCAGCTACCGGGCCTGGGAGTACACGCTGCAGAACCCGGAAGAGGCCATCTCGATCCTCGCCGAGTACCACCCCATCAACCGGGACGACTACCTGGCGAACCTGATGTTGGTGCGCGAGTTCTTCATGACCGACCGCTACCAGACCGAGGGGATCGGCTACATCGATCTCGAGCGCGCCCAAGTGACCGTGGACATGGTCGAGGAGTACCAGGGGATCGAGGTCGACTTCACGGCTTCGGAGATGTTCGACGGCAGCTTCCTGCCTGACCCCATGTACCGCTTCGACTTCTGACGATTCGTCCAAGCTCATGCGAAGGTGGCCCAGCTTTCGACGGGCCCCCTTCGCATGTGGCTGACCCAGTGAGCGAGTACAGAGGAATGGTCGCGTGACGCAGCCCGTGCCGTTGTTATCCAGCCAGGACGTCAAGAAGGTCTATCAGGGGCGTGAAGGACAGCTCGAGGCCCTCGGCGGCGTGACGTTCGACGTGTTCCCGGCCGAGTTCGTCACGATCGTCGGCCCATCCGGGTGCGGCAAGACGACCCTCCTGAAGATCATCGCCGGCCTGCTGGAGGCGAGTTCCGGCCGCATCGTCGTCGACGAGCAGAACTTCGACCCGACGCGCGAGGCGGGGTTCGTGTTCCAGAAGTCCCTGCTGCTCGACTGGCGCAAGGTCATCGACAACGTCCTGCTGCCCATCGAGATCCTCAGGATGGACCGGCGCAGGATGAAGGACCGGGCGCGCGAACTGCTCGCCCTCGTCGGCCTGGCTGGCTTCGAGAACGCCTACCCCTACGAGCTCTCGGGGGGCATGCAACAGCGCGTGTCGATCGCGCGGGCGCTCATCCACGACCCGAAGCTGCTGCTCATGGACGAGCCGTTCGGCGCCCTCGACGCGATCACCAGGGAGCAGATGAACCTAGAGCTCCTGCGCATCTGGTCCCAGGCGGGCAAGACCGTCCTGTTCGTGACCCACTCCATCAGCGAGGCGGTGTTCCTCTCCGATCGGGTGATCGTGCTCTCGGCCAGGCCCTCGCGCATGGTTCGCGCGCTCGACATCGAGCTGCCACGCCCGCGCAGCGTCGATGTCCGCAGCGATCCACGCTACGGCGAGTACGTCGTCGACATCTACAATTCGCTCGGGTTGGTGTAGGAAGTTGGAGACTCAATTGTCTGGCGAACGAACGGTTCTCGGGGTCGGCATCCATGGAGCCGGGCAGGTGGCCGCCGAGTACGCCGCGGCCATCGAGGCCAACCCGCGCCTGCGGCTGGCCGCCGTCACCAGCCGGCGGCGGGCATCTGCCGAGCAGCTCGCCGCTCGCTTCGCGCCGGCGGCCAAGATCCACGACCGCTACGAGGACCTCCTCGCTGGCATGGACACGCAGGACCTGACCGGCTCCA
>CAZHCI010000140.1:2145-7279 GCA_964530905.1 uncultured bacterium
GTCGACATCGTGTCGCTCAGTGTGCCCAACTACCTGCATGCGCGCATCGCGATCCTGGCTCTTCGCGCCGACAAGCACGTCATCCTCGAGAAGCCTCCGGCGATCTCCTGGGATGAGCTGAGCGAGCTGGTGGAGGCTGCCAGGCAGGCCAGGACCAAGAGTGTCGTGAGCTTCGTCCTGCGCTGGCACCCCATGATCGCCAACCTCAAGGCGATGCTCGCTCGAGGCGCAGTCGGCGACGTCTACTACGCCGAAGCCGATTATTGGCACGGGATCAAGTCGTCGTTCAGCAGCTACGAGTGGATCAGGCGCAAGGAGTTCGCCGGCGGAGCCATGATCACGGGCGGTTGTCACGCGGCGGACATCGTGCGTTACCTCAGTGGCCAGGAGGTGGTGGAGGTCAGCGCGTACTCACATCGTGGGCGCGGCGACTTCGACTACCCGACGACCCTGGTCGCCGCCGCGAAGTTCGATGGCGGAGCCGTGGGCAAGCTCTCGGCCTCTCTCGATGGCCTTGCCTACCCCTATCAGTTCAACATCGACCTGCTCGGTACGAACGGCGCCATTCGTGACAACCGTGTCTACTCCAGCCAGCTGTTCCCCGAACAGACGGACTGGGTGACGTTGCCGTCGTCGACGCCGAACTCCGGCGCCGTGCACCACCACCCGTTCAAGCAGGTGATCGACAACCTCGTCGACAGCATCCTGGAGGACGAGCCCGTCTTGTCCGACATCCTCGACGGCGCGCGCTCGATCGCGGTCGCCCTCGCCATCGAGGAGTCGGCCGCGACGGGCAAGGCCGTGGCCGTCCCGGAGCTCTGGCGACGATGAGAAGTGCCGTGCTGCTCGAGATGACCAGCGCCGAGGTGCGTGACGCCGTGGGCAACGGAGCCACGGCCATCGTGCCGGTGGCCTCGACGGAGGTGCTCGGTCATCACGGACCCTTGGGCGGGGATGTGTTCGTGGCGGACGAGGTCTCGCGCAGGCTCGCCGAACGCGTCGGCGGCGTCGCCGCGCCCACGATCCCGGTGGGCGAGGCGAGCGACATGATGCCGTGGCCAGGGACCTTGACCGTGAGGCCCGACGTTCTCACCGACTACTACCTCGACGTCTGCCGCTCGCTGGCCCACCACGGCTTCCGGCGGATCTTCTTCCTGACCGCTCACCTCGGCAACCTCTCTCCGGTCGCGACCTGCGCGAAAGCCATGCGGCGCCACGGCATTGCCGTCGCCCAGGTCGACTGGTGGCGGGCGGCTGCCAGGGCCGGCGCCGACCTGCTGACGACCGAGCGGCAACCGACCGGGCACGGGGGTGAGTTGATCTCGAGCGTGCTGCTGGCGTTGCGACCCGATCTCATGCGGCTGAGTGCGGCGCGCGAGACCGAGCCGGCGCCTGGGCTCGAACGCCATCTGCCGCACACCGCCATCAGCGGAGGGCCGTTCTACACCTATCCTGGCTTCCGCGACTTCACGTCTTCCGGCGCGTGGGGCGACGTGACGCACGCCAGCGCCGAGAAGGGCGAGGTGATCTTGAAACGGGCCGTGGAGTACATCGCCGAGTTCGTCGAGCGTCTCGAGCACGATCCGCTTCCGGAGGCAGATCGCACCGGGTCGTTGGCGCCATGACGAACCCCCGGGACGTCAGGGTCGAGGACGCGTCGGTCCACTTCATCCCCATCGAGGCGCGCATGCCGCTGAAGTTCGGCGCCGAGGTGATGACGACCGTCACGGTCGTGCGTGTGCGGTTCACCGTGGCGGGCAGTGACGGGTCTCGCGCCGACGGGTGGGGCGAGACGCCCCTGAGCGTCCAGTGGGCGTGGCCGAGCACCGCGGCCTTCGCCGAGCGCGAGGCCTGCCTGAAGGAGTTCTGCGTACGTCTGGCGCCGGCTTGGCGAGCGCATCAGGTGAGCGGCCATCCGATGGAGATCGGCGCCTCGTTCCAGGAGCGCGCCCTGCCTCGACTCCTCGAGTCGCTCAACCGTGAACGCCTAGCGGCGGGTGAGGAGCCGATGCCGTGGCTGGCGGCGTTGGTGTGCTCCTCGGCCTTCGACCTCGCACTCCACGACGCTTATGGCGTGTTGCACGGCGTGCCTACCTACCAGACCTACACGGCCGAGTACATGAACCGCGACCTGGCGAGCTACCTCGAACCGCTGCGGGATGGGCCCTTCTCCTTCGAGGGCAAGTACCCCGCCGACTACTTCGTGGCCGACCCGCCCGCGCAGCTCGACGTCTGGCATCTCGTGGGCGGAACCGATCCCATCGATCCCTCGGAGCTGACGGGCTCGGAGCCGGATGACGGGTATCCGGTGCTCCTGAAGGACTGGATCGCACGCGACGGGCTTCGCTGCCTCAAGGTGAAGCTGCGCGGCAACGACGCCGCGTGGGACTTCGAGCGGCTGGTCCGCGTCGGGAAGGTGGCCATCGAGAACGGCGTCGACTGGCTGACCGCCGACTTCAACTGCATGGTCGACGAGACGGCCTACGTCGTCGAGATGCTCGACCGGCTGCTGAGCGAGCACCCGCGGATCTACGGGATGATCCTCTACGTGGAGCAGCCGTTCGGTTACGACCTCGAGCGCAACCGCGTCGATGTCCGCGCGATCTCGGCACGCAAGCCGCTGTTCATGGACGAGAGCGCGCACGATTGGAAGCTCGTGAGGCTCGGGCGCGCGTTGGGTTGGACCGGCGTCGCCCTCAAGACCTGCAAGACGCAGACGGGCGCCCTCCTCTCGCTGTGCTGGGCGAAGGAGCACAACATGACGCTGATGGTGCAGGACCTCACGAACCCCATGCTCGCCCAGATACCTCACGTGCTGTTGGCCGCCCATGCCGGCACGATCATGGGGGTCGAGACGAACGGCATGCAGTTCTACCCAGAAGCCTCGAGGCTCGAGGCCGACGTTCATCCCGGCCTCTACAGCCGCAGGCACGGCGAGATCGACCTTCGCTCCATCGCGGGCCCCGGCTTCGGCTACCGCATCGACGAGATCGACCGCTCCCTTCCGGCTCCGGCGGCCTAGGCGAGGCGGCGACGACGATGGCCTTCGTGAAGCGGCACTACACGAAAGTCCTGGCCCTGCTCGGCATCCTCCTGGCCTGGCAGCTCTTCGTGGTCGTGACGGGCGTCAAGGAGTACATCGTCCCGTCGCCGCTCGTGACGTTCCAGAGGCTCCTCGACCCCGCCGTCGCCGCGGAGTACCAGTGGCTCCGCCACATCCGGGCCACGGCCACGGAGGTCCTCGTCGCCTTCGGCGTGACCGCGGTGGCCGGCGTGGGGCTGGCCATCCTCATCAGTTGGTCCGCCTTCCTGCGGCGCCTGATCACCCCGATCCTGACCCTCTTCAACTCTCTGCCGAAGATCGCCCTGGCCCCGCTCTTCCTGCTGTGGTTCGGCTACGGCATCCTGCCGAACACGCTGATCGCGGTCCTGATCGCGTTCTTCCCGGTGGTCATCAACACCGCGGCCGGCCTCAGCGCCATCGATGACGACCTGCTCGACCTGGTCCACTACCTACACGCCACGAAGTGGCAGGTCTTCACGAAGATCAGGATCCCGAACGCCCTGCCCTACATGTTCGCCGGGTTCAAGATGAGCGCCACGCTCTGCGTGGTCGGCGCCATCGTTGGGGAGTTCATCGCCTCCACCCGGGGGCTGGGCTACGTCATCCAGTCGGCTCAGGCCATGATCGACACGCCCACGATGTTCGCGAGCCTGCTGTTGATCGCCGTCTTGGGGTTGAGCCTCTTCGCAGCCGTCGGGTTCGTGGAGCGACTCGTGGTCCATCAGACGAGGCTGGAATCCTCATGAGAGCAGGTGCCGCATGCCAGCCGCGTTGAGCCGTATGCGCAAGCACGCCGACACGCCGCTGACGCTGTTGGCGCTGCTGGTGCTATGGCAGCTGGTCGTGATGGTGTTCGAGGTCCCCGAGTACATCTTGCCGTCACCGGTCTCCGTGTTCCAGCACCTGGCCGTTGCGCAGTCGGACGCGAACTACAACTGGGCCCGGCACATCAGCGCGACCGTCACCGAGGTGCTCATCGCGTTCGTCGTGACCGCCATCGTCGGGTTCGTCATCGCGGTCATCCTCACCTGGTCGAGGAGCGTCCGGGAGTTGACGATGCCGGCCCTGATCTTCATGAACTCGCTGCCGATCATCGCCGTAGCGCCGATCCTCGTGCTGTGGTTCGGCTACGGCCTGGGCACGAACGTCCTCATCGGCTTCCTGGTGGCGTTCTTCCCGCTGGTGATCAACGTCTCGCAGGGTTTGAGCCGTGTGGAGGACGACCTGCTCGACCTGGTGCGCTACATGAACGCCAGCAAGTGGCAGGTGTTCGTCAAGATCCGCTTCCCCAAGTCGCTGCCGTACCTCTTCTCCGGCCTCAAGATCTGCTCGACGATGGTCGTGGTCGGCGCGATCGTCGGCGAGTTCATCGCCTCCGACCGCGGCCTCGGCTACATCATCATCAACTCCCAGTACACGATGGACACCCCGCCGATCTTCGCCGCGCTCATCGTCGTGTCGGCCCTAGGTGTCGGCCTCTTCGGGCTCGTCACGCTGGCCGAGCGGCTGCTGATGCCATGGAACCGGGGTGCGGGGGACGAGTCGTGAGGAGGCTCATCTTGGCGGGTGGGCGCACGCCGCTCGCCGTTGCTGCCAGCGGCTTCAGGCGGGTCGTCTCTGACGACATCGAGGGGCTGGGTTCGGGGGCGTAGCCGGCTGGCGTCTCCGGGCAACCATCCTCGACGCTTCGCCGATCGCCTTCTCGATCAAGGACCCGCGCCCAGCGACATGGGTCCGGACGCTCTCTCGCGTGTCCTGACCACGGCCGTCACCCAGCTTGAGGACGACCACGAGGGTGAGGCGACCCCAGTGCAACGGAGTCGCCTCAATGGCAGTCCCGTGTGGGACGGCTTCTTGCTTGGTGGAGCCGAGGGGGTTCGAACCCCTGACCTCTTGAGTGCGGCGGTCGCCGCGGACGCTCCGATCGAGCCGACCACCGCGGAAGCGCACGTGATGGACTCGGTCGGCGCCGACGGCGACCCGCGCCGGCGCCGGACACGGCGACGCTCGGGATCGGAGATCGACCGTCCAGGACGGCTCGATCACGCTCCGATGACGCTTCGATCACTC
>CAZHCI010000141.1:0-7229 GCA_964530905.1 uncultured bacterium
GCGACGACCGCAATGCTTGCCTTTTTCTGGAATCGTGTGACACAATCTGAAGCAATCTGAAACCCGTTGCTTCACCCGTACGCTCGCTTCGTACCGCGCCCCGTCCGCTCTCGTGACGGCCGAGGAGAAGCCTTGATCCCCGCCCAACGACGCGCTCGCATCCTCGAGATCATCCAGTGCGACGGCGCCGCCTCCATCCCGCACCTCGCAGAGGCGCTCGGGGCCTCGCCGTCGACGGTGAGACGGGACCTCGAGTACCTGGCGGAGGGACGGTACATCGAGCGCACCTACGGCGGGGCGCAAGCCACGGCGGGACCCTCGCGCAGCACCTTCGAGCCCGAGGTGGACATCGGGCGGCACACCCGCGAGCGCGAGAAGGCCGCGATCGGCCGCGTCGCCGCCGCGCTGGTGGGTGGCGGAAGCAGCGTCTTCTTCGACTCGAGCTCGACGGTACTGGAGGCGGCTCGCGCAATCGCCCGCGCGCGCGTCGAGCTGACGGCGATCACCAACGACCTGACCATCGCGAGCGAGCTGGCGCGGGTGCCCACGATCCGTACGATCGTCCCGGGCGGCACGGTTCGGCCGCAGTCCTTCACGCTCCTGGGTGACCCGGGCGTGGCGTTCCTGGACGATGTGCACGTCGACCTCGCCTTCGTGGGCGCGCACTCCCTCGCGGACGGCGTGCTGAGCGATTCGGGCATCGGCATCGTGCGCACGAAGCGGGCGGCGCTGCGGCGCAGCTCGCGTCGCGTCGTGCTCGCCGACGCCAGCAAGTTCGCCGCTTCCCGCTCGTTCATGACGATCGCGTCGTGGGAGGACGTGGACGAGCTGGTGACGGACGACGGCGTGAGCGAGGACGACGCTCGTGCCGTGGCCGACGTAGGCGTCACCGTGCATGTCGCCGAGAGGATCGCGTCGTGAAGCCGTGGACCGTGCTCGCCGACGATCTCACGGGAGCTGCCGAGGTGGCGGCGTTCGCCGGTACGCCGGAGCGTCCCGCCCGCGTCGCCTGGTCCCTGGCCACGACGCCACCGGCCGAGGGCGTGACGACGGTGCTGGACAGCGAGACGCGAAACGCCTCGGATGCCGAGGCGGCGAAGGTCGTGGGCGAGTTGCTACGGGGGTCGGGACGCCCCTCGGACGCCGCACCCCTCTTCAAGAAGATCGACTCCACCCTCCGCGGCCCCGTCGGCGCCGAGCTGTGCGCGCTGAGCGAGTACATGGGGGGCGTGCCGGTGATCGCCGTCCCCGCCTATCCGCGCATGGGCCGCACGACGCGCGACGGCGTGCAGCTTCACGACGGCATACCGGTCGCCGATGGTCCCGCGGGACACGATCCCGTGGCGCCCGCGAGGACGTCCGACGTACGTACCCTTCTTCCGCCCGGGCCTCGCGTCCTGCTCGCCCCGAAGGGCGACTCGCCCCTTCCCGAGGCGATCGATGAGGCGCTGCGGACGGGCCGGCACGTCGTGATCGATGCCGCGGACGAGGCGGATCTGGAAGCGATCGCCGAGGCGCTCGCCGAGCTGCGCCCGCCGCTCGTCGCAGGCACCGGCGGCATCGCCCGGCACCTGTGGCCGCAGCACGACACGGTTCGTCCGATGCTCGGCGCAGGCGCGCTGCTCGTCATCGTCGGCTCACGTCACCCCGCCTCGCGCGATCAGGCGCGGTGGCTGCTGGGCGACGACGTCACCGCCCCACGGACCGGCACCGTCCGACGCACGGCCCCTGCCGAGCACCCTTCGCGGCTGCTCGTTCTCGCGACCCCCGAACGACCCACGGACCCCGAAGAAGCCCTGCGTGGCCTCGGGGACGCCTTGGAGGAGGTGGTGTCCACTGGACGACCCGCAGCCGTGTTCGTGACGGGCGGGCAAACGGCGCTTCACGTGTTGAGGCGCCTGCGCGCCAGCGCCGTCGACGTCGTCGGAGAGCTGGTGCCCGGCATCGCCGTCGGGCGGATCGTCGGCGGCCTGCTCGCCGGCACGCTCCTCGCCACGAAGGCCGGAGGCTTCGGGCGCCCCGGCCTCGTCGAAGAGGTCGTCGCGCGCCTGAGCGCCGCGTCCGCCTCGGCAGCCGCCGAATGAACGTTCCCGCGCGAGCCATGTCGACTCAGTCCCCGAAAGGATGCTCCATGCGCAAATTCGTGACGTTCCTGGCCATCGCCGTAGCGATGGGCCTCACCACCGCCCAGGCCCAGACGCAGATGACGTTCGCGTCGGCCTACGCGCAAGACGACCATCAGACCCAGTCGCTCGTGGAGTTCGCCCGTCTGGCCGAGGAGTACACGGACGGCGAGGTTCAGATCGACGTCGCGGCCGGCGGCGTGCTCGGAGGCGAGCGCGACGTCGCCGAAGGCATCCAGCTGGGCACCGTCGATGGCGCCGTGCTCGGCGGCATCCTGCAGAACTTCGACCCCGCCATGGCGATCCTCGAGTTTCCGTTCCTGTTCCGCGATACGGAGCACGTGAACGCCGTCATGCAGGGCGACGTCGGCCAGCAGATCACGCAGCGCCTCGTCGACGAGACGGGCATTCGTGCGCTGGGTTACATCATGCGCACGCCCCGCGAGCTGACCACGCTCGAGCCGGTCGAGACCCTCGACGATTTGCGGGGCATGCAGATCCGCGTTCCCGAGATGCAGGCGCACCTCGAGACCTGGCGCGCCCTGGGCGCGAACCCGACGCCGATCGCCTTCACCGAGGTGTACAACGCGCTGCAGCAGGGCGTCGTGGACGGCCAGGAAAACCCGATCGGCGTCACCTTCGAGAACGGCTTCGGCGAGGTCGTCGACTACCTGGCGTGGACCGACCACCTGGTCGGCTTCATGCTGATCACCATCTCCGATCAGCGCTTCCAGGGCTTGACGCCCGAGCAGCAGGACGCCCTGCTCCGCGCGGCGGAAGACGCTCGCGTGTACAACGAAGCGCTGCTCGAGGAGCTGAACGAGTACTGGATCAGCGAGCTCGGTGAACAGGTCACCTACACCGAGCCGGACATGGAGCCGTGGCGCGAGGCCGTCGCCGACGTCCCGCAGGGCTTCTACCAGTACGAGGGCTTCGAGGAGCTCTATACGGCGATCGTCGAGACCGGTCAGGGCGACTGACCGACCCGATGCGGCGGAGCGGGACCCGCTCCGCCGCACCCCCTCGGGAGGAACCACGTGCGATTCGTCTTCACGCTGCTCGAACGGACGACCCTGATCCTTACCGTGGGCCTCCTGGGCGCCATGGTCGTTACGACGGCTTCGCAGGTGGCGTCCCGCTATCTGTTGAACATCTCTCTCGTCTGGACCGAAGAGCTCGGCCGCCACCTGATGATCTGGATGGTGTTCCTGGCCTCGACCGTCATCTATCGGAGGGGGCAGCACATCAAGATCGATCTGCTTGGCGAGCGCCTGCCACGCCGCGCGCGATTGCTTCTCGGGCTTCTGGTCACCCTGGTGCTGGCCTATTTCTTCTACCTGATGGTGCAGTACGGCTGGGAGCTCACCACCCGCACCATGAACCAGCGCTCGAGCGCGATGCGGTACCCGATGGGCTACGCCTACGCGTCGCTACCGGTGGGTGGAGCCCTGCTGCTGCTGTACTCGCTGGAGTCCGCCGTGCGTCAGGCCATCGAGATGTTTCGACCCTCGCCCGAGCCCCACGGCGGTGCCGAACCATGATCGCGCTGTTGCTCGTGTTCCTGCTCCTGTTGTTCGTCGGAGCGCCCATCGCCTTCGCCCTGGGGATCGGCGCCGTCGTCTACGTGACCGTCGAGACCCCGCTACCGATGATGATCGTGTTCCAGCGTATGTTCACCAGCCTGGATTCGTTCCCCTTCATGGCGATCCCCTTCTTCATCTTGGCCGGAGCGCTCATGAACGCCAGCGGACTCGCGGACAGGATCATCGACTTCTCCCGCGCGCTGGTCGGGCATTTCGCCGGTGGGCTGGCGAACGTGTCGATCGTCGCGAGCATGCTGTTCGGCGGCGTCTCGGGCTCGTCGATCGCCGATTCATCGGCGCTGGGGTCGATCCTCATTCCAGCGATGAGCAAGCAGGGCTACCACGCCCGCTTCGCCGCGGCGATCAACGCCACCAGCTCCACGATGGGCATCATCATTCCACCCAGCATCCCGATGATCCTCGCGGGGGTGGCGACCAACCAGTCGATCCGTGCGTTGTTCCTTGGAGGCGTCGTGCCGGGCATCTTGGTGGGCGTCGGGCTGTTGGTCGTGTCGACGCTGATCTCGTACCGACGGGGCTACGCCAAGTACGACCGCGCCACGCTGCGCGAGCTGGCGATGGCCACCTTCCGCGCGCTGCCGGCGTTCGTGATGATCTTCATCATCCTGGGAGGAATCCTCGGAGGGATCTTCACCGCGACCGAAGCGTCCGTCATCGCCGTCCTCTACGCTCTGGTCGTCGGCCTGATCGCGAGGCGGCTCACCTTCCAGAACCTGTACGCGGCACTGGTCTCGACCGTGTCGTCATCGGCCGTGGTGATGGTGGTCATCGCCACCGCCGGCGTCATCACCTGGCTCCTGGCCTACTCCAGGATCCCGCAGGCGCTGGCCGCCTCGCTGGGCGCGGCCGTCGAGTCGCCCGTGCTGATCCTTCTGATCCTCTCGTTCGCGCTGTTGATCGCCGGCACCGTGCTCGACGTGTCGCCCGGCGTGCTGCTGTTCGGCCCGATCCTGCTGCCGATGGTCCTCGAGCTGGGCATCGATCCCATCCATTTCACCGTCGTCATGGTGTTCGCGCTGGCGATCGGCCTGACCACGCCACCTGTCGGCACGACCATGATGATCTCGTCCTACATCGCCAAGGTCCCGGTCCTGCGCGTGGCGCAGGCGAGTGGCCCCTTCATCGTGATGATGGTCGCGATCCTCGTCGCTCTCGTGCTGTTCCCGAGCCTGGTGATCGGCTTGCCGCGCATGTTGACAGGAGGCTGACCATGCCCCGAACGACCGCCGACCCGAAGCCACGCATCGCCATCACCATGGGCGACCCAGCGGGGGTCGGACCCGAGATCGCCGTGAAGGCGCTATGGAACGACGAGCTCCGCGAGCTCTGCGAGCCCCTCGTGGTCGGCGACATGGCCGTCCTGAGCCGAGCCGCGCAGGTCTTGGGACGCGAGCGACCGGCGCCGGACGAGCGTTTCGTGCTGGACCTGGGCGCGGTCGGCGACGCGGAGCTCGGTTGGGGCGCCGCCACCGCCGCCGGCGGGAGGGCTGCCGCCGCGTACATCGAGCGTGCGGTCGAGATGGCGCTCGCGGGCGAGGTGGCAGCGATCGTCACCGGGCCCCTCAACAAGGAGGCCCTGAACCAGGCCGAGGTGCCGTACCCCGGCCACACCGAAATGCTCGCAGCCCTCACCGACACGCGCGACTACGCGATGATGCTGGTCGGTCCCGAGCTGCACGTCATCCACGTCTCGACGCACGTATCGCTGCGTGACGCCGTCGACCGGGTCCGGCGGCCGCGGATCGAGACGGTGATCCGGCTGGCCGACGAGGCGCTGCGCATGGAGGGTGTGGCCGCTCCGCGCATCGCCGTCGCGGGACTCAATCCGCACGCGGGCGAGGGCGGCATGTTCGGGCGCGAGGAGATCGACGAGATCGTCCCGGCGGTCGAAGCTGCTCGCTCCCGCGGACTCGACGTCACCGGACCGCACCCGCCCGACACAGTGTTCTGGCACGCCAGCCGAGGACGCTTCGACGTCGTCGTCGCGATGTATCACGACCAGGGGCACATCCCCGCGAAGCTGTCCGGCTTCGACCGCTCCGTCAACGTCACGGTCGGACTGCCGATCATCCGCGCCTCGGTCGATCACGGCACCGCCTACGACATCGCCGGCACCGGCCAGGCCAGCGAAGCATCCCTCATCGCCGCCGCCCGCTACGCTACGCGCGCGGCGCTGGCCCAGCACGCATGAGGGCGCTTCCGTCGCGATGCGGCGAGGACGCCGGAGCATGATCCGGGTCCCCTACGACCGCCTGGTGGACGAGTTCCACCGCGTTCTCCGCGCCGTCGGGTTCGCGGAGGAGAGGGCCGCCACGGCAGCCCGGATCTTCGCGAACGCCAGCCGTGACGGCGTGCACTCCCACGGGCTGAACCGCTTCCCCGTCTTCGTGAGCACCGTCCGAGCCGGCCACGTGCGTGCGGACGCGCGACCGGAGCGGGTCGGGGGCTCGGGCGCCGTCGAGCGCTGGAACGGGAACCTGGGACCCGGCAACCTGAACGCCTGGACCGCGATGGAGCGGGCGATCGAGCTCGCGCGCGAGCACGGCGTCGGCCTCGTCGCGCTGGGGAACACGAACCACTGGATGCGGGGTGGCACGTACGGTTGGCAGGCGGCCGAGGCCGGCACGGTCGGCATGTGCTGGTCGAACACGCGTCCGAACCTGCCGCCGTGGGGGGCACGCGAACCACGGCTGGGCAACAATCCGTTCGTCGTGGGCGTGCCTCGCCGAGGTGGGGCCCACGTGGTCCTGGACATGGCGATGTCGCAGTTCTCGTACGGCCAGCTCGAGAGCCATCGACTGGCGGGGCGGTCGCTGCCTGTCGCGGGCGGCTACGACACGGCAGGGGAGCTCACCACCGATCCTCGTGAGATCGAGCGGTCGGGGCGGCCGCTTCCGATCGGCTTCTGGAAGGGCTCGGGGCTGTCGTTGGTGCTGGACCTCCTGGCGGCGACGCTGACGGGAGGCAAGGCGGTCCACGAGATCACCGAGGAGGAGTCCGGCCTGTCGCAGGTCTTCGTCGCGATCGACCCCGGGCGCGTACGGAGCGGTGAACGGGACGAGGCCATCGTCGACGACGTCCTCGCGTACGTGCACGATGCGGAGCCGGTCGAGGAGGACGGCTCCGTCCACTATCCCGGCGAGCGTTCGCTAAGGACCCGACGCGAGAGCATGAAAGAGGGCGTCCTGGTCGAGCCGGACGTGTGGGCCGCCGTCCAGCGCATGGAGCGCTGAGGCCCTGGGGATCGATGGGTGCGGTACCGGCGAGGCTGCGCCGTCGTCCTGCGGTGGACGCCAAGCGCCGGCTTCTCGGCCGCATCGCCGATCACTGTGCGGCGCTTCCCGTGCTGGAGGATCGCCCGCCCGAGGAGATCGTCGGGTACGACGTCACGGCTCCACCGCCTCGAGCTCGAAGACGTAGGGGACGTTGAAATGCTCGGGAACCGCGTGGCCGCTGGACGGCACGGCGTGCCGCAGGTCCGGCGACGGGTGGATCTCCAGGT
>CAZHCI010000142.1:0-5813 GCA_964530905.1 uncultured bacterium
ACGAGGCCGAGGTCGGGGCGTTCCTCGCGCCGCTGCTCGAGGAGCCCGAGCCGTAAGCGCCGCCGCGACCGGGGTCCTCCGGCGAATCGCTCGAGCTGCCGCCGGCGTCGTCCTGCTGCTCCTCGCCCGCGCCCCCTTCGCGCAGGACGGCGCGACGGAGCGGGTGGCCAGGCTCAGCCGCGCTGATCGATCGGAACGAACGTCTTGCCGCGCTCGCCTTCGTACACGAGCCGGGGACGCATCAGCCGGTTGTCGGCGTACTGCTCGATCAGGTGCGCCATCCAGCCCGCGATGCGGGACATGGCGAAGATCGGCGTGTACGTCTCCTTCTCGAACCCCAGCATCCGGTAGACCGAGGCGCTGAAGAAGTCGACGTTCGGGGCGACCTGCTTGTCCAGCGCGTCCATCTCGCGCTTCATGACGCGCTCCATCTCGAGGCTCATCTCGAACCACTTCGACTCGCCGGACTCCTCGGCCAGCTTCTCGCTGACGTCCTTGAGGATGATCGCGCGCGGGTCCATCACCTTGTAGACCCGGTGGCCGAAGCCCATCACGCGGCCCTTCTCGGACGCCAGGGTCTCGAGCACGTACGGCTCGACGCCGTCCACGCTGCCGATCTCCTCGAGCGCCTTCATCACGCCCGCGTTGGCGCCGCCGTGCAGCGGGCCCTTGAGCGAGCCGATCGCCGCGGTGATCGCGCTGTACACGTCGGTGAGGGACGAGGCGGTCGCGCGCGCCACGAAGGTGCTGGCGTTCGAGCCGTGCTCGGCGTGCAGCACCAGCGCGACGTCCATCACGCGTTCCGCGGCGTCGGTCGGCTCCTCGCCGTTCACCATCCGCAGGAAGTTCGCGGCGATCGACAGGTTCGGATCGGGCGCGACCGGCTCCTTCCCCGCCTGGAGCCGCTGGAACGCGGCCACGATGGCGGGAACCTGGCCCAGCAGCGAGAAGCCGATGCGGCGGATGTTCTTCTCGTCGACGAAGTCGGGCGCGTCGTCGTACGCGGCCAGGGCGCTGACCGCCGTCCTCAGGGCGTGCATCGGATGCGTGCCCTGCGGCAGGGAGGCGAGCAGCTCGAGCACGCCGGAGGGCAGATGGAACGAGGGACGCACCCCGTCGCGCAGCGCCTGCAGCTGCTCCCGGGTCGGCAGGTCGCCGAACCATAGGAGGTGCACGATCTCCTCGAACGAGGCGTTGTCGGCGAGCTCGCGGATGTCGTAGCCGCGGTAGATCAGCTCACCGCGCTCGCCGTCGATCGAGCAGATCCCGCTGGTGTCGACGTTGACGCCGTTCAGACCGCGGTAGATGGTCTCCATCGCTTCCTCCAGATTCCAAAGCGGACGCGGCCGCGAACACCGCGCCAGAGCGTGGGTGGCCGCTTCCGAGCGACGAACGTCGCGTGCGGGAACGGGCCGACTCCCTCGAGTTGGACGCTCAGTCTACCGGACGTTCGCGCTCGCCCGCGCCGCGTGTACGTCGTGCGCCCGCCCGCGCCGCTCAGCGCTCATCCGGCGGGCGGCAGCGCGGCGGGGAGGAGCGGGATCAGCCACCAGGCGGCCGCGGCCGCAGCCGCGCCGGCCACGAACAGCCAGGGCAGGACCAGACGGCCGAATCGCGCGCCGCCGATCCCCCAGCCCACGATCCCCTTGAACACGCTGTTCGCCGCGACCGCGAAGCCCAGGCCGCGGCCGGCCAGCACCGGATCGAGGCCGGTCCGGATCTGCTCGGCCAGCGACAGCGTGATCGCGTCCAGCTGCGTGACCCCGGCCAGCGCGCTGGCGATGAGGACGCCGGGATCGCCCAGCGTCTCCTGCGCCGTCCGGACGACCAGTACGATCGCGGCGAACAGCAGACCGAACTGCAGCGCGGGCCGGAGCTCGAACGGGTTCTCGAGCTCGACCGAGCTGTCCACCTCGTCGTGCTGCCGCGACAGCGCGAGCCCCGCGAGGCTGCTGACGGCGAACAGGGCCGCCATCGGAACGGCGGCGTACGCGACCAGGGCGGGCTCGACGATGCCCAGCAGGATCAGCAGGCGGGGCGCGGCGACGGCGCTGGCCGCCATCGTGCCCAGCGCCAGCGTCGGGCCGAGCTCGGGGTTGTCCCGGCCCCGCTCCGCGAACGACAGCGTCGCGGCGGTCGACGAGGCCAAGCCGCCGAGCAGGCCCGAGAGGCCGATGCCGCGGCGGGGACCGACGACCTTGATGGCGACGTAGCCGACGAACGACACGCCCGAGATCAGCACCACCAGCAGCCAGATCGTGCGCGGGTTCCAGACGTCCCACGGCCCCATCGCCTCGTTCGGCACCAGCGGGAGCACCACCAGCGACACGACCGCGAAGCGGACGACCGCCAGGAGGTCCTGCTGCGTGAGCTCGCCGGCCAGGCCGTGCAGCTCCTCGCGCAGCGACAGGATGCCGGTGACGATCACGGCGCCCGCCAGCGCCGGCACCTGATCGCCGATGCCGGCCAGGACGCCGAGGGCGAACGCCACCAGGGCGGCGATCTGCGTCGTTCCCCCGACCTTGTCGCCCGCCGACTCGCGCCAGTAGCCCAGCGCGACCAGCACCGTCAGGGCGACCAGCGAGCCCAGCAGGGGAAGCGTGCCGATCGGCTCGAGCAGCACGCCCGACAGCGCGCCAAGCAGCGAGATCAGCGTGAACGTGCGCACCCCGGCGAACAGGGTCTGGACGCGCTCGCGCTTGCGCTCGCGCTCGAGCCCGATGAGCATCCCCAGCAGCGCGGCGATCAGCATCGCCCAGATCGTCTCGTTGCCCATCAACGCAGCCTCCCCTGGGACGGGTCGCGGCGGCCTCCGAGCAGCAGGATTCCCACCAGGATCAGGACGATCGCGAAGCGCGCGTCGTCCAGCCAGCCCGACGACGCCACGCCGAACAGCACGCCGAACGCGGTCAGGCCCGCGCCGATCCGGAGCGTTCGCTTGTCCCTCTCGGGCTCGACCCGGTCGATCGCCATCACCGCGATGCCCAACGCGACCCAGAACGCCCCGGGGACGCCGCTGCCGCCGAGCAGGAGGCCGGCGGAGATGCCCGCCAGCACGCATCCGAGCACCAGCAGTCCGCGCACGCGCTGGCGCGCGTACGCCACCAGGAAGCCGGCCGCGGCGAGGCCGGTCCACAGCCACCCGTCGGTCGTCGCGAGCCGATCGAGGATCAGGAGCGCGCCGATCAGGACGAGGAGGAGGGCCAGGCGTCGTCGCGTCATCGCCCCCCAGTCTACGCGCGACGGGGCGCGGCGAGCTTCGGGACGGGGTGCTAGCATGCGTGCGAATCGAACCTACGAGCGGTGTTCCGAGAGGAGGTCCCTGGTGATCCGGGATTCGAGTCGATTCCAGCCGTTCAGCGAGCGACCGGTGCGCCTCGTCGGCGATCAGGGCGAATGGCTCGGCGCGTTCGAGCTGGACCTGAGCGACGAGCTGCTCGTTCGGCTGTACCGCGATCTGGTGCTCGCGCGGCTGCTCGACGAGCGCCTCGTTCGGCTGCAGCTGCAGGGCAAGAGCAGCTTCGTCGCGCCCTCCTCGGGCCACGAGGCGATCCAGGTCGCGATCGCGCACGCCGTCCAGCCCGGCCGCGACTGGCTGTTCCCCTACTACCGCGACTACGGCGTGGCCAGCACGCTGGGCGTGCCCCTGGTCGAGATCTTCGGGCAGATGATGGGCACCCGAGCGGACCCGGCCAAGGCGCGGCAGATGCCGTCGCACCCCAGCAGCCGGGCGCTGAACATGTTCACGGCCGTGAGCCCGATCGCGGCGCACGTCCCGCCCGCCGTCGGCGCGGGCGTCGCCATGAAGCTCGCCGGACGCAGCGAGGTGTGCGTCACCTCGTTCGGCGAAGGCGCGACCAGCGAAGGCGACTGGCACGCGGCGATGAACTTCGCCGGCGTCCAGGGCGCCCCTGTCGTGTTCGTGTGCGAGAACAACCGCTACGCCATCAGCGTCGAGCTCCAGAAGCAGTCGGGAAGCGCCACGATCGCCGAGAAGGCGCACGCCTACGGCATGCCCGGCTACCGCGTGGACGGCATGGACGTGCTCGCCTGCCTGTACCTGATGCGCGAGCTGGTGGGTCGCGCCCGCGACGGTTTCGGACCGGCGCTGGTCGAGGCGACGGTGTACCGCTACGGGGCGCACAGCTCGGCGGACGACGACAGCATGTACCGGCCGGCCGAGGAGGTCGCCGCCTGGCGCCGCCGCGATCCGCTGCCGCGCTACCGGGCGCTGCTCGAGCGCCGCGACCTCTGGGACGCCGCGGCCGAGGAGGCCCTCCGCGCCGAGGCGAACGCGGCGCTGAGCGACGCGGCGCTCGCGGCGGAGGCCGCCGGCGAGGTGCCGTTCGGGTGGATGTTCGACGACGTCTACGCGGAGGCCCCTTGGCATCTGGACGAGCAGCGCGCCGAGGCGGAGGGCTAGGTGACGGTCGAGCCCGCTCCGCCGCCCCACCGCCAGGCGGACCGGGAGGTCGCGTCGTGCCGGTGATGACCATCGTCCAGGCGGTCACCCGCACGTTGAGCTCGGAGATGGAGCGCGACGATTCGGTCGTCGTGCTCGGCGAGGACGTCGGCAAGCGCGGCGGGGTGTTCCTGGCCACGCAAGGCCTGTTCGACCGGTTCGGTCCCGACCGCGTGATCGACACGCCGCTGTCGGAGGCGGCCATCATCGGCGCCGCGCTGGGCATGAGCGTGCACGGGCTCCGTCCCGTGGCCGAGATCCAGTTCGCCGACTACGTGTTCCACGGCTTCGATCAGCTCGTCTCGCAGGTCGCCAAGACGCGGTATCGCTCGGCGGGCCAGTTCACGGCGCCGATGGTGGTGCGCATGCCGGCGGGCGGCGGCGTGAAGGGCGGGCATCACCACAGCCAGAACCCCGAGACGCACTTCGTGCACACCGCCGGCCTGCAGGTCGTCTACCCCTCGACCCCGTCCGACACCGTCGGCATGCTCCGCAGCGCCGTCCGGGGCGAGGATCCCGTCGTGTTCATGGAGCCCAAGCGGCTGTACCGCGCGGTCAAGGAGGACGTGCCGGACGATCCCGACCGGCTCGTGCCGTTCGGACGGGCGGTGGTCCGCCGGCACGGCGACGACGTCGTGCTGATCAGCTACGGCGCCAGCATGGCGGAGACCGCCCGCGCGGCCGACGCCCTCGCCGAGCAGGGGATCGAGAGCACCGTGATCGACCTGCGCTCGCTCATGCCGTGGGACAAGCGGACCGTGCTGGAGCACGTCGCCCGCGTCGGGCGCTGCGTCCTGGTGAGCGAGGCCCCTCGCACGCTGGGATTCATGAGCGAGGTGGCGGCGGTGATCGCGGAGGAGATCCTCGACGCCCTGCTGGCGCCGCCGTTGCGCGTGACGGGCGCCGACACGCCGTACCCGTACGCGCAGGACCGCGCCTACCTTCCCGGACCCCGCCGCATCCTGAACGGGGTGCAGAAGGTTCTCGACTACTGAGCCTCGCGCGGGCGGCGTCGGACGGGCCGCCCGCTCAACGTCGGCCCCCCGCCGGCCGCGTCCACGGAGGAACCATGTCCCGAACGTTCTCCATGCCCGAGCTCGCCGAATCGGTGGTCGAGGGCGAGATCGTCCAGTGGCTGGCCGAAGAGGGCGACGTCGTCGCGCTCGACCAGCCGCTGCTCGAGGTGATGACCGACAAGGTCACCGTCGAGATCCCCTCGCCGTTCGGCGGCGTGCTCGTGGAGCGCTTGGCCGCCGAGGGCGAGACGGTGCCGGTCGGAGCGCCGATCGCGCGGTTCGACGCCGTGCCGGGGGCGGTGCCGGACGCGGAGGCCGGTGGCGAGGATCGACGC
>CAZHCI010000142.1:5913-7146 GCA_964530905.1 uncultured bacterium
GACGACGGCGACGCGCTGACCCTGTTCAAGGCCGGCGGAGCGGCGAGCGACGGGCCGCTCCCCACCGTCCGAAAGCCGGTCCGTGAGCCGGTCCGTGAGTCGGTCGGAACGCCCGCCGCGCCCGATCGTCCGCGCGGTCCGTGGGGCCGGCCGCTGGCGGTGCCGGCGGCGCGAAAGCGTGCCCGCGAGCTGGGGATCCCGCTCGAGCAGGTGTCGGGCTCGGGTCCGCACGGCCGGATCCGGATCGGGGACGTCGAGGCGCAGCGGGCGTCGGGGCCCGCCTCGCGCGTTCCGACCGCCGGGGAGCCCGCGCCGCTCGGGACCCACGTCGCGTCGCCGCTCGGGCCGCCGCCGGCGGGACCGGAGACGACGCGCGTGCCGTTGCGCGGCGTGCGGCGGACGATCGCGAACCAGCTGCTCGAGGGTCACCTGAGCACCGTTCCGACCTTGGCGGTCGAGGAGGCCGACGTGTCGAAGCTGGTCGCGCTTCGCACGCGCCTCAAGGACCGGGCGGCGGCGCGCGGCGTGAAGCTGACCTACCTGCCGTTCGTGCTCAAGGCGCTGACGCGCTCGCTGGCGGCGTTCCCGGCCATGAACGCTCGCTGGGACGAGGACGCCGGCGAGATCGTGCGGTACCGCGACGCCCATCTGGGCGTGGCGGTGGACACCGACCAGGGGCTGATCGTGCCGGTGATCCGCGACGCGTCCCGGCGCGCCCTGCTGGACCTGGGCGCCGAGGCCGCGCGGCTCGCGGAGGCCGCCCGCA
This sequence comes from uncultured bacterium, assembly GCA_964530905.1. Classification (GTDB taxonomy): domain Bacteria; phylum Deinococcota; class Deinococci; order Deinococcales; family Trueperaceae; genus SLSQ01. Next base: position 6,680 of record CAZHCI010000142.1, read on the forward strand.
CCCGGCGCCTGGCGCCCGAGGAGCTGAGGGGCGGCACCTTCAGCGTCACGAACATCGGCTCGGTCGGCGCGCTCCTGAGCATGCCTGTGCTCAACGCCCCCGAGGCCGGCATCCTGGGCGTCCACCGCATCCGCAAGCGCCCGGTCGTGCTGGAGGACGACAGCATCGTGGCGCGGCCGATGCTCTACCTGTCGCTCACCTTCGACCACCGCCTGATCGACGGGGCCGAGGCGACGCGCTTCCTGGTCCACGTCGTCGCCGGCCTCGAAAGCCCCGAGTCGATGCTGCTCGGCGAGACCGGCTTGGAGGACGCGCTGCTGGACGCGTGAGGGAAGGTTCGCGGCCGCGGTGTCCGTGGCTGCGGCCGGCCGCCGCGCGATGACGCTGCGATGCCGCCGGCTGCCGCCCCGCACGAAGCGGGCCCCACCGTGGTGGGGCCCGCTTCGAAAGGAGAGTCGGACCTACGC
>CAZHCI010000143.1:0-2112 GCA_964530905.1 uncultured bacterium
TCAAGGACGACCGCATGGTGCTCGAGCGCGTCGAGGGCTTCGACCTGCGCGACGCCGGCTTCGAGACGCTGGTCTGGCGCGTCGTTCCCGAAGCGTCGACCCGTGCCGCCGAGCTCATCGCCGGAAACGTCGACATCGTCGCGAACGTTCTCCCTGACCAGCAGGACGCCGTCGACGGCTCCGAGAACTCCGAGGTCATCGCCGTCGCGGGGACGCGCCGGATCTACGTCGGCTTCAACTTCAAGGACAAGTTCGCGCAGACCGAAGGTGGCGCTGCCATCCAGGAAACCACCGTCCGTCAGGCGATGAACCACGCCGTCGACGTCGAGACGATCTGCTCGGCGCTCCTGGGCGTCGACTGCGAGCGCGCCACCGGGCTCGTGAACCCGCCGAACGACAACCCGAACCTCGAGCCGTACGCGTTCGATCCCGAGACGGCCGAGCAGATGCTCGACGAAGCCGGCTACCCCCGTGGCGATGACGGCATCCGCTTCGAGCTCACGCTTCAGTCGCCCAACGGCCGCTACCTGAACGACGCCAACGTGGCGCTGGCCGTCGGCCAGTACCTGTCCGACGTCGGCATCGAGACCGAGGTCGAGCTGCTCGACTTCTCGAGCGTGTTCGTGCCGCTCATCCGTCAGCACGACGCTGGCCCGCTGTTCCTCCTCGGCTCGGGCGGAGCTACGTGGAGCCCGCTCTACGACATGGCCGATCTGAGCGCGCCCGACGCCGGCACCAACTACACCGAGTGGCAGAACATGGACTGGTTCTCCGGTTGGGACCGCATCGCGCAGACGCGGGACGAGGCCGAGATCGAGGCGATCAAGAACGAGATGCTCGAAGTGTTCTACAACGATCCGCCCTGGCTCATGATGTACTTCCAGCCCGACTTCTACGGCGTGTCCAGCCGCCTGGACTGGCAGCCCCGCCGCGATGAGAAGGTCAAGGTCATCGAGGCCAACCTTCGCTAACGCCCAAAACTGGCGCCCCTCGGGGCGCCACACAGACTGTCATCGCGTCCGGCCGGTCGATCCGTCGTCCGGCCGGCCATCCGAAGAACAGCCGTCGAACCCCACCACACAGGAAAGAGACCATGTGGACCTTCATTCTTAGGCGCGCGGCGCAGTCGATCCTGGTCATCTTCGGCGTCACGCTCATCACGTTCCTGGCGCTGCACATGGGGGGCGATCCGACGTACCTCTACGTGAGCGAACGCGCGAGCACCGAGGAGATCGAACGAACGCGCGCGACGCTGGGCTTCGATCGGCCGTTGCACGAGCAGTACATCGGGTTCGTGGGGAACTTGCTCCAGGGCGACATGGGTCGCTCCCTGACGTATCGCACCTCGGCCCTGGACGTGGTGCTCGAACGGTTCCCCGCCACGATCGAGTTGACTATCTTCGCAATGCTGATCGCGCTATCCGCCGCCATTCCCCTGGGCATCCTCGCCGCGCGGGCGCGTGGCACGTCGCTGGACGGCTCGATCATGGCGTTCGCGATGGTCGGGCAGTCGATCCCGAACTTCTGGCTCGGGCTCATGTTGATTCTGTCCGTCGGCCTGGGCCTCGGCTGGCTCCCCATTTCTGGGCACGTCGCCGTGCTGTCTCCGCTGTTGAGGGGGGAGTTCGGTACGGCCCTTGCGAATTTTCCTCGTGCTATTCCGTACCTGATCATGCCGGCCTTCACGATTTCGCTGTTCTCGATGTCGCGCAACGCGCGCTTGGTGCGGTCCTCGATGCTCGAGGTTCTCGGTCAGGACTACGTGCGCACCGCCCGTTCGAAAGGTGTCGGCGAGTACACGGTCACGACCAGCCACGCCCTAAGGAACGCCCTCATGCCGGTCGTCACGATGATCGGGCTCGAGTTCGGCTTCCTTCTCTCAGGTGTCGTCGTGGTCGAGACGGTGTTCTCTTGGCCCGGCGTCGGCCGACTCGTCTTCAATGCGATCAATCAGCGTGACATTCCGTTGGTTCAGGCGTCCGTGATCATGTTTTCGATGATCTTCATCGTCCTGAACCTCATCGTCGACGTCGTGTACGCGCGCTTGGACCCCCGGGTTCGGCTGTCGTGAAGGGGGCCTCGACGAACATGGAGTCGAAATCGCAAGCGACC
>CAZHCI010000143.1:2212-7139 GCA_964530905.1 uncultured bacterium
CGACCGACGCGACGTCCCGCACGACGCTCGACGCGCTGAAGCGAGCCTGGCGGAGCATGCTGAGGGCCAAGTGGCCGCTCTTCGCCGTGATCGTGTTGATCATCATCGCCGCCATGGCGATCTTCGGAGATCAGATCGCGCCGAAGGATCCGAACCGTCAGAACATCATCCAGCGGTTGCAGCCTCCGATGGTCGCCGAGCGGAGCGGTGACGTCGAGTTCCTGCTCGGGACCGACGGCCTCGGCAGGGACGTGCTGTCGCGGCTCATCCTCGGCGCTCGAATCTCCCTGCTGGTCGGGCTGACCGCGGTCATGATCGGGGGAACGCTGGGCACGACCCTAGGAATGGTCGCGGGGTACTTCGGAGGACGTGTCGACGACGTCATCATGCGTCTCGCCGATATCCAGCTCGCGTTTCCGTTCATCCTCCTCGCGATCATGTTCCTCGTGGTGTTGGGTCAGGGAGTGCTCAACCTGATCCTCATCCTCGGCATCGGGCAGTGGGTGACGTACGCCCGCATCGCACGCGGTCAGACGATCTCGCAGCGAGAGAAAGAGTTCGTCGAGGCGGCCAGAGCGCTGGGCGCGTCGACCGGCTCGATCCTGCTCAGGAGCGTGCTACCCAACATCCTCGCGCCCCTCATCGTGATCGCCTCGTTCAACATCGCCAGCGTGATCCTCGCCGAAGCCGCGCTGTCCTTCCTCGGCCTCGGCGTGCCCCCGACCGTTCCGACGTGGGGTGGCATGCTCGCCGAGAGCCGTGACCAGATCATCGCGGGCAGGTGGTGGCTGTCCGTGTTCCCGGGCGTCGCGATCGCCCTCACGGTGCTTTCGTTCAACATCCTCGGCGACTGGCTGCGCGACCTGCTCGATCCGCGACTTCGCGGCGTCTGACGACCTTCGTACCGCCCTCTCTCGAAAGGAACCACATGATCAAGATCGGAGTCATCGGAGCGAGTTTCGCCAAGGCGGCGTACCTGCCTGCCGTCCGGCACACCGAAGGCGCGGAGGTCGTGGCGATCGCCAGCGCGAGGCTCGAGAGCGCGCGCTCTGCAGCCGCCGAGTTCGGCGTCGAGCACGCGTACGACGACTGGCGCACGATGCTGGACGCCCACGACCTGGACCTGGTGTGCATCGCGACGCCGACGGACACGCACGCCGAGATGGCGTTGGCCGCCTTCGAGCGCGGAGCCAGCGTTCTGTGCGAGAAGCCGATGGCGATGGACGCCGACGAGGCCCTGACGATGTGGCGCGCCGCCGAGGCCGCGGGCCGGCACCACATGATCGACCACGAGCTGCGGTTCAACCCGAACCGTCGCCGGGTCGCCGAGCTGATCCACGAGGGTGCCATCGGCGAGGTCCGACACGCCCACATCACGAACATCACGTCCGGCTGGTCCGATCCGGCCGCACGGTCGAAAGGCGACTGGTGGTCCGCCGCCGAGCGGGGTGGCGGGCGTTTGGGCGCCAACGGGTCGCACCAGCTCGATCTGATCCGCTGGTGGTTCGGGGAGGTCCGCTCGGTGACCGGCACGGTCGACACCGTGGTCTCCGACCGCGTCGATCCGACCACCGGTGAGGCATGGACAGCGACGGCGGACGACCTCGTGCACTTCACCGCCGCGACCGAGCGGGCCCCCCTGGTCGACGTGTTCCTGAGCGGCGTGGCCCGCCACAACATGGGCAATCACACCCAGATCTTCGGCAGCGAGGGGACGATCCTTCTGTCGAACGATACCGAGGAGCTGCTGTACGCCCCAGGGGGCAAGCCGTTCGAGACGATGACGCAGGCCGATCCGAACGCCGATCTGCCCGGCGTGAACGCGGGCATCTGGAACGTCTCGGTCGTCGGCACGATGCGGGAGCTCGTCGCCGCCATCCGCGAGGAGCGGCCGCTTCGCATGGGCGCGACGTTCGAGGACGGCTACCGGACGCAGTTCGCGATGGACGCGGTGCGGAGGTCGAGCCGCGAGCGGCGCTGGATCGATCTGGATCCGGCCTGATGGCGGGTGCCCGACCTGAGGACGGCGACGACCTACGCGACGTCTTCGCCTGGATCGACGCGCACGCCGACGAGGCGATCGCCGACCTTCAGGAGCTGGTCCGGCAGCCCAGCGTGTCGGCCCAGGACGTCGGGCTCCGTGACTGCGCCACGTTGGTCCGAAAGCAGATGCGCCGGGACGGTCTCGACGCGGAGCTCCACGAGCTCGAGGGGGGCCCGCCCCTCGTGTTCGGGCACATGCCCAGTCCGCGGTCGTCGAAGACGATGCTGTGCTACTCGCACTACGACGTCCAACCCGCAGAGCCGATCGATGCGTGGACGCGCGGCGGCCCGTGGTCGGCCGAGATCGTCGACGGCGTGCTCTACGGACGCGGCGCGACCGACAACAAGAGCGGCGTGCTGGCGTTCAACAAGGCGGCCAAGGCGTTCCTCGCCACGCGAGGGGAGCTGCCGGTCTCGCTCAAGTTCCTGATCGAGGGCGAGGAGGAGATCGGCAGCCTGCACCTCGGGCCGTGGGTCGAGCGCAACGCCGAGCTGCTGACGGCAGACGGCATGCACTGCCTGGACGGACCCGTGGACATCGCCACCGATCTCCCGGACGTCGACCTGGGGCTGAAGAGCGTGCTGTTCGTGGACCTGGTGGTGCGTGGCGCGAACGCCGACGTCCACTCGCTGAACTTCCCCCTGCTGCCGGCGCCAGCCTGGGATCTGGTGAGGGCCCTCGGCACGATCCTCGACCGGGACCGCCGAATCCTGATCGACGGCTGGTACGACGGGCTGTACGAGCTGAACGACGAGGACGAGGAGCAGCTCCGCGTCAAGGCGGACAGGGTCGACCTGGACGCCCTTCGGACGGCGTGGGGGATCGAGGAGTTCGCGCACGGCCGGGACGGAGTCGACGCGATCCGGGCGCGGACCTACGAGCCGACGGCGAATATCGCTGGACTCGTCGCGGGCTATACCGGGCCGGGATCGAAGACGATCGTGCCGAACGAGGCACGAGCCAAGATGGACTTTCGCCTGGTCCCCAACATGGACCCGTTCAGCGCGATCGACAAGCTGCGAGCGCACCTCGATGCGCACGGTTTCGAGCACGTCGAGATCGAGTCCACCGAGCGGGCCGAGCCTCCCTACAAGATCTCGGTCCACGAGGACATGTCGCAAGCCGTTCTGGCGGCTGCCGAGCGCGTCTACGGCGAGCCGCCCATCGTGAACGGCGTCTCCGCCGAAGGCACCATCCTGAGGCACGTATGGATCCCGTGCGTCCTCACGGGCTTCGCGAATCCCGGAGCGAACATGCACGCGCCGGACGAGAACGTCACGGTCGCGTCGTACCTGAAGGGGATCAAGTACGCTGCGGCGATCATGGCCGAGTTCGGTCGACGAAGCTAGCGCTCGCGATCGTCGAGCCTGCGTTCATCGTGTCGGCGCGCTGCGCCCGATTCGTTCCGGCGAGCGCAGGGAGAGAAACGCGAGGGCGCTCAGGCCGGCGATCGCCGCGATCGCCAGAAAGGCGGGCCGGTACGTGCCGGTCGCGTCCACGACGAGCGCGACGAGGAGCGGACCGCCGACGGATCCGAGCATGACGATCATCGACGAGAAGCCCATCACGGTCGAGAACGAGGCGTTTCCGAAGTAGTCGACGCGAAGGGGCCCCATGAGGGGGCCCCGGAGGCCCCATGCGGCTCCGTGCACGACCGCAGCCACCGCCGCGGCCGGCAGCGACGACGCGAACGCGAGCACGACCATCGCCGTCGCGTGGAGGGTCGCGCCGCCTGCCGCGAGCCAGCGCTTGTCGAGCGTGTCCCCTGCGACGCCACCGATCAGCTGAGCGACGATCGAGACGAGCGTCATGACCGAGAACAACGTCGCGGCCAGTGGCACGCCCAGGCCGAGCGTCTCGACGGCGAACAGAACGAAGTGCACCGAGACGGCCGCGACCACCGATACGGAGGCGGCATGTCCGATCGACATCGCCCAGAACGCGTGCGTGCGGATGGCGGCCCGCGCGCCGAGCGCGGGCCGTTGCCGGGCTGGCCCGTCTCGCGTGGCAGCGATCGATTCCGTCGGTGCGACGCCGTCGGGGAACGCGCCGACGATCGATGGGTGCCGGTGCATGAGGCGAGCCGCAGGAAGCCCGATGGCGAGGACGATCAAGCCGGACGCGAACGCCGTGCCGCGCCAACCGAATCCGGTGAGTCCGAGGGCGACGAGGGGGACGGCGAGTCCGCCGACGCTCATGCCCGTCTGAAGGAGACCCAGCACGGTCGTGCGCCTGCGATCGAACCAGTTGACCAGGACGGTCATCAGGGAGAGAACGCCGCACAGGCTGGCGCCGATCGCTTGGACGAGGAACACGATCAGGAAGCTGGTGAAGTCGACGACGAAGGCGAGGCCGATGAACCCGACGCCGAGAAGCAGCACGCCTGCCGTCACGACGCGCCGCGGCGAGACGTGTTGGAGAAGCCAGCCGTGGAGCGGGCCCAGGAGACCGCTTTCGGTGCGGTGCAACGAGTAGGCCAACGAGATCGTCGTTCTGCTCCACCCGAACTCGGCCATCCAGAACGGCGCGTAGGCTCCGAACGACTGGAGGAACAGCGCCGCGACCGTCGCCTGCAGCGTCATCGCGCCACCCACGACCCACCAGCCTGGAAAGACGGCGCGGAGCCGACCGCGTAGCGTGCTTCGCTGGCCTACGACCTCGGCCGGCACCCTACGACCACGGAGGGCGCACGCGCTCGATCGGGGCGTCGACGATGACGCCCGCCTCGATTACGGATTCCCCATCGAGATCGACACTCGTGTCGAGCATGCACAGGCCGAGGTGCGCGCGCGACCGGTTCGCCCCACGGAAGTAGCGGTCGTCGTTGCTGCCGATCTGGACCTGGACGTTCCCGTAGTAGCCCTCGCTGTCGGCGTTCCCGGC
>CAZHCI010000144.1:0-5282 GCA_964530905.1 uncultured bacterium
TCCTCGGTCTGGATCACCAACGTATCGAAGATCTGGGCACGGACGCGCGCCGAGGGCTGGTCGTTGCTGCCTTGCGGATCGAGCGTCACGATGTCGGACGGCTGCGCCACCGTGAGGGTGAACGCGTGCGCCGTACCGAACACCAGAGCTAGGCCGGAAAGCAGGGCGATAGTCAGGCGATTCTTCACATTTCCTCCTTTGTACTGTCGAACATTCGGGCACGCCCGTGAACGCTTCGTTTCGGTTCGCGTCTGGAGCGTCCTCGCTGCATAAGTTACCACAGTGCACGGTGCGGAGAGACGGTGCGGAGAGACGGCGCGCGGACGTCGCCGGGCGGCTCGGCGGAGCGCCCCCGGTCGCGCGTCACGCCCCGCTCGACGCCGGTGGTAGCGTGCCGCCATGCTTCACGCACCTCGCCTCGGACCCCGTCTGCGCGTGGGGACCGGAGCGCTGGCTCTGGTTCTGCTATCGCTGTCGGTCGCCTTCGCGCAGACCACCGCCGACGAAGCCGCCGCCACGCTTGCGCTGGTGGAGGACGGCTCGGCCTTGGTCCGCGAGGGCGCGGTCCTGTACGACCACAACTGCTCGGCCTGCCACGGCGACACCGGCGCCGGCATGGCCGAGGCGCGCACGTCGTTCCCGGACGACAAGCGCACCTGCGCGCGCTGCCACAAGCCCAACAACCCCCCGCAGATGGATCACCTGGCGATGAACTGGCGCAACGCGTTCGATATCGGCGTCGCGCCGGCGGTGGTCGGCCCGGACGCCCGGATGGGCATGTTCGCGAACGGCGCGGGGCTGCTGGGCTACGTGCGCGCGACGATGCCTCGGCCGTGGCCCGGCTCGCTGAGCGACGCGGAGTACCTGGCGATCGTGGCGTTCCTGGCGGCCGCGAACGGCGCGGACGTTCCGGCCGATCTGACGATCGACGAGCTCGGCGCGGTCGCGCTGCCCTGAGCTGGGCTTGGTCCGTCCAGCCGACGCACGAGCAGCGGGCCCGACGTCGCGTCGGGCCCGGCGCATTCACGCTGTGAGCAGCTCGTGTAGATCAGCTCGTTGCCGCTTGCCGCAACGACGTCAGGCGTCGCGCGGATCGAACACGTCGCGGTAGGCGTCGCCCAGCAGGTTCCAGGCCAGCACGAACACGACGATCGCGATCCCGGGCCACCACGAGATGTACCAGTACTTGAACGGCTCCCCGGGCGCGCCCTGGATGTAGCCACGGGCGAACGAGACCATCTGGCCCCAGTCCGTCGTGCCGATCTCGGAGCCCAGACCGAGGAACGCCAGGGTCGAGGCGACCAGCACCACGGCTCCGATGTCCAAGCTGGCGACGATGACCAACGATCCGATCGAGTTGGGCAGCACGTGCCGGGTGAACGTCCGCCACTTGCTGGCGCCCAGCGCCCTGGCTCCGTCGACGTAGTCGAGGTTTCGCACGCGCAGGATGTCGCCACGGAACAGGCGGGCGTAGTTCGTCCAGCCGACGATCGCCAGCGCGATCAGCGAGTTCGTGAGGCTGGGGCCGAAGATCGTGACGAAGATCGCCGCCAGGATCAGGTTCGGGAACGCGAACACGACGTCGACGAGACGCATCAGCACGTCGTCGACCCAGCCGCCCAGGAACCCGGCCGCGCCGCCGATCACGATGCCGATGCCGAAGCTGATCGCGCTCACCAGGATGCCGACGTAGAACGCCATCCTGGCACCCCAGACCACGCCGTAGTAGATGTCGTACCCGCCCGACGCGATGCCCATCGGGTGGCCTTCCTGCGGGGGCTGCGGAATCGGCGAGAAGCTGACGCGCGGAATCCGCAGGCAGCTCTGCGGCGGCGCCGCGATGGCGCGCCAGAACGGCACGCCGAACGGGTTGCGGAGCGCGGTGATCGCCTCGTCCGCGTCGCGCGGCAGGTCGAGGTCGCGCGCGCAGGTGTGCCCGCGCTCCCGCTCGGCGATCGCCGGGGCGGTGATGACGGGCGCGAACAGGGCGACGCCGATGTAGAACACGAGCAGCGCCACGCCTGCGATCGCCAGCGGATTGCGGCGGAAGCGTCGCATCGCCTTGCTCTGCCACCAGCTCGTGTCGACCTCGGGGGCGAACAGGTGCTCGTCGTGCGCAGCTGCCGCGGCGAGGCTGGCGTCGTCTCGAACGTCGTCGGGTGCGTCGTTGGCTGGGTCGGGTCGCATCAGTCGTACCGGATCCTCGGGTCCACGATGGCGTAGAGCACGTCGACGAACAGGTTCGCGAACACGATGATGATCGCGACGACCAGGCCGAAGCCGATCACCGCCGGAATGTCGACTTGAACGGCGGCCGTGGCGAACCACATGCCCAGGCCGCGGTAGTTGAAGATCGTCTCGACGACGACGGTGCCGTTCAGCAACAGCGCGATCGTCAGTCCCGAGAGCGTGATCACGGGAATCAGCGCGTTCCGGCGCGCATGCTTGAGGTTCACGGCGCGGTCGGAGAGTCCCTTGGCGCGCGCGGTCCTCACGTAGTCCTGCGACAGCGAGTCCAGCAACGAGCCGCGCATGACGCGCATGATCTGCGCCGTGATCACGACGGCCAGCGTCGTGACCGGCAGAACGAGCCGGATCAGCGCGTCGAGGAGCATGTCGGGTCTTCCGTTCAGGATCGCGTCGACCGTCATCATTCGGGTGTAGAGCGTGATTTCGCCCTGGGCGATGGCCGTGATGAAGCGGGTACTGACGCGGCCGATGCCGAACCACCCCAATCCGCCGTAGAGCGCCGCCAGGATCCAGATGCCGAACACGAACGTCGGCAGCGACCAGCCGATGATCGCCATCACGCGGGTGGCTTGATCCAGGAACGAATTGCGGTGCAGCGCCGCGAGCGTTCCGAACCAGATGCCCAGCCCGATGATCGGCACGACGGCGAACAACGCGAGCTCCAGCGACGCCGGAAACAGCGTCCGGATCGCCTGAGCGACCGTCATGTTGGCGCTGCGCGTGTAGCCGAGGTTGCCTTGCAGCGCCTGCGTGAGCCAGTTCCAATACTGGACCGGGAACGGCTGGTCGAGGCCGTACGCCTCGATGATCGCCGGGATGTTCTGGGCCTGCTGCTCACTGGTGATGAACGCCGTCGCCCGCTGCGTGGGCGAAAGCAGCTGCAGCAGCCCGACGATCAGCAGGGAGACGGCGAAGAGAACGATGGGGAGGGACAACAGGCGCCTCAGGATGAAGGCGAACACGGGGTCTCCTCTATCCGTCCCGGACCGGGTCCGAAGGGCGGGCCGCACAGCGGCGCGAACGTGTGAGCGTCACAAGATACATGGCCTTCGTGGGGGCCCGGGGGAGGATTCTCCCCCGGGCCGAACCGTGCGCGTCCGCGCTCAGTTCTTGACGATGTCCTTCCACAGGTAGTCGTGGCTGATCATCGGGTTGTAGTAGATCCCTTCGATCGCGTCGCTCGTGACGTGGAAGACCTGGGCCACGGGCACGGCAACGGTCGAGGCCAGATCGTACGCGCGGTGCGCGACCTGGCTGTAGTAGAGCGAGCGCTCGGTCTCGTCGACCGTCGCGCGCGCATCCTCGAGCAGCTGGTCGATCTCCGCGTCGGCGAAGTTCATCTGGCTGCCGTAGTACCCCTCCGAGTGATAGAAGGTGTACATGTAGTTGTCCGGATCGGCGTAGTCCGGGAGCCATCCAACCAGCGAGATCGGAAGCAGGTTCTGGTTCCGGTCGCTCAGGAAGTCGGGCCACTGGATCCCGCGGACATTGATCCGGAAGTCGGCGTTCAGATCTTCGACGTTCGCCTTGAGGATCTCGGCGATCGTCTGGCGAGTCAGGTTCCCCGTGTTGTAGGAGATCGCGAACTCGAAGCCCTGGTCCCAGACGGCGCCGTCCCAAGCCTCGCGGAAGTGCATCTCCGCCATCTCGGGGTCGGCGTCGTACGTGGGCACGTTCGGATCGTAGCCGAGGAAGCTCGGTGGGAGCGCCATCGTGATCTTGGTGCCGTTTCCGAGGAACAGCTCGTCGATCATCACGTCATGATCGAAACTGTACGCGAAGCCCTTGCGGACATCGATATCGGAGAAGAAGTCGTTCGGGATGCCGTCGCCGAGTTGCCCCGAACCGACGTTGACGGTGTTGTCCTCCGTGACGACGTCCTGGTTCATGTGCATGGCGGTCACGGCGAGCGAGCTGTACCCCTCGCCCTCCCAGACGGTCACACCGTCGAGGCCGCGCACCTGCGACTCGAGCGTAGCCCAGTCGCTATCACTACCCAAGACGATGCGGTCGGCTTCGCCGTTCTGCAGCGCGAGGATGCGGGTGGCGAGCTCGTCGACGATGCGGTACTGGACCGTCTCGATGTCGGGGGCCTCGCCCCAGTAGCCGTCGAAGCGCTCGTACACGCTGTCGGTGCCGTCCCAGTCGACCAGCGCGTAGGCGCCGGTGCCGCTGGCGTTGTCGTGCAGGAAGCCTTCGCGCGGGTCGACGCCGACCCATTCGCGCCAGTCGGCCTCGGTCCCGCTCCACTCGCCGTTCTCGATCGCCCAGGCGCTGTCGACGATGCTGGCGTTCGTGTAGACCAGCTTGCCGAAGAAGGCCGGGTCGACGGCCGGCAGGTTGAACTGCACGGTGGAGTCGTCCACGCACTCGACGGCGTTGTCGATCATCGCGTACGTGATCGAGTCGTCGTCGTTCGCGTTCGAGCCGGTGCCGAGAAGCGCCTCGGACTGGAACCACACGCCGGAGGCCGAATCGTTCATCACCAGGATGCGCTCGATCGAGTACTCGACGTCGCGACAGGTGAAGTCGTTGCCGCTGTGGAACTGCACGCCTTCCCGCAGGTCGAACGTGTACGTGAGGTTGTCGTCGGAGATCGAGTAGTCGGTCGCCAGGCGCGGCACGAACTGGTCCACGGCGGTACCGTCGTAGCCGTAAAGGGTCTCGTAGACGTTCTCGATCGCGGCGCCCGAGGCGGTGTCGTACGCGCCTTCGGGGTCCAGCGTGTCGGGCGAACCGTAGGTCATGTAGACGTAGGTGTCGTTCTGTGCGAACGCGGTGCCGAAGACGCCGACCAGCAACATCGCGGCGAGTAGGGAAAGAAGCTTCTTCATCGTCCTCCAAAGGGGGTGAAACGGGAGCGAGCGGCGCATCGGGCGCACCGCGTCGAACGGGAGTTCCCTGCCGTCCGCAGGAGCGCCGACGCTTGTCGGACGTCCAGGTGACGGCGTCGACTTCGTCCTCGGCGGGCCTCCTTTCGGCTGGGGCGCGCCACGCCCCGACTGTCGGTTGCTCTCGCACTGTAGCAGAGG
>CAZHCI010000144.1:5382-7109 GCA_964530905.1 uncultured bacterium
CATGAGCCGTCACGCCCGCCGAACGGGTCTCTCGCTCGCAGCCTGGATCGTGCTGGTCGGCGCCCTCGCCGGCTGCATGGGCAGGGACGACGCCTTGGCGCCGCTGGTCGCGATCCGCGAGCCGAAGAGCGGCACCACCCGCACGACCGAAGACCTGCGCATCGTCGGCTACGCCATGGACGATCAGGGCGTCGCCGAGATCCGCGTGGACGGCACCGACCTGCTGAGCTTCGACGTGTACGAAAGCGAGCGCGGCAAGCGCTTCGTCGAGTTCGCCTTCACCATCCCCGATCTCCGCGACGGCGAGACGACGACCCGGATCGTCGCGACCGACGTGCGCGGCAGACAGTCCACCCTGCTGCACACGCTGCGCATCGACACCACGCCGCCCAGCCTGGACCTCACCGCGGTGACCGCCCTTGGAGACGGTCGCCTGCGGGTCGAGGGGGTCGCGCGCGACGACGTGGCCGTGAGCGCGATCCGCATCGACGAGGTCCCGCTGCAGTTCGCGCCCAGTCGCGAGCAACGCTTCTCGCTGGACGTCTCGGCGGCGCCGGGCGCCACCGTCGTGGTCGAGGACAGCGCCGGCAATCGCATCGAGCGGAGCCTCGAGTGAGCGACGGCGCGTCCCGCGCCGACCGCCGCCAACCCGACGTGCCGGCACGCAGGTCGCCGCTCGGACGGCTCCCGATCTCCACCGCCGAGGTGTTCGAGGGGCTCCCGCCCGCCCGGACGCGCTCGCTGGAGCGGACGTACGGAAACGGCGAGCTGATCCGCGTGCTGGAGGCGCTGGGCGTCGCCGGCCCGTTCCGGCGGGTGAGCCCGTGGGAGCTCGAGGACGAGAAGGGCCGGCACCTGATCCACGCCGGCGGCTACGCGGCGCTTCCGTTCGGCGAGGGTCCGCCCGCACTGGTTCAGGCGGCGGTGCGCTACCTCGAGCTGCTCGATCGCCCCTCGTTCGCGCAGCAGGCGGCGTCGGACTGGCGGGCCGCGCTCGAGACGAACCTGATCGCGCTGCTGGCGTCGGTCGCGCCCAGCCACGCGACCAGCCGCGTGCTGTTCTCGAACAGCGGCACCGAGGCGATCGAGATCGCGATGAAGCTCGCCCGCACGTTCCGGCCGAAGGCGCCGTGGACGCTGGCGTTCGGCAGCGGCTACCACGGAAAGACGTTGGGCGCGCTGTCGATCACCTCGTCGGAGGAGTACCAGCGACCGTTCCGCCCGCTGCTGCCCGGTGTCCGGGTGCTGCCGTTCGGCGACGCCGACGCGCTCGAGCGCGAGATCTTCGCGCTGGGCGCCGATCAGGTCGCCGCGATCGTGCTGGAGCCCGTCCAAGGCGAGGGCGGCGTGGTCGTCCCCCCCGAGGGCTTCCTGGCGGAGGTCGAGCGCATCCGGGTCCGTCACGGCGTCCCGGTGATCGCCGACGAGATCCAGACCGGCTTGGGGCGTACGGGCCACTGGTTCGCGAGCGTGGCGGGCGGCCTCGATCCGGACGTCGTCACGCTGGCCAAGCCGCTTTCGGGTGGCCTGGTCCCCGTCGCCGCGACGATCGCCCGGACCGAGATGGTGCATGCGATGCTGCCCGGCTTCTCGTCGCGTCGGCACTCGAGCACGTTCGCCGGCAACGGCCTGGCGATGGCGGTGGGCCTGCACGCGTTGGAGGCGCTGGTCGAGGGAGGGTTCGACGAGCGGTCCCGGCGAGACGGCGAGGCGGGCCTGGCGCGACT
>CAZHCI010000145.1:0-6278 GCA_964530905.1 uncultured bacterium
GTTGGTAGCGATGCGGGGACTTGAACCCCGGACCTCACGATTATGAGTCGTGCGCTCTAACCAGCTGAGCTACATCGCCGCGTCGGCGCGTGACCGCTCGCGCGAACGGGAGTCTACCGCACGTCCGCGACCCGGGCAACCGCTGGGGCGTCTAGCCGACCCGGTCGTCCACCTCGGCCTCGGAGGCGTGCCGGCGGACGGACGCGACGCCCTTCTCCATGGCGCGGGTCGAGGAGTACATCTGGCTCTGTCCGATCACCTGGCCGTTGGCGGCCTTGAGTACGAAGTACGGCCGGCCGTCCTTCGCGGTCTTGCGCTCGAACCTGGCGTCGTCCGCCGCGTTGTCCCGAACCGAGCGCACGCCGTTCTGGGCACCGGACTTGTCGGCGTACGGTTGACCGGTCAGGATGGTCCGCCCGTTCCCGGCTTTGAGCGCGAAGCCCACCTTGCCGCTCGCGCCGCTCTTGACCTCGAACTTGCCTGCCATCGCGCACCTCCTCGAATCGAGGCTAGCACGGGGTTCGCGCGGCGTCGGGGACGCCCGACCGCCGCTCGGAAGGCGGGCCGCGAACGTGGAATCGGCCGCACGGAGGGCGAATCGGCCCGTGCTATCCTCCCTCCATGCTGGAGCCGTCCATCGACCTCTACGGCGCCGCTCACGCACGCGTGAGGGAGCGCCTCGGCGAGTTGCTCGAACGTGGTCGGGCTCGCTACGCCCTGGTCGTGGACCGCAAGGGCTTCGTGATCCTCCACGCGAGCGCGTTGGGAGCGCCGAAGCCTCCCTCGCTCGACTCGCTGGCGACGCTGGTCGCGTCGAACCACTCCGCCAACGCGGCCATCGCGAACCTGTTCGGCGACGCGGGATTCCGTGAGGTCGTCCAGCAGGGCAGCGAGGTCGGGACGTACGTCGAGGAGCTGGGGCCGGACGCGCTGCTGGTCGTGGTGTTCGACGGTGGCGCGACGATCGGTCGGATCAAGGTGCACGCCCAGCGCGCGGCGCAGGAGATTCGTGACGAGCTCGCCGGCCTGCGCGACATCGAGGCTCCGTCCCTCGATCTCGACGAGGGCTGGACCGAATCGACCGAGAAGCTCCTCGACGGCCTGTTCGGACCGAGGGACGCATGAGCACGATCAACTTCGCCGCCCGCGAGATCAACTTCAAGATCGTCTACTACGGCCCCGGCCTGTCGGGCAAGACCACGAACCTGAAGATGATCTACGAGCGGGTGCCGGGCGACTCGAAGGGCGAGATGGTGAGCCTGGCGACGGAGGACGAGCGCACGCTGTTCTTCGACTTCCTGCCGCTGGATCTGGGGACGGTGAACGGCTTCAAGACGCGCTTCCATCTCTACACCGTGCCGGGGCAGGTGTTCTACAACTCGTCGCGCAAGCTGATCCTGCGCGGGGTCGACGGCATCGTGTTCGTGGCGGACAGCGCGCCCAACCGGCTGCGCGCCAACGCCGAGAGCCTCCGCAACCTGCGCGAGAACCTGCTCGAGTACGATCTGCGACTCTCCGAGATCCCGTACGTGCTGCAGATCAACAAGCGCGACCTCGACGAGGCGTTGCCGACCGAGATGATCCGCAAGGTGCTCGACCCCACCGGCGAGGTGCCGGCGTTCGACGCCGTCGCCGCACGGTTCGAGGGCGTGTTCGAGCCGCTTCGGGGCGTGTCGCGGATGGTGCTCGAGAAGCTGGCGCAGAAGGCCTGAGGCTCCCGCTCGCGACCGGCTCGGCGCGCCGACGCGCGGTCGATCCGCCTGCTGCGGGGCTCACGCGCGGTGGTAGCGTGGCGCGCATGGACACCACTCCGTTGACCGCGACGCACGAGGCGCTCGGAGCCCGAATGACGGACTTCGCGGGCACCCGCATGCCGCTTCAGTATCCGGCCGGAATCGCCGAGGAGCACCTCGCCGTGCGCGAGCGCGCCGGGCTGTTCGACGTGAGCCACATGGCCGAGTTCCGCGTCTCGGGCGCGGGGGCGCTGGACTTCCTGCGGTTCGCCTTGCTGAACGACGCCAAGAAGCTCCGGGTCGGCCGGGCGCACTACACGATGATCCCGAACGACCGTGGCGGACTGGTGGACGACGCGTACCTCTACCACCTCGACGAGGCGGGGTGGCTGATCGTCGCGAACGCCGCGAACCGCCGTGCCGTCGGCGCGCGCCTCGCGTCGCTGGCGTCCGAGCGGAGCGACGTGGAGGTCCGCGACGTCAGCGACCGCTGGGCGCTGCTGGCGCTGCAGGGGCCGGGCGCCGCGCTGCTGCTGGACCGGCTGGTGGACGTCGACCTGACCTCCGTGCGCAAGAACGACACGCTGCCCGCGCTGCTGGGCCGGGCGCCGGTGCGGCTGGCGCGCACCGGCTACACCGGCGAGGACGGCTTCGAGGTGTTCGCCCGTCCAGAGGACGCCGTCGCGGTGTGGACCGCCCTCACCGACGCCGGCGCCGAGCCGTGCGGCCTGGGCGCCCGTGACACGCTGCGGCTGGAGGCCGGGTTCCCGCTGTTCGGGCACGAGCTCACGGAGGACACCGATCCGCGCTGCACGCCGTTCGACTGGGTCGTGAAGGAGAAGCCGTTCGCCGGCGCCGAGGGGTGGAGCGACGAGCCCGCATGCGAGCGACGGCTGGTCGGCCTGCGGCTGCTCGGTCGCGGGATCGCGCGGCAGGGCTACCGGGTGATGCGCGCCGGCGAGGACGCCGACGTCGCCGGCGAGGTGACCAGCGGGACGGTCTCTCCCCTGACGCGCGACAGCATCGCGTTCGCGTGGCTGGACGCCGATCTGGCCGAGACGGGCACCGACGTGGCGGTCGAGATCCGGGGGCAGCGCGTGTCCGCGACGGTCGTGGGCCTTCCGTTCTTCCGGCCGGACGCACGGGTATCGTGACGTCATCGGTCGCGCCGCGACCCCACGAGGAGGACGCATGGACATTCCCGATACGCTTCGCTACGCACGCAGCCACGAGTGGGTTTCCGCCCCCGAAGAGGGCGTCGTCTCCGTCGGCATCAGCGCGTTCGCTCAGGACCAGCTCGGCGACGTCGTGTTCGTCGAGCTGCCCGCCGTCGGCGACGAGGTCGCGGCCGGCGACGCGGTCGCGGTGGTCGAGAGCGTCAAGACGGCCAGCGACATCTACGCGCCGATGACCGGGAAGGTCGTCGCCGTGAACGACGCGCTCGAGAACGAGCCGGAGCGGATCAACGAGGCTCCTTACGAGGACGGCTGGCTGTTCCGGCTGGAGGTCGCCGATCCCTCCGCCCGGGAGGGCCTGCTGGACGCGGACGCGTACCGCGCGGTCTGCGAAGAGGAGGCGTAGTGCGTTACGCACCCCACACGGAAGAGGACGTCCGTCGCGCGCTCGACGCGATCGGCGCTGCGTCCGTCGGCGAGCTGTTCGCAGGCGTACCGGCCGAGCTGTTGGGTCCCGAGCTCGACCTGCCAGGGCCGATGGACGAGGTGGCGCTCATGGACCATCTCCAGGCGCTCGCCGCGCGCGACGACGCTCGAAGCCCGTCGTTCCTGGGGGGCGGCGTCCGGCGGCACTTCCTGCCGGCCGTCACGCGCCACCTCGCGATGCAGTCGGAGTTCGTGACCGCCTACACGCCGTACCAGCCGGAGGTGTCGCAAGGCGTCCTGCAGGCCACGTTCGAGTACCAGACGATCATGAGCGAGCTGACCGGCCTGCCGGTCTCGAACGCCAGCATGTACGACGGCGCCAGCGCCGTGGCCGAGGCTGCGCTGCTCGCGATGCGGGCCACCCGCCGCGACCGCATCGTGGTGTCGCGCGGCGTGCACCCCGAGTCGCGCGAGGTGCTCGAGACGTACCTCCACGCGCTCGACGCCGAGATCGTGGTGGTGGATCTGGACGATCTCGCCACGCCGGTTCCGAGCGATCTGGACGGCGCGGCCGCGCTGATCGTCCAGAACCCGAACCACCTCGGCCGGCTCGAGGCGATGGACGCGCTGTCGGACGCGGCGCACGCCGCGGGCGCGCTGTTCGTGTCGGTCGTCGATCCGCTGGCGCTGGCGATCGTGCGCACGCCCGGCGATGTCGGCGCCGACATCGCCGTCGGCGAAGGCCAGCCGCTGGGCGTGCCGCTCCAGTACGGCGGTCCGCACTTCGGCTTCATGGTCGTGACCGAGGCGCTCGTCCGGCAGCTCCCTGGACGTCTCGTCGGCGAGACCCGCGACGTCGACGGTCGCCGCGGCTTCGTGCTCACGCTGCAGGCCCGCGAGCAGCACATTCGCCGCGGCAAGGCGAAATCGAACATCTGCTCGAACCACCAGCTCGCGGCGCTCATGGCCACCGTGAACGTCGCGGCGCTCGGCCCGCACGGTCTGCGGGAGATGGCCGAGGGCTCCGTCCGCAATGCGCACGCGCTGGCCGATCGCCTGGAGCGCGAAGGGTACGCCGTCGTCCGATCGGGCCCGTTCTTCGCCGAGTTTCCGATGCGCGTCTCGCGCGATCCGCGCGCGCTCAGGCGCGACCTGCAGCGCGCCGGCGTCCGCGCAGGGCTGCCGATTCCGGCCGAGTACGGCTTGGGCGACGCGGTGCTGATCACCGCGACCGAGCTGACGCGCCCGGCCGACGTCGACGCGCTGCTCGCGGCGCTGAGCGCCGTCGGCGAGCGCCCTGGGGAGGTGGCCCATGGCTGAGCACACGACTGAGCGCGCGACCGAGCACCCTGCCCAGCACGACGCGCCCCTGCTGTTCGAGAGGTCCCGCCCCGGACGACGCGGCGTCAAGCCGCCGGTCGTCGACGGCCCCGACATGTCGGAGCTGCTGGGCGAGGCGTCGCTGCGCGCCGAGCCTCCGCGCCTGCCCGAAGTGTCCGAGCTGGACCTGGTCCGGCACTTCACGCAGCTGGCCCACCGGCAGTTCTCGATCGACGGCAACGTCTACCCGCTGGGCAGCTGCACGATGAAGTACAACCCGAAGGTGCACGAGGACGCGGCGGCGTTGTTCACCGACCTGCATCCCGCCCAGGACCCCGAGGGCGCGCAAGGCATGCTCGAGCTGCTCTGGCGCCTGCAGGGCGGCCTCGCGACCGTGACCGGCATGGACGACGTGAGCCTCCAGCCTGCGGCCGGCGCGCACGGCGAGCTGACCGGCATCCTGATGATCCGCGCCTACCACGTGGCGCGCGGCGAAGGCGACCAGCGGCGCGTGGTGATCGTTCCCGACGCGGCCCACGGCACGAATCCGGCGACCGCCGGAATGGTCGGCTACCGCGTGGTCGAGGTGCCCACCGCCGCCGACGGCGAGGTGGACGTGGCGGCGCTCAAGGCGAAGCTCGGCCCCGATACCGCCGCGGTGATGCTCACGAACCCCAGCACGATCGGCATCTTCGAGTCGCGCATCCGCGAGATCGCCGACGCGGCGCACGCCGTCGGCGCGCAGCTGTACTACGACGGGGCGAACCTGAACGCCATCGTCGGCAAGGCGCGGCCGGGCGACATGGGGTTCGACGTCGTGCACCTCAACCTCCACAAGACGTTCACCACGCCGCACGGCGGCGGGGGACCGGGAACCGGTCCCGTCGGCGTCAAGGCGCACCTGGCTCCGTACCTGCCGCGCCCGGTGATCGGCCGTGAGGGAGACCGCTTCTACGTCGACGACGAGCGTCCCGAGTCGATCGGCCGCATGCGGAGCTACTTCGGCAACGTCGGCAACCTGGTGCGGGCGTACGCCTACCTGCGCTCGCTGGGCGCGGAAGGGCTCGCGGACGTGGCCGAGATGGCGGTCCTGAACGCGAACTACCTACGCGTCCGGATGGCCGAGCAGGGCTTCGCGAGCGCGTACGACCGAACCTGCATGCACGAGTTCGTCGCGCAGCCGCCCGAGGGCATTCGCACCCTCGACATCGCGAAGGCGCTCCTGGACGAGGGGATGCACCCGATGACGGTGTACTTCCCGCTGAACGTCAAGGAGGCGATGATGGTCGAGCCGACCGAGACCGAGTCGCTCGAGGCGCTCGACGCCTACGCCGAGACGCTGGGCGCGATTCTCAGGCGCGCGCAGGACGATCCCGCCTGGCTGGCCGACGCACCGAGGACCACGCCGGTGCGGCGGCTGGACGAGGTGAGGGCCGCGCGTCATCCGATCCTGCGTTGGACGCCGCCCGACGCGTCCGCGGCCGACGCCGCCGACTGAACGATCCGGCCCACGGCCCGGCTCACGAACGGGACCACGACCCCGCGCAGGGCGCGCCCGGATGCGGTCGCCTCCCGGCGCGCCCTGCGCGCCGGTGCTCGCGGGGCCCGGCCCCTCGAGCCGCCG
>CAZHCI010000145.1:6288-7063 GCA_964530905.1 uncultured bacterium
GCGGGGCCCACGCCCCCCCGACGGGCGCCCCCGGAGCCCACCGCAGCCGGGCGCGCCCGTTCCGTCACGTGCTCGCGTTCACGGTCAGCTCGAGCAGCCGGCGCTTCCCTCGCTGTCGGGCGCGTCGCTCCCGTCGGTACGGAAGCTGCTGCCGCAGCCGCAGCTGCTGCTCGCGTTCGGGTTGTGGACCGAGAAGCCGCCGCCCATCATGTTCTCGACGTAGTCGACCTCGCTGCCGGCCAGGAGCGGCCAGCTCATCTTGTCCACGACGATCCGCACGCCCTTGTGCTCGAACTCGCGGTCGCCCTCGAGGCGCCGATCGTCGACCGCCATGCCGTACATGTAGCCGCTGCAGCCGCCGGACTTGACGAAGACTCGGATCGCGGCTTGCTCGTCCTTCTCCTTCAAGAGCGCGGCCGCCTTGCTCGCCGCCGAGTCGGTGACGGTCATTCGGGCCTCGTTCATCGGATCTGCATCGGTCGTGCGCATCGCGTCCATGGACTCTCCTTCCGCCGTAGCGTCGTACGCGACGATACCAGACCGGATCGGTCGGACTCCGTGGCGGACGACGCATCACGGTCCTTGGCACGTTCGGCGGCGGTCTGATATGATCCGCTCCGCCCTTGGGCGTATAGCTCAGTCGGTAGAGCGGCGGTCTCCAAAACCGTAGGTCGGGGGTTCGAGTCCTCCTGCGCCCGCCACCGAAGAAGGCCGGCCCTCCGTTCGCGGAGGGCCGGCCTCGTCGTGCTCGCGACCGTCGCGCAGCCGTCTCGCA
>CAZHCI010000146.1:0-7018 GCA_964530905.1 uncultured bacterium
TCCAGCGCCCGCTGCAGCGTCTCGGCGACCCAGGGCAGCAGCGTGGCGGGGTCCGCGCCGTCCTCCACGAGGCGCAGCACGGTCAGCTGGTACACGACCTGGGTGGCCGCGAGGGTGCCGTCGTCGAAGAAGGTGAACGGCGCCGCCGGCAAGGGATCGCACGCCACGTGGACGTCGCCCTCGAGCGTGGTCGGGAGGTGCGCGCCCAGGTCGACGTCCTGCTCGCGCGGGTGCCAGACGTACCCCTGCAGCAGGCGCACGGCGCGGCGGCCCCGCGCGTCGCGGGCCCCGGTGGACCGAGGGGCCTCGCGGTCGTCGCCCGCCGCCTCGGGGCGCAGCTGACCGTCGTCCACCGGCGGGCCGCCGTCGTGGTCGTCGTGGTGGTGCATCAGGCCGCGTCGGCGTGCCAGCCGGGACCCTCGGTCAGGTGCGCCAGCGCGGGCAGCGCGGCGCGCCAGCGCGCCGCGAAGGCGGCCGGGGTGTCGAGCAGCAGCGCCTGGAAGCCGAGCGCCCGGGCGGCCTCGACGTTGGCCGCGGCATCGTCGACGAAGACGATGTCGTGGGGCGCGAGCTGGATCCCCTCCGCCAGGGCCATGAAGGCGACGGCGTCGGGCTTGCGGGCGCCGATCTCGTTGCTGAACACGAAGCGCTCGATGCGCGCGGTGCGCGGGTCCTCGCGCACCCGGTCGCACAGCACCGGCACGTTGTTCGACAGCATGCCCACCGCGTAGCCGTCCGGGATGCCGGCGAGCAGCGCGTACGCCGCTGGGCGCTCGAGGGGGGCGTCCAGGAAGGCCTCGCGGAAGGCGCCGGAGTCGACGTCGCGGCCGATCGCGCGCGACAGCCGCTCGGCGAAGGCCGGCAGGTCGAAGCCGCCGACCTCGAAGAGCTCCATCAGCTCGAGGTAACGCGGCCGCAGCTCGGCCTCGGGCACGCCGTAGAGGCGCGCCAGCCGGGCGATGGCGCGGCCGTCGAAGGTACCGACCGTGAACACGCCGCCCCAGTCGAAGGCGATCCCTCGAGGGGCGGCTGCGTTCACGTGGCGGCCTCGGTCGGCTGCCGGCGCATGTCGATCTGCGTGACGCTCCGCTCGCTCTCGCGCCGGTACCACTCGAAGAAGATGCGGGTGAACGGCAGCCCGAAGAAGAAGAGGCCGAACACCTTCATGATCGCGCCGGCGAGGGCCTGGTCGGCCAGCGCGCTCAGCCCGAAGGCCCGCGGCGCCAGCGCGTAGATCGGGTACACGACGTCCGGGTGGAAGGTGATGCCGGCGAACACGGGCAGCTGCGCGATCGGCAGGGTGAACAGGTACGCGAGCCGCACCATGTACGGCGCGCGCGGCAGTTCCTCGAGCGGGCTGAGGATGGGCCACCAGACCATCACGGCGGTGATCAGGAACACCAGGTGCTCCACGTGGTGCAGCGTGGCGTCCATCAGCGCGGCCTGGTAGATCGCCGGGACGTGCCACAGGGCGAAGAACAGCGAGAAGACGGTGAACGTGACGATCGGCCGCAGGGCGACCCGGGCGATGGGGAAGACGCGCGGGTGGGTCAGCATCGCGCGCCACAGCCAGGCGGGGACGCCCACGATCAGCATGCGCGCCACGACGTAGCTCAGCAGCAGGTGCTGGACCATGTGGGCGGACAGCCGGTCGCGCTCGGCCATGCCGTGCTGGGGCGACCCCTCGACGACGAAGAACAGCGCCAGCGCGCCATAGAACAGGGCCGCGGTGCGGGGGCGGGCCGGCTCGCCCGGGGCCAGGCGGTGACGCAGTGGGCCCGTCGCCAACGCGTACGCGATCGCGACGGCGAGGATCCCGCCGATCAGGACCGGATCGAACTGCCAGGTGGCGTAGATGGGCTCTGGAGCGTTCATTCCAGGCCGAGCGCCCCCCGCGACTCGAGGACCTGGGCGGCGGTGAGGCCCTCGCCGCGGCGGGCCGCGACCTCCTCCGCCCGGATGGCGTCGAAGCCGTCGGGTGCGCCGTCGTCGAATCCGGCGATGCTGTGGTTGATCACCGCGGCGATCTGCTCGTCGCCGAGGTGCGCCCAGGCGGGCATGAGGCCGTTGTAGTTGGTGCCGCCCACGGCGATCTGGCCCTGCAGGCCGTAGAGCATGACCTCGATGAGGTAGTCGCGGCCGCCGTCCGCCTGGTAGAGGTCGGCGGCGTGCCCCGCGAGCCGTGGGAAGACGCCGGGGAGGCCGGCGCCGTCGAGCTGGTGGCAGGCCGCGCAGTTGGCCGCGTAGACCTGGGTGCCGAGGTCGCGGTCGAAGCTCGCGTCGGCCGGCGCCTCCGCCAGGACGTCGTCGGCCGCGGGTTCGGGTTCGGTCGCCGGCGCGGGTTCGTCCGCGGTTTCGGCCTCGGCTGCCGGCTCGGCCTCGGTCTCGGCCGCGGGCTCAGGTTCGGCCTCGGTCGCGGTCTCGGTCGTGGCTTCGGTCGCGGGCTCAGCTTCCGCCTCGGCCTCGACCTCGGTCGTGGCGGCCGCCACGACCGCAAGGTCGTCGAGGCGGACCTCGAAGCCATCGGTGCGGGCCGGCGGCGGGGTCACGACCAGGGTCAGGTCGGCTGGACGCGGCGTGCGGGCGCGCTGGGCGAGCGGCCGGCTGGCGCCGTCGCTCTCGATGTTGGCGACGACCTCGTCGGGTAGGCCGTCGGCGTAGGCCGCGCCGTGCGCCTCCGCCGCGGGTGCGTCGCCGCTGACGACGGGCGCCACCGCGCGGGGCAGGAGGAACAGGAACGCCAGCGCGACGAAGATCCCCAGGCCGATGACCATGCCGGACGAGAAGAAGCCCGTGTACAGCTTGTCGTCGTCCTTGAGGTGCATGAAGAACCAGATGACCATCCAGAACTTCACGAGCGACATGGCGATCAGCCAGAACAGGATCCAACCGGAGCTCATGAACCCGGGTGGGAACTCGACGATGTAGTACTCGACGTAGGTGATGACCGCCAGGATCAGCGCGACGATCACGTACTCGCCGATGCCATGCTTCTTGCCGCCCTGGTGCGCCATCAGACGAACTCCACCAGGTAGACGATGGTGAAGATGACGATCCAGACGATGTCGACGAAGTGCCAGTAGAGGCCGGCGATCTCGAGGTAGACCTCGTCCTTGCTGGTCCACGGCTTGACGTACGAGTGGATCAGGATCGACAGCAGCCAGATGACGCCGATGGTGACGTGGACGCCGTGCGTCCCGGTCAGCACGTAGAAGGTGGTCCCGAACAGGTTGCCCTGCAGCGTCAGGCCGAGGTCGACGAAGTGCGCGAACTCGTAGACCTGGAAGCCGAGGAAGATCGCGCCGAAGAAGGCGACGCCGAAGGTCCACAGGCGGAACTTGGCGATGTCGTCCTGCCGCAGCGCGTGCAGCGCGAGCACCATGAGGAACGACGACATCAGCAGGACGAAGGTGCTGACCGTGGTCAGCGGGACGTCGAGCACGTCGACCGGGTAGGGGCCGGTCAGGCTGCGGCCTTTGTAGACGAGGTAGGTGCCGATCAGCGTCCCGAAGAACATGATGTCGGAGGCCAGGAAGACCCACATCATGAGCTTGACGTCCGGCAACTTGCTGCTGCGGTAGTGGCCCGACTCCATGCCGGGCACGACCGCGGTGGAGGCGGTGGCGGCACTCACGCGTGGCCCTCCTTGCTGCTGCGCCGGCCGGCACGCGGCCCGGCGGGCAGGTGGTGGCCACCGACGCCCTCGAGCGCCCAGGCGTAGGTGAAGAAGAAGATCATCGCGATGGAGATCCCGACCACCCAGAAGTTGTGGAAGAGCAGCGCGTACGAGAAGACCAGCAGCGCGAGGGCCATGAAGAGCGGGTACCAGCTCTGGCCCGGCATGTGGATGCCGGCCGCATCATAGGGCACGGACGCGGACTCGGGGACGCGCTCGCCGTGGACGCTCTCGGGGTACTTCTGCACCCACAGCGCGTCGCGGTCGTTGACCACCGGTTGGCTGTCGAAGTTGTGGTGCGGCGGCGGCGACGAGACCGCCCATTCGAGCGTGCGGGCATCCCACGGGTCGTTGCCGGCGGGCTTCCCGCGGAGCACCCCGTGCACGATGTTCACGAGCAACAGGATCAGGCCGATCAGCATCACGAAGGTGCCCACCGTGGAGAGCAGGTTGGGGAGCTCGAGCCCGATGCCTGCGACGTAGGTCTGGGTCCGGCGCGGCATGCCCATCAGCCCGGCGATGTGCTGCGGGAAGAAGATCAGGTGGAGCCCCGGCACCAGGAACCAGAAGCCGAGCTTACCGATCCGCTCGTCCATCAGCTTGCCGCTCATCTTCGGGAACCAGTAGTAGAGCCCGGCGAAGAAGGCCATGAGCGCGCCGCCACCCATGACGTAGTGGAAGTGGGCGACCACGAAGTAGGTGTCGTGCGCCTGGGCGTCGAACGGCGGGACCGCGAGCATGATCCCGGTGATGCCGCCGATCGTGAAGGTGATCAGGAACGAGATCGCGTAGAGCATCGAGGTGGTGAAGACCACCTTGCCGCCCCAGATGGTGGCGAGCCAGTTGAAGACCTTGATCCCGGTGGGGATCCCGATCACGAAGCTGGTGAGCGCGAAGGCCGTGTTGACCACGGGACCGAGGCCGGTGGTGAACATGTGGTGGCTCCACACCGCGAAGCCCATGAAGCCGATGAAGATGCCCGAGAGGATGATGACCGGGTAGCCGAACAGCGGCTTGCGGCTGAAGGTGGGGATGACCTCGGAGATCACGCCGAACGCGGGCAGCACGATGATGTAGACCTCCGGGTGGCCGAAGATCCAGAACAGGTGCTGCCACAGGATCGGCATGCCGCCGCCCGCGGGCACGTAGAAGAGCGTGCCGAAGGTGCGGTCGAAGATCACCTGGAGGAGCGCGATGGTGAGCGGCGGGAACGCGAAGATGATGAGGAACGACGTCACCAGCATCATCCACGTGAAGACCGGCACGCGCATCATCGTCATGCCGGGCGCACGCATGCTGACGATCGTGACGATGAGGTTCATCGCCGTCACCAGGGTGCCGATGCCGCCGACGAGCAGGCCGATCATGTAGAAGTCGGTGCCGTTACCCGGGTTGTTCGACAGCGAGGTGAGCGGGGAGTACGCGAACCAGCCGGCGTCGGGCGCGCCGCCGAGGAAGAAGCTGCTGTAGAGGAACACCCCGCCCACCGCGTAGATCCAGAAGCCGAGGGCGTTGAGCCGCGGGAACGCGAGGTCGCGCGCGCCGATCTGCAGCGGCACGAAGTAGTTCGCGAAACCGATGCCCAGCGGCATGATCGCCAGGAAGATCATCGTGACGCCGTGCATCGTGAACATCTGGTTGTAGACGTCGGGGCTCAGGAGCGTGTTGTCCGGCACGGCCAGCTGCAGGCGGATGAGGAACGCCTCGACGCTCGCGGCGGCCATGAAGACGAAGCTGGTGAAGATGTAGAGCAGGCCGAGCCGCTTGTGGTCGACGGTCGTCAGCCAGCTGGCGATGCCCGTCGTCCAGGTCGGACGGGCGAACAGCCCGGAGGCCGGGGTCGAGTCCGGCGCAGGCGCGGGGACCGTGACCTTACTGACCTCCATGGACCCCTCCCAGGGTGAGCTGACCGGAGGCCAGGCCGTCGCGGCCGAGGCTGAGCAGGTAGGCGACGATCGCCTCGATCTCGTCCTCGCGGTTGGGGTCGTCGGCGCTCCACAGCGTCGGCATCCGGTTGCCGGGCTTCATCGCCTGCGGGTCGCGCAGCCACGCCGCGAGGTTCTCGGGGGTGTTGTCCGCGATGGCCGCCCCGACGGTGGTGCGCAGCCCGAAGTTGGTGAGGCTGGGGAAGTCGGGGTTGCCGACCTCGGTGTTCGCGGCGTAGCCGTCGATGGCGTGGCACGCGACGCAGCCCTTCTGGGCGACGAGCCCTCGGCCGCGCTCGACGAGCGGGTCGGCCGACACGGGCTGCGAGGCGGCGTTCTGGAAGCTGGCGATCCAGCGCTCGTAGTCGGCCTGCTCCATGGCGATCACCCGGAAGCGCATGTACGCGTGGGCGCCCAGGCACAGTTCGGCGCACTGGCCGTAGTAGGTGCCGGGCGCGTCAGCGACGAACCAGACCTGGTTGTCGTTGTTGGGGATCATGTCGCGCTTGCCGGCGAGGTTCGGCACCCAGAAGCTGTGCAGGACGTCGGCGGAGTCCAGCGACACGACGACGCGCTTGCCCACCGGGATGATCAGCTCGTTGGCGGTGGTGAAGCCGTGGTCGGGGTAGTCGAACCTGAACCACCACTGGTAGCCGGTGGCGTGCACGGCGAGGTCGTCGGGCCCGGCCTCGACGCGCTGCTCGGTAGAGAAGATCGTGCGGACGGTCGGCACCGCGACCAGGATCACGAGGATCACGGGGATGATCGTCCAGGCGATCTCCAGCTTGAAGTTGCCGTGCGTCTGGTGCGGGATCGCGCGCTCGTCCTCGGCGTTCTTCGCGCGGAATCGCACCACGCTGTAGATCAGCACGCCGAACACGCCGACCATCACCGGCACGCTCAGCCACAGGGTCCAGACGAACAGGTCTCTCTGCGCCTGCGCCACCGGTCCCACGGGATCGAGCGCGCTCTGCGGTCCGGAGAACTCGCAGGCGGCGATCAGCGGTACCGATGCCGCGATGGCCAAGCCCCGTTGGAGCCATCGTCTCACGTGCACCTCGTCGTCCCTCCTAGGGTCGTTCGTTGGGGTTCCCCCGCGCAGTCGCGCAAGGCTAGCACGCGACCCGGGTCATGCGAAAAGGCGCCGGCGCACCTTCGTGCCTCCCGGCGCTACCACTCGTACCCAGGGAATGTACACCGTGGGCAGGGACATTTGCACCTGACACGATTGGGGAGTTGATGATACCGAGGTCGTCTCGCCGGATCGGTCGCCAGCGGAGCCGCGCGCGGAGCCGCGCGCCTCAAGTCCCCTCCCCGGTCGCGGCCGGCCCGGCGAACGGCTCGGCCCGGTACGCCAGCGCCTCCGCCAGGTGCCCGCTCGCGACCCGCTCCGCGCCCGCGAGGTCGGCCAGCGTCC
>CAZHCI010000147.1:0-5511 GCA_964530905.1 uncultured bacterium
AGGTCGTGGTCGTCGAGGTCGTGGTCATCGAGGTCATCGTGGCCCTTCTGCAGCCCGCTGGCTGCGTGCGCGGGGAAGCGTGGGTCCCGGACCGGGCCGGTCGCGGATCGAACGCGTCCGCGCCCCGAGGCGCGTCCTGTCCCGAGGCTAGGCCGCGACGGGACGAACGGCCGTAGGCGGGGCCACCCGCTCGACCGATCGGCCGTGCCGGTCGGTCAGCGCCGTAGCTCCGACGGCTAGGACATTCGGCTACCGCAGGCCGCGAGCGCTCCGGGTACGCTGACGTGTGGATTCTCGTGACGACCCGCGTGCGCCCAGCGGGCCGGACGCTCCGTTTCGCGTGACGTTCGAGCAGACGCAGCGGTACGACCGACCCGGCCCGAGGTACACCTCCTACCCCACCGCCGTCGAGTTCGACGAGGCGTTCGGCCCAGAGGCGTACGTGGACGCGCTCAGGTCCGCTCGCGACACGGACGCGCCGCTGTCGCTGTACATGCACCTCCCCTTCTGCGAGGAGCGCTGCCTGTACTGCGCCTGCAACGTCGTGATCACGCCCCACGCGTACGTGGCCGAGCCGTACCTGGACTACCTCGAGCGGGAGATGGACCTCGTCGTCGACCAGCTCGGCTCGTCCAGGCCCGTCGCGCAGCTGCACCTCGGGGGCGGCACGCCGACGTACTTCTCGCCCCGGCAGCTCGACGACCTGATGGCGCGGCTGGAGCGGCGCTTCGCGTTTTCGTCCGACGCCGAGAAGGCGCTCGAGGTCGATCCCCGCGTCACCACCCGCGAGCACCTCGCGACCCTGGCGACGCACGGCTTCAACCGCCTGTCGCTGGGCGTGCAAGATTTCGATCCGACGGTCCAGGCGTCCGTGAACCGGATCCAGTCGATCGAGCAGACCCGCGACCTGATGGACGCGGCGCGCGAGCTGGCGTTCGGGTCGCTCAACATCGACCTGATCTACGGCCTGCCGCACCAGACGCCGGCGTCGTTCGCGCGGACCGTCGCGCAGGTCGCCGAGCTGCGACCCGACCGGCTCGCGGTCTACTCGTTCGCGCTGGTGCCGTGGCTGAAGCATCACCAGAAGCAGCTGCCGCACGAGGCGCTGCCCTCGCCCGAGACGAAGCTCGAGCTTCTGCTCACCGCGCGCGAAGGACTGAATCGCGCGGGCTACGTCGACATCGGCATGGACCACTTCGCACTGCCCGACGACGAGCTGGCCGTGGCGCAGCAGGACGGCCGGCTGTGGCGCAACTTCATGGGGTACACGACCGTGCGGGCGCCGGACATGGTGGGGCTGGGCGTGTCCGCGATCGGCTCGGTCGGGGGCACGTTCGCGCAGAACGAGAAGAAGCTGAGCCGCTACTACCGCGCCTTGGACGAGGGGCGCCTGCCGATCGAGCGTGGCTACGCGCTGACGCCCGACGACCTGGTTCGCCAGCACCTGATCCGCGAGTGGATGAGCCAGTTCCGGGTGGACAAGCGCGACGTCGAGCGGCGCTTCGGCATCGACTTCGATCGCTACTTCGCAGGCGAGCTGGCCACGCTGGCGCGGGAGTTCGTGCCCGAGGACCTGGTCCGCGTGGAGCCCGACGCGATCGTGGCCCAGCCGCTGGGCAGGCTGTTTCCCCGCAACGTGGCGATGGTGTTCGACGTCCACCTCCGGGCACGCACGTCGGACAAGAAGATGTTCTCGAGGACGGTGTGAGCGCGCCCGACGGCGCAGGCGCGCACGACCGAGCCGGACCGCGAGGCCGCCCCGGCACGCCGGGCAGACCCCGCATCGTCGTCGTCGGCGGCGGCATCTCCGGCCTCGCCTCGGCGTTCCGCCTGCGCGAGGCCGTGCCCGGCGCCTCGTTGACCGTGATCGAGAAGCAGCGAGGCGCCGGCGGCATCGCGCGCAGCGACGAGGTCGACGGCTACGTCGTCGACCGTGGCCCGAACGGCTTCCTGACGAACGTGCCCGAGTCGGTCGAGCTGGCGCGCGCCGTCGGCCTGGAGGACGACCTGGCGCCGGCGACCGACGCGGCGAAGCACCGCATGCTGTTCCACCGCGGCGAGCTCCGCTCGCTCCCGACCGGCGCGGGCGCGTTCCTGGGCACGGGGCTGCTCTCCCCGCTGGCCAAGGCGCGCGTCGCGCTGGAGCCGTTCGTCGGACGGGCGCCGGCGGACGCGGACGAGACGGTGCACCGCTTCGCCGAGCGGCGGCTGGGCCGCGCGTTCGCCGACGCGTTCATCGCGCCGATGGTGCTGGGCATCACCGCCGGCGACGCCAAGCTCACCAGCGTGGGGGCGCTGTTCCCGCGCCTGAAGCGCCTCGAGGACGAGCACGGCGGGCTGTTCCGCGGCATGCTGGCACGTCGGCGCGAGGCCCGCGCGAAGCCCGACAGCGCGGGCGGGCCCGCCGGGCCGGGCGGTCGCCTGACCAGCTTCCGTGACGGCGGCATCGAGCGTCTGATCGACGCGCTGCGACGGGAGCTCGGATCGGTCGTGCGCACCGGACGCGAGGTCACGCGAATCGCGGCCGGCGGCCGCACCGACGGAGATGGCGACGGCGACGGCGCGCGGTACCGCGTCGAGCTCGACGACGGGAGCGTCGTCGCGGCCGACGTGCTGATCGTCGCCACGCCCGCGTTCGTCGCGGCGAAGCTGCTGGCCGACGTCTTGCCGGAGGCGAAGGCCGATCTCGAGGCGATCCCGTACGCCGGCGTGCGGGTCGTGGGCCTGGGCTACGCCCGCGAGCACGTTCCCCGTCCGCTGGACGGGTTCGGCTTCCTGGTGCCGCGCGGCCAGGGCGTCCGCATCCTGGGCTGCCTCTGGACGTCCACGCTGTTCCCGTGGCAGGCGCCCGAGGGCAAGGCGCTGCTGCGCGTCATCGCGGGCGGCGTACCCGATCCGGCGTTCGTGCAGCTGAGCGACGACGAGGCGCTCGCGGTGGTCCGGGACGACCTGGAGACCACCATGGGCATCACGGCGGAACCCGAGATGGTGCACCACGTGCGCTGGGAGAAGGCGATTCCGCAGTACTGGCAGGGGCACAGCGAGCGGGTGGCGCGCATCATGGCGGCTGCGGACGCGCGTCCCGGCCTGCATCTCACGGGGAACGCGTACTACGGCATCGGCGTGAACGACTGCGCCCGCGACGCGAGCCGCGTCGCCGAGGCGGTCCGCGCGTCGGCCTGACCCCGTCCTGCGCTGGCGCTGCACGCCTCGGGCCTCCCCCAAGCGCTCCCCGCCAAGGCCGCCGAGAACGGACTCGTGCTCGGCGACCGTCCGCGCTCGTACGTTAGGCTCGTGCGATGACGCCCAGCGCTCGCACCGGCCGCGCTCGCCGCTCCGTCTCCGTCCTGCTCTCCGTCCTGCTTCCCGTCCTGATGGCCGCCTGTTCGGCGCCGCCGAGCGACGGCCCGACCACGGGAGCGGATCTCGAAGCCGCCTGCGCCGACGCGGGACCGGTCCCCTCCGGCATCACGATCGACGCCTTCTACGCTCAGTACTGCACGGTCGCCGGCCTGGCGATCGTGGCGTCGGACGACGTGCCCGCGAGCGCCTTGCAGCGCGCACGCACCCTGGTCGCCGCTATGCTCGAGAACGTCGATCCGGACGCCATCGACGCGATCGTCGACGCCGACGTCCGGATCGGCGTGATCGGCGAGGAGCAGGTCACGACCGACCTTCCCGAGCACGCCGACCTGAACGAGGCGTTCCCAGGCACCGACTGGGACGCCCGGACGCGTGGCGTGGGGGCGACGATCGCCCGGCCGCTCACCTCCGCCGGCGAGGAGAACCTCCTCTGCTACCCGGACGACAGCTACGCCGGTGAGAGCATCCTGATCCACGAGTTCGCCCACACCGTCCACGAGCTCGGGGTCGCCAGCGTGGACGCTACCTTCGACGCTCGCCTTCAGGCCACGTACGAAGCCGCACTGGCCGATGGCAGGTGGGGCGACACGTACGCAGCCGTGGACGAGCTCGAGTACTGGGCGGAAGGGG
This sequence comes from uncultured bacterium, assembly GCA_964530905.1. Lineage (GTDB taxonomy): Bacteria > Deinococcota > Deinococci > Deinococcales > Trueperaceae > SLSQ01. The sequence continues at coordinate 3,994 of CAZHCI010000147.1, forward strand.
TCCAGAGCTACTTCGACGCGAACGGATCCGCCGAGCCGGCGGACGGGATCCACAACCACGTCGACACCCGCAGCGAGCTCGCGAGCTACGATCCCGATCTGTACGCTCTGGTCGACGAGGTCTTCGGCGGCACCGCCTCGCCCGACGCCTGTCCGTGAGCGCCGGTCGTGGACCGCGCCGACGCTTCGCGCGTCAGGCCAGCCCGAAACGCGCCTCGAACGAGTTGACGATCTGGCGCAGGTGGTCGTCGAGACGCGCGAGCGTCCCGCTGCGGATCTCGGCCGGCACGCCGCCGAAGTACGCCTGGGCGATGCCGCCGGCGATGCAGGCCATGGTGTCGGCGTCGCCGCCCAGCGAGATCGCCTTGCGCACCGCGTCCTCGACGTCGTCGGCCTCGAGGAACGCCGTGATCGAGGGGGGCACCGACCCTTGGCACGACACGTCGAAGCCGTAGCCGGGCCGGATCTCGTCCACCGTCGCGCTCAGGTCGTAGCCGACGTCGCGCTCGATCGCCGCGCGGATCTCGTTCTTCGAGGCGCCGTGGCGGGCCAGGAAGATCGCCAGCGCGACCGCTTGCGCGCCGCGGACGCCTTCGGGGTGGTCGTGGGTGACGGCCGCCGTCTCGGCCGCCTTCGTCCAGGCCTCCTCCTCGCTGGCGGCCGCGAAGCCCACCGGGCTCACCCGCATGGCGGAGCCGTTGCCCCAGCTGCCGTACGGCTCGGTGCGCCGGTCGCGCGCCCACAGCAGGAAGCTCCCGCCGTAACCGGCATGCGGGTAGAGGCGGACGTAGGCGTGGAACGCCTCCACCAGGTCGGTGCCGTCCAGCAGGTGCTCGGCGACGGCGACCGTCAGAACGGTGTCGTCGGTGAAGCGACTGCCCGGGTCCCACAGCGGGAAGTCCGTGCGCTTCGTCCCGGCCCCCTCGTGGACCGAGCCGATGACGTCGCCGGCGATCGCGCCGAGCACCCTCAGGCCCCCTTGGCCCGCCGCAGCTCGCGAACCAGCAGGCGCGACACCGCGGTGTGGCAGGTGCTGCAGGTGGGGCTCGTCCCCAGGTAGGGCGCGAGGTCCGCGAACGAGGTCGCACCGTGCTCGGCGATCGCGCGCCGCACGTCGCCGCTGGTCAGCCGGTGGTTCTCGCACACGTCGTACACCACGGGCGGCGTGAGCGGCCAGCGTTCCGGCTCGGCCTGGTGCTCCGCGAAGCGGGCGTCCCAGAAGGTGCGCTCGAACTCGACCATGGCCACCTCGAACGGCGCGGGGTCGTGGGCGAGGCCGAGGCCCTCCTCCACCAGCCGCGCCTCTTCCTCGAGGAACGGCAGCTCGAAGTCGACCAGGATGTCGATGGCGTCGTGCAGGAACGGGTCGAGCTCGTCGCGACGGGCGGTCAGGTCGCGTAGCGTCGCCGGCGTCCAGGGCGCGTCGGGCGCCTCCATCATCAGCATCGGGAGCACCAGCTCCTTGGCGTTCTTGGTGGCGGCGACGGCGGCCTCGATGAAGGCGCGCTGGTGGCGGATC
>CAZHCI010000147.1:5611-6935 GCA_964530905.1 uncultured bacterium
GGCAGCTGCTCTTCGATCGGCATCTCGAGCAGTCGGCGACTGCCGTACGCGGTCTCGATCAGCGCCACGCCTTCGGGCTTCTTCACGATGTCGCCGATGACGGCGGCCTCGCGACCCAGCGGGTGCGCCTTCATCGCGCCCAGCGCCGCCTCGGTCTGATCCGGCGGCACGACCATCATTACCTTGCCCTCGTTCGCGGCCAGCAGCGGGTCGATGCCCAGCATCTCGCTGTACTGCTCGACGATGTCGTGGATCGGCACGGCGACGTCGAACACGCGCAGACCGAACGTGCGCCTGTGCACGACCTCGTTCGCGACGGCGGCCAGCCCGCCTCGGGTCACGTCCCGCATGAACCGGACGCCCGGCGCCACGTCCAGCACCCGCTCGATCAGGCCGTTCAGGGGCGCGACGTCGGACTCGAGCTCCACGCCCAGCTCCAGCCCTTCGCGCCGGGACATCACCGCGATGCCGTGGTCGCCCAGCGTGCCGTTCACGAGCACCTTGTCGCCCGGCCGGATCTGGTCGACGCCCAGCGTCAGGCCGTCGGGCACGAAGCCGATGCCCGCGGTGTTCACGAACAGTCCGTCACCCTTGCCGCGCTGCAGCACCTTCGTGTCGCCCGCGACGATGGCGATGCCGGCCTCGTCGGCGGTGGCCTTCATCGAGCGGACCACGCGCTCGAGCTCGTCCATCTCGTAGCCTTCCTCGAGCAGGAAGGCCGCGGTCAGGTAGGCGGGTCTCGCGCCCATCACGGCCAGGTCGTTCACCGTGCCGGCGACCGCCAGGCGGCCGATGTCGCCGCCCGGGAAGAAGGTGGGGGTGACGGTGTGCGAGTCGGTCGCGAACGCGATCCGTCCCCCGGGGTTGGCCACGATCGCGGCGTCGGTCAGCTCGCGCAGCGGCTCGTTGGCGAAGACCGCGACGAACAGCTCCTCGATCAGCTCCAGGCTGAGCTTGCCGCCCGAGCCGTGCGCCAGCCGGACGGTGTCGTACCGGGACGTCGCCTCGGACCGGGCGGCCGTGGCCGCTCCCTCAGGCGGTTTCGACATGGAGCGTCTCCTTGTGCATGCCGTAGACGTACCAGGCGCGGCAGGTGCCTTCGTGGCTGACCATGCACGGGCCGTAGGGGGCGTCGGGCGTGCACAGCTTGCCGAACACGCCGCACTCGTCGGGCCGGATCTGACCCAGCGTCACCTCGGCGCAGCGGCAGCCTTTCGGGTGCTCGGCGCCGGCCAGCTCGGCCTCGTCCAGGCGGTCCGCGAAGCGCAGGGCGGCGCTGTACGACCGGTACGCCTCGCGCAGCTTGTAGCCGGAGGCGGGGATC